>JBFLZI010000324.1:0-1002 GCA_040756315.1 Thermodesulfobacteriota bacterium | reverse complement strand
GGCCTGGCTTACCTCCACCTCGGGGGGTGTCTCTGGTGGGGGCCGTGGACCGGTGGGGGGCGGGCCGGGGGAGCAGTGGCTCCCCCGCCCTCCCCTCAAACTCCCCTCCCAACCCCTTTATGATTAAAGGGTAACACGGGCATCTTGCCCGTGCCCGCAGCGGCTGGAAGCCAGGGCAATCACTGAACTCTCACAAAACCATTCTTCTTCACGGCAAATCCTTTCCTTTCCAGACCATTTTTAGTAAACTTAGCTAACCGTCTGGCAACATTCATTTTTCCAAAATCCAAAGAGAATCTCTGACCTAAAGTGGGCGTCCAGAAGGCAGACCGTTTGTCTCCGGAGACCAACCTGATCCTTATCGGCTACCGGGCCTGCGGTAAAACCGCGGTGGGAGGGCGATTGGCCCGGCGGCTAAATCGCCCCTTTGTGGACCTGGATCAAGTTCTGGTAGAGGAGGCCGGCCAATCCATCGCCGACATCGTGGCCCAGTACGGCTGGCCGGAATTCCGCCGCCGGGAGAAGGAACTGGTGGCCCGCTACGGGAAAAAACAGGGCCTGGTGCTGGCCCCGGGGGGCGGAGCCGTCCTGGACCCGGACAATGTCAAGGCGTTAAAGGAACACGGCATCATTGTCTGGCTGACCGCGGACCCGGCAACCATCCAAAAACGGCTGGCCCAGGACCGGGCCACCGAAGCGAACCGCCCCAGCCTCACCGGGGCCGACACCTTGAATGAAGTGGAAAAAGTCCTGAAAGAAAGGGAACCCCTTTACCAAAAGGCCGCCCAGATCACCATCGACACCACCCACCAGTCCCTTGAAACCACGACCAACCAAATCCTGGCGGCAGTGGGGGCTCTAAAAGATGGTTAAGAGGTATGGGGGAGGGGGCTAAGGGCCACAGGCCCTTACCCCCTCCCCCATGTCCCCTCCCCCAATCCCTTAAAGGGGGTTGGGAGGGGAGTTTGAGGGGAGGGCGGGGGAGCCACTGCTCCCCCGGCC
>JBFLZI010000323.1:0-1027 GCA_040756315.1 Thermodesulfobacteriota bacterium | reverse complement strand
GGGTAAGGGCCTGTGGCCCTTAGCCCCCTCCCCCAAACCACTCAAATAAATTATGCAGATCAAACAAAGTATAAGACGGAATTTTGCCCGGCGGGCCGCTTCTTATGACCGCCAGGCCGCAGTGCAGCGGTTCATGGGGGAGGAGTTGCTGGCTCTAAGTGAGGCGGCGCTAATCCGGGCCAGGCGCATTCTGGAAATCGGCTGCGGCACCGGCTTTTTGACGCAAAAGCTCCGGCAAGCCAACCCCGGAGCCTGGCTGGTGGCCGTGGACCTGGATGCGGCCCTGATCAACCGGGCCCGGGCAAGGCTGGGGTTTGACTCCCGGGTGGCCTATGTAGTGGCCGACGGGGAGGCCTGGGGCCAGGGAGAATTCGATCTGATCGTCTCCAATTCCACCTTTCAGTGGTTTACCAATCCCCCGGAAACCTTAAAGTCCTACTTTCATCGTCTGAGTCCCGGAGGCGTCCTGGCCTTTGCCGCCTTGGGGCCGGATACCTTCAAGGAACTGGGAACGTCCCTTACAGAGGCGACTTACAGGGTTTATTCGGCCAATTCCCGGAAGATTGCCGCGGCCGACTTCCTGGGCCAGAAAGATTGGGCGGCCCTTTTAGACCAGGCCGGCTTCTCTGACCTACAGGTCTCCCGGCAAGTCCTTACCTTGAACTTTCCCACGGTCATCGAATTCCTCCAGGCTATCCAGGCCACCGGGGCCACCAACCCCCACCCCCAAATTTCCTCTCCCCGCCTCCTTAAAACCCTGATCGCCACCTACCAGAACACCTTCGGACAAAACGGCTACATCCCCGCCACCTACGAAATCATCTGGGCCTTGGCTGGCAAGTGAAGGATGGAAAGTTGACTTGAGGGGAGGGCCAGGGGAGCAGTGGCTCCCCCGCCCCCCCTCAAACTCCCCTCCCACCCCTCATTACTTATATCGGTAGCACGGGCATCTTGCCCGTGCCCGCACAGGCTGGAAGCCTGTGCTACCATTTTATATTAAGGGATTGGGGGAGGGGGTTTGGGGGAG
>JBFLZI010000322.1:0-1030 GCA_040756315.1 Thermodesulfobacteriota bacterium | reverse complement strand
CCCCTCCCCCACACCCCCTCCCCCAATCCCTTACATAAATAATTGGTAGCACAGGCTTCCAGCCTTTGTGGGCACTGGCAAGATGCCCGTGCTACCAATATAATTAAAGGGGGTTGGGAGGGGAGTTTGAGGGGAGGGCGGGGGAGCCACTGCTCCCCCGGCCCTCTCCTCAATACCAGCTTCAACTAGGTAAAAATATGGCTGAATCCATGACAGACTGGCCCACCCGGCATTACCGGCAGGGGCAGGTGGAGGCGGTCCAGGATCAGGTGGTGGTGGAGGAACCCCTGGAAATCCGCCTGGCCGGAGAGCCGTTCCAGGTGCTGATGCGCCTGCCGGGCTGGGAGAAGGAACTGGCCCTGGGTTTTTTATTCACTGAAGGCATCGTTCAGGACCTCTCGGAGGTTATCACTATTCATTTCTGCGGCACCGCCACCGATCCCCTGCTCCCCCCCAATGTGGTGGACGTCATGCTTAGCCCGGAAGCTTTGGCACGCCGGGGGCGGCGTCATCTGGAAGTGGCCTATTCCAGTTGCAGTCTCTGCGCCAAGGAAGCCATCGCCGAAATCTGCCAAAAAGTAAAGCCGGTGGCCAGTTCCCTCACCATCACTGCGGCCCAACTCCTGAACCTCATCGCCCGCTTGCCAGAGACCCAGCCCCTTTTCCGCCAAACCGGCGGCACCCACGGCGTGGCCCTGGCCTCCCCGGACGGCGCCTTTTTCCTCAGCGCCGAAGACGTGGGCCGGCACAACGCCATGGACAAGGTCATCGGCCGGGCTTTAATGGAAAAGCGGGATTTTAGCCAAATGATCGCCCTCCTCAGCGGCCGCATCAGCTTTGAAATGGCCCTGAAAACCGTCCGGGCCGGCATCCCCATCCTGGCCGCGGTCTCCGCCCCCACCTCCATGGCCCTCTCCCTGGCCCAGGAACTGAACCTCACCCTCATCGGCTTCGCCCGCCAAAATAACCTCAATATCTACACCCACCCCCAAAGGGTGCGGGAGGAGTAAGAGGAGTAAAGAGATTTAAG
>JBFLZI010000321.1:0-1055 GCA_040756315.1 Thermodesulfobacteriota bacterium | reverse complement strand
AGGGGGTAAGGGCTCGCGGCCCTTAGCCCCCTCCCCCAAAACATCCTCTTCCGATATCATTCTGGGGGCGCTATGTATCGCCTACGTTTTCATGGCCGGGGCGGGCAGGGCATGAAGACCGCGGGCCGCATTTTGGGCACGGCCTTCTTTCTTTCTGGCTTTGAGGTCCAGGATGCCCCCCGCTATGGCGCGGAGCGTCGGGGCGCGCCCATCTTCGCCTATGTCCGGGCCTCCAAGGGGGCTATCAATGAGCGGGGCGTCATCCGCCGGCCCGACTTGGTCATTGTCGCGGACGAGACTTTGGTGGCAATCCCGGCAGCTGAAGTCCTTTCTGGGGTCACGGCCCATACCGTGCTGCTCATCAGCAGCGCCAAGAAGCCCGCGGTCTGGCAGGAAAGGCTCAATTTCCCCGGTTTGGTGTTGACTCTACCGCCCCCGGCAGAAGTGGCGGACCTTCTTGCCCTCCGGTTTATCGGAGCCACCTGCGCCGGGGCCGGGGCCCGGCTGGTGGGGGTGATTGCCCGGGAGGCCCTGAATCAGGCCATCCGGGACGAACTGGCGCCCTTGGGTGACGCGGTCATCTCTAAAAATCTGGAGATGGCCCAGGCCGCCTATGACCTTATGGCAAGCCAAGCCGGGTGCGTTACCGAGTCCCCTGAAAGTCCGGCAGACACCTATGCCACACCCAAGTGGATCGAACTGCCCTTTGACGACGCCCGGACTTCGGCCCCGGTTATCTACGCGTTAGCCACCAGCGCCCAGGTGCCTACCGGCCTGTGGCGCACTATGCGCCCGGTCATCGACTACGAGCGCTGCCATCGCTGCGCCTGGATCTGCAGCACCCTGTGCCCGGACAGCACCATCAGCATTAACGCCGAGGGCTTCCCCCAAATCGACTACGAACACTGTAAAGGCTGCTTGATCTGTATGACCTCCTGCCCCCACCACGCCATCCGGGCCATCCCGGAGCACGAGGCGGCGTGAGAGGGTTTGGGAGAAGATAAATTTGGGGGAGGGGGCTAAGGGCCGGTGGGCCCTTACCCCCTCCCCCAAAC
>JBFLZI010000320.1:0-1115 GCA_040756315.1 Thermodesulfobacteriota bacterium | reverse complement strand
CCTGCCTAGCACAGCCCCCTAAAGGGGGTTGGGAGGGGAGTTTGAGGGGAGGGCGGAGGAGCCACTGCTCCCCCGGCCCTCCCCTCAAATTATTATATTCACATCTCCAGCCAGCGGAAGAGTTTTTCCCGGCGATCTAATCTGGTGAGGCCGGCTTCTCGGGCCAGGCGTTCGGCTTCGGCCAGTTCCAGGCCGCTGGGAAAGCGGGTCAGGGACGGATGTTTGTGGGCCTCGCCGCAGGGCCGGTATTGTCCCATGACGTTGACATAGGTGTTGGGGGAGAGTTCCCGGGCCAGGAATTCCATCACTTCCTTGGTGCCGGCCAGATTATCGGGGAGCACCAGGTGCCGCACCAGCAATCCCCGCCGGGCCACCCCGGCTTCGTCCATTACCAGGTCGCCCACCTGGCGGTGCATTTCCTTAAAGGCCCGGCGGGCCACCTCCGGGTAATCGGCGGCGGTGCAAAGCCGGGCCGCCACCGCCGGGTCCCAGAACTTGAAGTCCGGCATATAGATGTCAATGACTCCGTCCAGGAGACGCAGGGTCTCCACAGCATCATAGCCCCCAGTATTGTAAACCAGGGGCACGTTCAGGCCCCCCTCGATGGCCAGGGGCAGGGCCTCCAGAATCTGGGCTACCTGGTGGCTGGGGGTGACAAAATTGATGTTGTGGCAGCCCTTCCGCTGGAGGAAAAGCATGATCGCGGCCAAATCCTGGGCCGTGATCTCCTCTCCCTCCCCCCCGTGGCTGATCTCCCAGTTCTGGCAGAAGATGCAAAAGAGATTGCAATGGGTGAAAAAGATGGTGCCGGAACCCTGCCGCCCCACCAAGGGGTCTTCCTCCCCAAAATGGGGGCCGTAAGAAGAAACCACCGGCTGATCCCCGGTGCGGCAAATCCCCAATTCCCCCTGATGCCGGTTCACCAAACAGCGATGGGGGCATAACTCACACTGATTCAGAATCTCCGAGGCCGCGTCCACCTTGGGCTTGAGCAACCCCCGACGATGCGTCTCCAAATAAACCGGCTCCCATTTCTCCATGGCGGAAAGACCTTGTGTGGAGTGGGGGAGGGGGCTAAGGGCTTCCACAGGCTGAAAGCCTGTGCCACTGACCCT
>JBFLZI010000319.1:0-1122 GCA_040756315.1 Thermodesulfobacteriota bacterium | reverse complement strand
AGGGGGCAGGGGTCTGTGACCCCTGGCCCCCTCCCCCAACCATTCCAATCATTCAAGCGGCCAGTTCTTGGAGGAGGCCTTCCAGCAGGCCGGCGTCGCTGACCACCAGGGAATCCTGGTTAAAGATCTCCAAGATGGTAAGGACGATGAGAGCGCCGGCCACCATCACTCCGGCCTTGGCCGCCTCCAGGCCCGGCAGCCGGGCCCGGGCCGCCACCGGCAGGGCGGCCAGGCGGGCCGCCAGGTCGGCAACCTGGGACCGGGTCAAAATCATATTGTTGACCCGGTCCGGGTCATAGTCAGTCATCTTTAAGGCCAGGGCCGCCAGGGTGGTCACCGCGCCGGCGGTGCCCACCAACAGAGACGGCCCTATCAGGCCGGGGCTAAAATTATCTAGATAAAATATTTTTAATTGGGTCGCTATGTTTTCTTTCAGAGCGGCGACGGCTTTCGGTTCAGGAGGGTCACCCAGAGGGTGGGCCTGGGTCAGGGTCAGGACCCCTAGGGGAAGACTGGCCAGGTGAGGCTCTGATTCGGGTCGCACCCAGGCGAACTCCGAACTGCCCCCGCCCACATCAAAGACGATGACGTTAGGGTTCTTCAGGAACTGGGGTTCTAATACCGACAACACTCCTTTATAGGTAATCCGGGCCTCTTCCTGGGCGGAGAGGAGGCGCACCGGCAGCCCCAGGATTTCCTCCAGCCGCCGCAAAGCCTCCTGCCGGTTCCCGGCCTGGCGCACCGCCTGGGTGGCCACCGCCTGGCAATTTTCCACCCCGTAAGCCTGGAGTTGGGGAAGAAAATCTTTCAGGGCCAGCAGAGTGCGGGACAGGGCTGCCGGGGCCAAAGCGCCGCTCTGGGACAGCCCCTCCCCCAAGGCGGTAATGGCCCGCTGCCGATGCAAAACCCGAAAACGTCCCGGACCGGTGCGCTCCGCCACCGCCAAGCGCACCGTCAGACTGCCCACATCCACCGCGGCAATACGCACAGGCAAGGTTATTGTTTTTTTATATAGATATAGATTTGGGGGAGATAGATTTGGGGGAGGGCCAGGGAGCACGGCTCCCTGCCCTCCCCCAAACCCCCTCCCAACCCTTTAAGGGGCTGGGGGAGGGGGTAGGG
>JBFLZI010000318.1:0-1127 GCA_040756315.1 Thermodesulfobacteriota bacterium | reverse complement strand
CTCCCCCCACACCCCCCTCCCAACCCGCAGACATTTTGGGTAGCGCAGGCTTTCCAGCCTGTGACGCACAGGCTGGAAAGCCTGTGCTACCTATAAACCAAGCCGGGCTGGGGTTGAGGAAATAGCTGGTGGCACAGGCGTCTCGCCTGTGCTATCTTCGATCCTCAGTGCCTAATCTGTCAGCTAATCATGTAGGGTGCGTTCTACGCACCAAAACAGTAAAAAATGCAGGGTGGGCACCGCCCACCACTAATCATCAGAAATACCTTATGGCGGGCAGTGCCCGCCCTACATTTAAATGCTGAAGATAATCGTCTGCATCAAACAAGTCCCGGAAACCCAGGAAGTGCGCCTGGACCCGGTGACCCATACCCTGAAACGGGAAGGGGTCAAGGCCATCATCAACCCCTTTGACCTCTATGCCCTGGAGGAGGGTTTGCGGGTAAAGGAGGCCCAGGGGGGCGAGGTCACCCTCCTCACCATGGGGCCGCCTCAGGCGGAGGAGGCCCTGAGAGAAGCCCTGGGTTACGGCGCGGACCAGGCGGTGCTCCTCTCGGATAAAGGCTTTGCCGGCGCCGACACCTGGGCCACCGCGCTCACCCTGGCCGGTGCGATTAAGAAACTGGGGGGCGCGGACCTCATCTTCTGCGGCAAACAGGCCATTGACGGGGACACGGCCCAGGTAGGGCCCATGCTGGCCACTATTTTAAATATCCCCTACGTGGCCTGGGCCAGGAAACTGACTTTCACTGCCCCCCGGCAGGTAGAAGCGGAACGTCTCCTGGACCATGGCTATGACGCCCTGGCCGTGGACCTCCCCGCGGTGGTCTCCGTGGTCAAGGAGATCAACGAACCCCGGGTGCCCTCCTTCAAGGCCAAACTCAAGGCCAAAAAAGAACCCATCCCGGTCTGGGGCCTGGCCGACCTGGGATTTCAGCCGGAAGAGGTGGGCCTGAGCGGCTCCTTCACTCAGGTGGTCAAGGTCTTCCCGCCCCCGGCCCGGGGGGACTCGGAGACCTGGACCGGCCCCGCCGCGGACCTGGCCCCCCGCCTCTGGCAACGCCTGAAGGAGATGGGAAGAGGATGAATTTTGGGGGAGGGGGTAAGGGCCACAGGCCCTTACCCCC
>JBFLZI010000317.1:0-1163 GCA_040756315.1 Thermodesulfobacteriota bacterium | reverse complement strand
GGGGCCAAAGGCCCCGGACACCCCAGCCCCTTAAAGGGTTGGGAGGGGGGCTTGGGGGGAGGGCAGGGAGCTGTGCTCCCTGGCCCTTCCCCCAAATCACCTAACAAAGGCTAACCATATGGAGCGGGTTCTTTTGAGTCATGGGGCGGGTGGTCGGGAGATGGCCGAGTTGATCCGCCAGGTTTTTTTGGCGGCGTATGGGCCGCCCGGTTTTATCAGTGATGACAGCGCCTCCTTAACCCTGGCTTCCCGGCAGGTGGCCTTTACCACGGATGCCTTTGTGGTGGACCCCTTGTTTTTTCCGGGGGGGGATATCGGGCGGTTGGCGGTGGCGGGCACGGTGAACGACCTCCTCACTGCCGGGGCCAGGCCGGTGGCCCTGTCGGTCTCCTTTATTATTGAGGAGGGGTTGGAGATCAGGACCTTGAGGGAGATTGCCGCTTCCATGCGGCGAACTGCCGAAGAAGGGGAAGTGAGCCTGGTCACCGGGGACACCAAGGTAGTGCCCAAGGGCGCGGCCGACAAGGTGTTTATCACTACCGCCGGCTTGGGGCTTATCATATCACCCGGAGTTTCCGGGGCCGCGGTCCTGCCGGGGGACCGGATAATCCTTACCGGCTCGGTAGGAGATCACGGCATGGCGGTGATGCTGGCCCGGGAGAGACTTTTGGAAGGGGAAGCCATCGCCAGCGACGTAGCCCCGTTAAATGAAATGGTGTTGCGTCTGCTGGAGGCCGGCTGCCCCATCCACGCCATGCGGGACCCCACCCGGGGAGGCGTGGCTGCGGCCTTAAACGAAATCGCCCGGCAGTCCCAGGTGGCCATAGAAATCGAGGAGGCCCGGGTACCGGTCAAGGCCCCGGTGGCTGCGGCCTGCGAAGCCCTGGGTCTGGAAGCCCTGCAAGTGGCCAACGAAGGCAAAATGCTTATCTTTGTCCCCGCCCCGGAAGCAGACCGGGTCTTATCCCTGGTGCAACACAGCCCCTACGGCGCCGCGGCCCAAATCATCGGGGAAGTCAAACCCAACCCTCCCGGACGCGTCCTGGCCCGCACCAGCCTCGGCACCTCCCGCCTCCTCCCACCCCCCACCGGCGAACTCTTACCGAGGATTTGTTAAGAGATGTGGGGGGAGGGCCAGGGACCTGAGCACAGGCTGGAAGCCT
>JBFLZI010000316.1:0-1198 GCA_040756315.1 Thermodesulfobacteriota bacterium | reverse complement strand
CCGAAAGGCCCCGCCCTCCCCTGTTTGCGTATGCGGGTTGGAAGGGAGGCTTGGGGGTAGGGCCAGTAGCACGGGCTTCCAGCCTGTGCTCAGGTCCCTGGCCCTCCCCCCAAATCCTTCCATCCCACCCCAACCACCAAGGCCGCGGTGGGGGTGAGGTGGAGGAGAAGGCGGTCCACGGTGCCCCGGATGTATTGGGGAAATTCCGCCGCGGCGGTGGGGGCCACCGCGTAAGCCAGGAGGATGGCGGCCAGGTTCCCGGCGATGAACAGGGCCAGGAAGAGGCGGGGGGAAGTCCAGAGAGCTTTGCCAGAGATTATTAAGGCTGCCAGCAGGACCGGCCAAAGGATGCCAAAGTGTTGGGGGTTTATTAAAGCCACCAGGAGCGAGGGAACGGCTTGCAGGAGCTGTTGGGGGTGGAAGCCTAATATATGGTCGCTGCCGCCCTCGATGAAATGCCAGTGGCAGTAAAGCCGCCAGGGGAGGTAGCCCAGGATCAGGCCGCCCAGGGGCCAAGCCAGTCCCAGCAGGCGGCGCCGGATATCCGGCGGTCTGAGCCAGGCCAGGGTGAGTCCCCCGGCCAGGATGATGGTGGCGGCCAGGGGCGTGCCTTCATATTTGCACCAGGGCAGGGCGGCTAGAAAAACGGCCAGGAGGGGGAGACCGCCCCGGGGCGCCGCGTCTTTGAGCCAGAGATAGAGGAGGCCGGCGGCTCCGAAGGTATAAAAAGTCAGGGCCAGGTCGGCATAGGCAATGTAGAGGTGGACGATGAAGACGGTGCCGTTCAGGGCGAAAAAGGTGGTAAGTCCCAGGGCCTGGTTGCGGCTGAGGCCCAAGCGCAAAAGAAAATTATAGAGCAGCATCAACAGCAGCGCGCCCCAAAAGGGAAAAATCCCCTTGACCAGGTGGTCGTTGACCTGCCCCAGGCACAGGTAAAGATAGCTCAAAAGCAGAGGCACCAGGTTGGGATAGTAGTTATGGGCGTCCAGGCCGCTGAAATCAATGCTCCGGTGCAGATAGAAGGCCTTGCCCTTCAGACCCCAGGTGGCGATGGCGTCCCAGGCCCACATGGGGTAAAGAGTGGCCCGCAGGGTAGCGAACAAGAAGAGAATCCCCAACAGGCCCCAAAAGATAGTGTTGAGGGGAGGGCCGGGGGAACGCAGTTCCCCCGCCCTCCCCTCAAACTCCCCTCCCAACC
>JBFLZI010000315.1:0-1200 GCA_040756315.1 Thermodesulfobacteriota bacterium | reverse complement strand
TGAACGGAGCGAAGCGGAGTGAAGAATCTCGGTAATTACTCAATAATTTTAGAGATTCTTCGCTTCGCTCAGAATGACATAAATTATCATAATCCAAGTGATTTAACTTAAGTTAGCGCATATGCCCAAACCCCCTCCCCCAATCCCTTACATCTTTGGTAGCACAGGCTTCCAGCCTGTGCCGGCACGGGCAAGATGCCCGTGCTACCAATAGAAATATGAGGGGCTTGGAGGTTAATTTGAGGGGAGAATGGAGGACAGCCGCCCCCGGCTGTCCTGGACAGACGAGGGCGCCTGTCCTCCATTAATCCTGGCCCCACAAACAAGAAAAGCCGTGGGCCTTGTGGGCCACGGCTTTTATCGGTCGAAAAAACCGGGGCCCCTCCCATGAGGGGCCCCGAAATATTTGCACCTGCCGGTGGACGCACCTCACGGGTTGGAGATTACGCGCCACCAGCACCAGATACAATTTAGAGGCAACATCAATTTCATCTTTTCGCCGATGTTTTTTTATAGTCTAACCACCCGTTCCTGTCAATGGTTTTTTCCTGGATAAAGGCCGGCCGCGGCGTAAAGATTACACTATTGATTAACTTACCCGGAAAGGCAATCCAAAATGCTTTGGTGCAATGCGCCATTGCTGGCAGTAATATTAGGAGAAGCCAGTTCATAAGCCTCGCCCCTAAAGGTGCTAACCCGGCCCCCGGCTTCGCTGACCAGCAACACCCCCGCGGCGGTGTCCCAGGGTTTCAGGTTCTCCTCCCAGAAGCCGTCGAAGCGGCCGCAGGCCACGTAGCACAGGTCCAGGGCCGCGGACCCGGCTCGGCGCACTCCCTGGGCGATCCCCAGCATCCGACCTAAGCGGGCGATGGTCTCCGGCAGGCGCTCCCGGATGTCATAAGGAAAGCCGGTGGCCAACAACGCCGCGTCCAGCCGGTCCACTTTCGAAACCCGGATGGGCCGGCCGTTGAGCCAGGCCCCCCCTCTCCTGCCGGCCTCAAACAACTCCTCCCGCAAAGGATCATAAATCACCCCATACTCCACCACCCCCGCGGCCTCAAAGGCAATGGACACACAAAACATGGGGAAACCATGCGCAAAATTCACCGTGCCGTCCAAGGGATCAATAATCCAGCGGTAGGGCGGGGGTGGAGTGGAATCGTGGGGGGAGGGCCAGGGACCTGAGGTCCCTGCCCTCCC
>JBFLZI010000314.1:0-1208 GCA_040756315.1 Thermodesulfobacteriota bacterium | reverse complement strand
CAGTCCCAGCCGCCCGTGCAGCAGCCGGCCGCTCCTTCTCCGGGAGGGATAACGGTCCTGCTCAACGACCACCCGCTCTCCTTCGACCAGCCGCCGGTGATCGTCAACGACCGGACCATGGTTCCCCTGCGGGCCATCTTCCAGGCCCTGGGCGCGGAAGTGAACTGGGACGGTGCCACCCAGACCGTTACGGCAACCAGAGGGGATACGGTGATCATCCTGGTGATCGGCTCACCGGCAGCCTTCAAGGACGGCCAGGCGGTGACCCTGGACCAGCCGGCGCTGCTGATGGGCGGCCGGACTATGGTGCCGGTGCGCTTCGTCAGCGAGGCCCTGGGCGCGGAAGTGAACTGGGACGATGCCACGCAGACGGTAACCATTTTACATTAATTCCGGTTGTCCATTGACCGGTAGCCGGGGGCCGGCCAAAAACCGGTTCCCGGTATAAAAAGAACAGATTCAAAGAATTGGGGTAGGAGGTTTATTGATCATGTTCTGTCCTCAATGCGGTACCAGGACTTCCACCGGGGCCCGGTTCTGCACCAATTGTGGGGCGCCTTTGCTTGCTGGAGCGGCGGAAGCTCCGGCAGGCGGGATTGCCCCCACCGCCGCGGGCGCTGCTGTTACAGCTTCCACCGATGGGGCTGCTTCTGTTGCCACGGATATTCCCGTTTCTCCCGCCGGGATTGCCCCCGCCCCTGTGGCCGGAGACACCCCCGGCGCGAAGCAGGTTCCCGCCGCCGGAAAAGAAGCTTCCGCCGGTGGGGAAAGCCCGGCCGCCGGAAGAGGGGCGGCGCCCCCCGGCGCGGACGTTTCCACCGCGGGCTTGTTTTTCCGGACGCTCCCTTACGTTTTCCTGCGCATCCTGGTATATCTTTTGTTCGGCCTGGCTCTAATCGTCTTTTTCGGCCTGATGGGCGGTGTCGGGTACCTGATTGCCCGTCTTTTCCAGGGAGCGGGACTGCCGCTGGCGGTGGTGGGCATGATCGCCATCATGGGCGCCTGGGCGCTGACCGCGCTGGCCCAGCGCTATTTCCTCTATCTGGTGAAAATCGCCCACGTGGCCGTGATCACCGAAATCTTCACCAAAGGGGATCTGCCGGCCGGAACCAACCAGGTGGCCTACGGCAAAGAAAAGGTGCTCAAGCATTTCGGCAGCGCCAGCGCCCTGTTTCTGATTGACCAGTTAGTCGCCGGCACGGTGCGCC
>JBFLZI010000313.1:0-1229 GCA_040756315.1 Thermodesulfobacteriota bacterium | reverse complement strand
AGGAGTCTGCGACCCCTGGCCCCCTCCCCCAAAACAATGCTGCCTTAAGACCACAGGTGGATTTCTTGAAAGGGTCCCTGGGTTACCGGCGGGGTGGCCCCCCGGGCTACCCAGAGTTTATTCTGGGCCGGGGCGAAGACCACGCTGACCACCGTGCCCGGATTGGCAATCTGGTCGTCGCCCAGAATCCGCTCCAGGTCTTGCTGTCCCAGCTTTCGCCCCCCGGCCAACTCCCGGAGCCGCCGGTCCCGGGCCTGGCTATAGGCCTCGGTAAAATGATAGGGAGAGAGCACGGCCAGGGGAGGCCGCCGGGGAAACCGGCCTTTCACCTCTCCCATAGCCGCGCTCTGGTAATGGTTAGTGGCGGTCAACAGACCCGCTTCCGGGTAGCGCCGCGCGGTTCGCCGGGCGGAGATCTCCAACACCACCGCCGCCTCAGGCCCGCACAGCATTACATTATTGCCGATGGTGGCAGGGGCCTGGAGAATGGCCGCGGCCACCCCAGCCAGGGTATGCTCCTGCTCCAGGGCCTGGCGAAAACGCAGGGCCGCGGGCCGGCCCTTTAAGGTAGTGTCCCGGCTCATAGCCGACAATTGGCTTAAGCCCACTCCTGCTTGGTTAATGCCGGTGCATACCCCCACATAGCCGGGCCAGGCCAGAGAAGCCAGGGGCTGACCCCGATTCGGGTCCAGGACATAGAGAGTTTGCAGGTCCACCAGAATATCGGTGAAAAGGGGGTAATCCAGGTTGCGCCCCATAAGCCAGGCCCCGGTCCGGGTGGACCGGCCCCCCACCGCCAGGGCGGAACAGCGGGGACAATTATTGGCCAGGTCATCCAGCACATTGATGAGCAAGACCATGGCCAGGTCCAGTCCGGCCCCGGCAGCCACCCCTTTCATTTCCTCCTGCAGGCGAGCTGGGATATTAGGCCAAAAGACCCGGTTCAAAAAAACCAACAGACCGAAAATCGGCCAGGCGCCCACATAGAGGCTGATGCGAGCCAGGTAACTGAGAAAGGCCCGACGGACCCGGCGGATTTCCTTAGCCAGGGCCAGGCCGTGGCGCCGCCCCAGTTCTCCGGGAGCGCCCGAGAGTTCCAAAATTTTTAAAGGTCGAGGGCCAGCCGCATTCATCATTAATCAAACCGATTATTCCCTTTGCTCCGCAAAGGGAATAAAGTTGTTAAGTGGGGGGAGGGCCAGGGACCTGAGGTCCCTGCCCTCCCCCCA
>JBFLZI010000312.1:0-1241 GCA_040756315.1 Thermodesulfobacteriota bacterium | reverse complement strand
GGGGGGAGGGCAGGGAGCTTGCTCCCTGGCCCTCCCCCCAAGTTTATCTTACTCAATAATTCCTCTCGCGGCCAAGGTTTTCTCGCAGGCTGTCTGGACGGTTTCTACGGGCAATGCCGTGAGGCAGCGGGGTTCCGGGCAGCGGCGCTTAAAGCAGGGGCTGCACTCCAGTTCCAGGCGGACGATGGCGTGTCCCTCCCCGAAAGGCCCGGTGCGCCAGGGCGCGGTGGGACCGAAGAGGGCCACCACGGGGATCCCCAAGGCCGCGGCCAGGTGCATGGGGCCGGTGTCGGTGGTGACCGCCAAGGCTGCCTGGCGCATTAACGCGGCCAGTTCCTTTAGAGAGGTGCGTCCGGCCAGATTTATGGCCTTTCCTTGCATCTGCTCAATGATAGCTGCAACCAGGGGCCGATCCGTGCCGCTGCCGGTAATAATCACGTCACAGCCTTTTCCCAAGTTAAGCCAATCAGCTAGCTGTGCCCATAAAATAGTGGGCCAGAGTTTGGTAATCCATCGTGCTCCCGGATGCAGGACCACCTGGGGGCGAGCTGCGTCAATGGTAATAACTTTGTTTGTATCTACGTCGGTAGCCCAGGAAAGCCGAAAGCGGGGCAGGGTAGGGGGCGCACCCAGATAATGGGCCACGTTCAGATAACGCCAGACCGCATGGGCCTCAGGGTCATAAGGGGCCAGGCGTTCAGTTAGGACCAGATAACTTCCCTCCCGGGTGCCGTTATAACCTAGCTTGCGGGGACTTTTGGCCAGGGCCACCCAGATGGCGCTTTTCAACAAACCCTGGAGATCAATGACCAGGTCAAAGGGCTGGGAGCGGAGCCGCCGGATGAGGCGCATGACGGTGGCCAAATCCCGCCCGGCCCCTTCTTGCCCCAAGCGCAGCCGGGGCGCAGGCCAGACCTCATCCAAGGCCGGATGACCCTGGAGCAAAGGGGCATAAGCGGTCTCCACCAGCCAGGTGATGCGCGCCTGGGGATACGCGGCCCGCAACGCCTCCAAAGTGGGAAGCGCCTGGAGCACATCCCCCAGGGCGCTCAACTTCACCAACAAAATCCGGGGCCGACTGTGAGTCGATGGCATATGATTGTAGGTGTTTTGGGGAAGGGGGCTAAGGGCCGCAGGCCCTTACCCCCTCCCCCAAGCCCCCTCCCCCAATCCCTTATATAAATGGTAGCACAGGCTTCCAGCCTGTGCGGGCACAGGCAAGATGCCTGTGCTACCGGGAA
>JBFLZI010000311.1:0-1370 GCA_040756315.1 Thermodesulfobacteriota bacterium | reverse complement strand
GCTTGGGGGAGGGGGTAAGGGCCTGTGGCCCTTAGCCCCCTCCCCCAAAATCTTATCCAAGAATCTCTATTTTGCCCGAAATGCTTGCCGATCCCTGGGTCTCTTTATTTCATCTCCTGGAAGAAGGGGCTGACCAACAGATTTATACCGGCGCGGTGGCCCTGGTGGGCCTTAAGGGGGACCTGCTCTGGGAAGGGGCCGCGGGCCGGACCAGCCGGATACCCCAGAGCCCCCCGGTAACCCCGGAGACCCGCTTTGACCTGGCCTCCCTGACCAAACCCCTGGCCACCGCCCTGGCCTTGATGTTACTAGTGGATCGGGGACAGTTGTCCCTTGCCGGCACTCTGGGGGAAATCCTGGGGGAGGTTTGGCTGCCCCCGGATAAGCAGCCCCTGAGCCTCAGCAGCCTTCTGGCGCACCGGGCCGGACTCCCCGCCTGGCGGCCTTTCTACCAGGAAGTGCTGGCCGCCCCCCCGGCCCAGCGCCCTACCCTCCTGGAGCGCCAGGCCGCGGCCACTCCCCTGGAGTATCCCCCGGAGAGCGCCACCCTTTATAGCGACCTGGGCTATATGCTTCTCAAAGGGGTGATAGAAAAAATATCCGGCCAGAATCTCGACCGGTTCTGCCGCCAGGAGATTTATCGCCCATTAGGATTGCCTACCTTTGGTTTTAACCCCCTAAAGCAGCCGGGGGGAGACCGCCTTGAGTATGCCGCCACCGAGCCGGGCCTCATCCCCGGGAGAAACCCGGTAGGGGAGGTCCATGACGAAAACGCCTGGGCCGCGGGGGGCATCGCCGGGCACGCCGGGCTTTTCGGCACCGGGAGAGAGGTCTTCCACCTGCTGGCCGCTCTCTACCAGGCCCACCAGGGGTCGCCAGCCACGCCCTTTTCCCCGGAATTAGTGCGCCTCTTTTTCACCCCGGTCCCCGGCAGCAGCCGCACCCTGGGCTTTGACACCCCCGGCCCCCACCCCCAGGAGAGCGCCGCGGGCCGCTATTTTTCTACCCGGAGCGTGGGGCACCTGGGTTTTACCGGCGCCTCTTTTTGGCTTGACTTGGCCCAGGGCCAAATGGTAGTCCTGCTTACCAATCGGGTGCATCTGGGGCGGGATGAGAAAGAGAAGATCAAAGCCTTCCGGCCCCGGTTCCAGGAAGCCGCGTCCCGGGCGTTGCTGGGCCGGGATGATTGAAGGGAAACCGATTCCACCTTTCTTTCACCCCCCATTTTTTTTAATCGATTATGTCCTTTGCTCCGCAAAAGACATAATCGAAGCCTTGTGGGAGAGGGGGCTAAGGGTCGTGGACCCTTACCCCCTCCCCCACACCCCCTCCCCCAATCCCTTAAGGGGTTTTTAAAGTTTGGTTGGGCC
>JBFLZI010000310.1:0-1402 GCA_040756315.1 Thermodesulfobacteriota bacterium | reverse complement strand
GGAGGGGGTAAGGGCCATCGGCCCTTAGCCCCCTCCCCCAAAACTAGGCCGCGGTTTGGGGGGGGAGGTGGATGTAGGTGCACATGCCTTTGGCGATGAGGCGGTGGCCTTGGCGCACTTCCGCTTCTCCCAGGGAGATGGTGCGGCCTCTTTTGGCGATGGCGGCGGTGGCTTCCAGCGTACCTGATTCCACCGGGGCCAGGAAGTTGATCTTCATCTCCACGGTGCTGATCATCTCCCCTTCCGGCACTAAGCTGAAGAGGGCGTAGGCCACGGCTTCGTCGGCCAGGGCGGCGATGACCCCCCCTTGGAGAAAGCCCTGGGAGTTTTGGAAATCCGGGCGCAGGGGCAGGACGAAGCGGGCGTAGCCTCGGCCTAACTCCGGTACCTGGATGCCCATAAATTTAACAAAGGGATTATTTTCTAACCGTTCCCTGATGTTAGCTTCCAGTTCCGCCTCCAAGGGTTCCCATTTTGCCTTCATGGATATTTACTCCTGGGAGTTAAATTATTAAGTTAGCCTATATTAGGTCGAATGATTCCAGATTGGCAAGGATGAAGAAAGGATGAACCTTTTTGATGGGAGAACCCTATGAAGATCGCCATTAGCGGTAAAGGCGGAGTGGGTAAGACCACTTTGGCCGCCCTGTTAATCAAATATTTCCAGGATCAGGGGAAAAAGGTCCTGGCCGTGGACGCCGACCCGGACGCCAACCTGGCTCTGGCCCTGGGCGTCCCGGACCCTGGCAGCATCACCCCTTTGAGCGACATGAAGGACATGGTGGCGGAACGCACCGAATCCACTCCCGGGAAAATGGGGGGATTTTTCAAATTGAACCCTAAGGTGGACGACATTCCCGAAAAATTCTCCCGACAACTGGACGGCGTCAAGCTCATCGTCATGGGGGGGGTGAAGAAAGGTGGGAGCGGCTGCATCTGCCCGGAAAGCGTGCTCTTGCGCACCCTGATCACTCACCTGGTCCTCTTCCGGGATGAGGTGGTGGTCATGGACATGGAAGCGGGCATCGAGCACCTGGGTCGGGCTACGGCCCGGGGAGTGGATTGGCTCATCGTCGTGGTGGAGCCGGGCCGCCGCAGCATCGAGACCGCCCTCCAGGTAAAACATCTGGCCCAGGACCTGGGCCTCACTAAAGTGGCCATTGTGGGCAATAAAATCCGCCAACCCGCGGACCAGGAATTCCTGGAGAAAAACCTGCCGGACCTGCCCCTCCTGGGCTTCCTGCCCTTTGACGAAAAGGTCATCGAAGCCGACCTCAAGGGCCGCCCCCCCTACGAACTGAGCCCCACCCTGGCCGCCGCCGCCCAGGAGATCGGGGGGAGGTTAATTAAAGAGTGATTTGGGGGGAGGGCCAGGGACCTGAGGTCCCTGCCCTCCCCCCAA
>JBFLZI010000309.1:0-1412 GCA_040756315.1 Thermodesulfobacteriota bacterium | reverse complement strand
GGCCGGGGCCTGTGGCCCCTGGCCCCCTCCCCAGGTACAAAAACCAACAAGGCTTTCCCTATGTGTTTGGCGATACCCATGCTGGTCATTAAGATAGAAGGGTTTACCGCGGTCACTGAAGTGGATGGGGTGAAGCGGCAGGCGCGTCTTGACCTGTTGCCGGAGGTGGCGGTGGGGGATTATGTGTTGGTGCACGCCGGTTTGGCCATCGCCCGGGTGGATGCTGAGGCCGCCGCGGAGACCCTGGCTATTTTGAGGCAGTTGGCCGATGAAATTCAGTGAGGAATTTCGGGACTTGAGCCTGGTTCAGGAGATTGTCCGCCGCCTCCAGCAAATTAAGCCGGAACCGGCCACCCTCATGGAGGTTTGCGGCACTCATACCATGGCGGTGGCCCGCTTCGGCCTGAAGGCCCTCCTGCCGCCCCAGGTGAAGCTCCTCTCCGGTCCGGGTTGCCCGGTCTGCGTCACTGCCAGCGAAGACCTGGACGCCTTCCTGGCCCTGGGGAAGATGCCCCGGACCATCCTGGCGTCATTCGGCGACATGCTCCGGATCCCCGGCACCGAGACCTCCCTGGAACGGCAGCGGGCTAAGGGCGCGGAAGTGCGCCTGGTTTACGCCCCCCTGGACGCCGTGGACCTGGCTAAGGAAAATCCCGGGAAACAGGTGATTTTTTTGGCAGTGGGCTTTGAAACCACCATGCCTGCCACCGCCCTGGCCGTGCAAGCGGCCGCGGCCGAGAACCTGGATAATTTTTCCGTTTTCTGCGTCCACAAGACCATGCCCGCGGCCCTGCGCGCTTTGCTGACCGGCGGCAAAGTCAAGGTTTCCGGCCTGCTCCTGCCCGGCCACGTCACCACCATCATCGGCGCCGCGGCCTATAATTTTATCCCCCAAGAGTTTCAGATCCCCTGTGCGGTGGCGGGATTCGAACCCCTGGACGTCCTGCTGGGCATTGACTCCATCCTCCGGCAACTCCACGAAGGGACAGCCTTCGTAGATAATGTTTACCCCCGGGCGGTAAAGACGTCCCCCAACCCCCGGGCACAAGACTTGCTCCAGGAAGTCTTTGCCCCCACTGCCGCCACCTGGCGGGGTCTGGGAATGATCCCGGAGAGCGGCGTCAAAATTCGGGATAAATACACGCCCTTCGACGCCCGGGCCCGCTTCCCGGAAGTCCTGACCCAACTGCCTCCCCCTCGCCCCTCCCCCTGCCAGTGCGGCGAGGTCTTAAGAGGCACTTTGACCCCCCAGGATTGCCGCCAATTCGCCCGGACCTGCACCCCCTCCCACCCCCTGGGACCTTGCATGGTCTCTAACGAAGGCGCCTGCGCCGCAGTTTATAGGTATGAGAGTAATTTGGGGGGAGGGGGCTAAGGGCCACAGGCCCTTACCCCCTCCCCCAAACCCCCTC
>JBFLZI010000308.1:0-1427 GCA_040756315.1 Thermodesulfobacteriota bacterium | reverse complement strand
GGCTCCCCCGCCCTCCCCTCAAACTCCCCTCCCAACCCCCTAGAAGGGGTTAGAAGAGGAGGTTGGCGGGACAGAGGAAAGGCCGGTGGCACAGGCGTCTCGCCTGTGCTCCTTGCTAAAAGATGATCCATGATGCTGTCCGGCAAGGGTTGGAGCAGCTTGGCCTCTACTTCTAAGACCCAGAGAGGCAGTTCCCCCGGCCACCTTTCCCCCAGCCGGGCCCAATCCTTGGAGGTAGTGATCAAGGCAGTGGCTCCCTGGGATTGGGCTTCTCGGATTAGGGCCTGCAAGTCTGTGGGGGTATAATCATAATGGTCCGGAAAGTAATGCTGACCCTTGAGACCCACCCCCATTTGGGCCAGGGTTTGGGCAAAGACCTGGGGCCGGGCCAAACCGGCAAAAGCGAATAAAGGCAAGCCGCCCAGGGCCTCCAGAGGATGGGCCTCTCCCGCGGGGAAACGCCGGGCCGTAGTGGGCGCGATGGCCGCGGTCAACACAGTCTTGTCCGGCCAGGCCTTCTTGATCGCCTCCAGCACAGGCCGGTGGCGCTCCGGGGCAAAGCGGGTCAAAATAAGGACCTGGGCTGCGGCCAGGGTGGCCGCTGGTTCCCGCAACGGCCCCGCGGGTAAGAGGAGGCCGTTGCCAAAGGGGGCCTCAGCGTCCAGCAGCACCAGGTCCAGGTCTCGATGTAGCTGGAAATGCTGGAAGCCGTCATCCAGCAAAAAAATATCGGGGCGCTGCTGCCGCCAGGCGACCATACCCGCCTCATAACGGGAGGGCGCAGTATAAACCATCACGCCGGGAAGAGTCCGGGCCAGCCAAAAAGCCTCTTCCCCCACCTCCGGGGGCTGATGATAGATTTCCCGGCCATCCGAGAGACAGGTAACCCCTTTGGCCCGCCCTCCATAACCCCGGCTGAGGACGGCCACTTTTTTGCCTTGCTCCTGAAACATCCGGGCCAGACAGGCCACCAGGGGGGTCTTCCCGGTGCCCCCCACCGTGAGATTGCCCACACTCACCACGGGCGCGGGCAAACACTTTACCTGCAACCAGCCCCATTGATAAAGGGCCCGCCTCCCCCTGGCTCCCAAGGCGTAGGGCCGGGAGAGGAGAGAGAAGATTATTTTGAGGGGAGTGCCGGGGTTACAAGCCGCTCTTCCTTCAAACCCTCCTCCCAACCCCCTGAAATGATTTATTAAGGAAGCCACACTTTTTTCTGTTTCCCAAGCTCCGCTTGGCAACGAGCCATTCATGTTCCCTGAGAACACTCAAAACATGAAATAATGTAGGGTGCGTTTCACGCACCATTTTTGGCGCGTAACACCGCGCCCTACGAAATACATTTTCAGAGCCAGAAGGCCCCCCTTAAACCCTCTTCAGCGGGTTGGGAGGGGGGCTTGGGGGGAGGGCAGGGACCTCAGGTCCCT
>JBFLZI010000307.1:0-1458 GCA_040756315.1 Thermodesulfobacteriota bacterium | reverse complement strand
GGCAGGGGTCTGCGACCCCTGGCCCCCTCCCCCAAAAACCCTAAAAGAACGGATTATACTTCCGTTCTTGGCCGATGGTGGTGGCCGGGCCGTGGCCGGGGTAGACGGTGTAGTGGTCTCCCAGGGTAAAGAGTTTTTCTCTGACGCCGTTGATCAGGGTGTTGAAGTCGCCGCCGGGGAAGTCGGTGCGGCCGATGGACCCGGCGAACAGGGTGTCCCCCACATAGACCAGGGGGTTGTTTTCCAGGACCAGGGAGATGCCCCCCGGGGTATGGCCCGGGGTATGTAGCACTTTCAGTTGATAGTTGCCGAAGGTGAGGACGTCTCCTTCCTTCACGAGAATATCCGCTTCGGACAGGCGCAGGCGGTTGCCGGTAAAGAACATGGCCTCCTGGGAAGGTTTGCTCAGCATCCCGGCGTCCAGATGATGGATGGCTATTTGCGCGCCGGTGGCATCTTTCAGGGGCTGGTTGGCGTCCACGTGGTCAAAGTGGCCGTGGGTGTCGATGATCAACTTCAGGTTGAGGCCGTGGAATCTCAGGGAATAGAGGATTTCGTCCTCATCGCCGCCGGGATCGATAACCACCGCCTCTTTGGTTTCCTCATCCCCCAGGATATAGCAATTAACCTGCAATAGCCCCACTACCAGAGACTGCTGGATCATTAAATCGCTCCGCTCTTTAAGAAGTCAGTAAGAATCTTACCCCTTGGACGCCGAAATAACCGCCGAAGGCAAAGAGGAAAAGGCCGCAGCCGGCCAGGAAGCCGCAATAGACGCGGTCGGAAAGAAAGCGCCGCCCCTGGGCCACCGCGGCGGACACCAGGGAGTACCAGGCAAAATCCGCCAGGATGTGACCCAGGTAGAACAAGACCACCCCCCACATGCCGTATTTTGCTGAAAACAGAATATATCCCAACCCGATGGTGAGCCACCAGATGAGGAAATAAGGGTTGGCCGCGCTCATCAAGATCCCGGCCCAGACGGGGTGCAACCCGCTGGCCGCCTTTTGGTCAAATTGGAGGCGGCTGTGGCGGGAGGCCTTGAGCAGCCCTAACCCCATCCACCCCAGCATAGCGGCCCCCACGACCCCCACTAAACCCAGGACCACGGGGCGGTGCAGCCAGACTCCCACCCCCACCAGCAAGAGCAGAACCAGGGCCAACTCCAGCAAGGCATGCCCCACAATAATCAACGGCCCGGCCCAGAACCCCCGGCGGGCGGACTCCCCCACCGTCAAGGTAAGCAGCGGCCCGGGCATCAACGCCCCGGAGAGGGCCACCACAAAGGAAGTGGCCGGCACCGCCAATAATATCCAAAAATCCATCAAATTTTCCCTCTAAAATTACTATTTTACTATAACCCTGCCCGCCAACCAAGGGAAATGCAAAGGAATATGACTTGAGGGGAGGGCCGGGGGAGCAGTGGCTCCCCCGCCCTCCCCTCAAACTCCCCTCCCA
>JBFLZI010000306.1:0-1490 GCA_040756315.1 Thermodesulfobacteriota bacterium | reverse complement strand
GGGGAGGGCAGGGACCTCAGGTCCCTGGCCCTCCCCCCACTAACTCAAATAACCCAAAATCGTCTGGCAGCGGTGGAGGTAAGTGTGTTGGGTCAGTATTTTTTGGCGGGCGCGTTCGGCCAGTTGGTGGCGTTTTTGAGGGTGGCGCAGGTAGTAGTCGAGTTTCTCTTGGGCATCGTTAAGGTCATGGAAGGTGGCCACTTCGTCGGGAGTAAAATTTTCCCGGAGGGCTTCTTTATGATCGGTGAGGAGGAAGCTGCCGGTGGCCGGGACGTCGAAGACCCGCTGGTTCAGGCCGTCTTTCATCTGCAGGCTGGTGATATTGAGATTTACGGCCACGCATTGATAGAAGGCCGGCAGTTCCCGGTGGTAGTTGATCTCTCCGCCGTAGGCGGAGGGGTCGGGGAGAAATTCCCGCCAGGCCGGGTCCCCATAGACCCGCAGGCCGGCCCGGCTCAAAGGGATGATCTTTCCCAGGCGGTCCCATTGGCAGGCCTGCCAGAGACAGGCCGCCTCCATAATCAGTTGCCTACCCAGGGACATTTCCTGGAAGGGCGGGTAGAGCGCGGCCAGGTCCTCTCTGGCCCGATAGTGGGGACCGGTCTGGAAACGCCGGGCCGCGGCTTCTATGGCCTGTAATTTTTCCGGCTCCCCCTGAAAATTGACCAGTTGTTGCTGGAGCCGTTGGGTCCAGGTGGAGCCCACAAACGCCGCGGGAATTTTGCCGAACTTCTTATAAGGGGGAGAGGGATAGGGGCGGAAGAGGCGGGTATCAGCGGCCAGGGGCAGGTAAGTGACGCGGGGGAAGCCCATCTCTTTGAGGTCGTCCAGGTAGTGGCGGTCCCAGACGAAAAGGTGGACCCGGTCCGAGACATTTTGGGGGTGGCCCCGGATGATGAAGTCGGGGAGGTCCACGTACCAGGTGGCCGCGGGCAGATCGCTCTCCCGGAGCAGTTGGGTGAGCCAGCCCGCCTTGTCAAAGCCGATGTGATTGATGCTGAAGCAGAAATCGGGCTGGAAGTCCAGCAGGCCGGTGAGAAGCTGGGAAACCGCCTGGGGCCGCCATTCCTTTCCCACCGGAAATTCCCGGACGGTGAGGCCCAGTTTCCGGAAGGCCCGGAGGCATTCTTCTTCCAGGAAGAACTGCTCCCGGAAGAACCAGACCTTCTGGGGCGGGCGGGTCCTCTTCCGGTCCCGCAGAAATTTGGTTAGCCGCTCGGGCAAAGGGAGATTAGCTGACATTACTAAATGTAGGGTGCGCACCGCGCACCAGCCAATATGGTCCCCGGCCAATTTCCAGGTATTTACGGCCTGATATGTTGGGTGGAAAGGTTAGCCTTTTCATCCGAGGACGAATTTGGGAAAACGATTATTGCCTTTGCTCTATAGAATATGGTATAATTTGCCTAAATAATTGACCAAATGGAGCAAGGTGATGCAACAGAAACCACTCAGCCTGATGCAATTTCAAAAAAAGTTTGGCACTGAGA
>JBFLZI010000305.1:0-1525 GCA_040756315.1 Thermodesulfobacteriota bacterium | reverse complement strand
GTCGGTGCTAAAAGCACCGACGGCCACGGACAACCCCTCAGGAGGTTGGGATGGAGGGTGGGGGGAGAGCCGGTAGCACAGGCTGGAAAGCCTGTGCTACCAATATTTTAAGGAACCTTCTGCAAAAGTGGCCCATATTGTCATTCTGAGGGAGCGAAGCGACCGAAGAATCTCTAAAATACGAGATCCTTCGCTTCGCTCAGGATGACAAAAAAGACTTTTTCAAAACTCTTCTTAAGGGATTGGGGGAGGGGGTAAGGGCATAGGACTTTATTTTAGCAATGCCTATACCCTCAATGTATTACTTTCTTAATCTGGGGGAAAAAGGGGAAAAGGCGAAAAGGCGAATTTAAAAATTGGCGGCTCAGGTTGGTCTCTTTTCACCCCTTTTCCCCTCTTCGCCTTTTAACCTTTTCGCCCTTAAAGAATCCCCTGGCCCCCTCCCCAAAAAATCTCGCCCTCCTCAGATCAACCAATCCCGGAACTGGTCTTTGGTGGGGGTGGTGAGGTGGATCAGGTGGGTATTATGGTTTTCCTGGACGGTCACTATCACTTCGACGCCGGTGGGGGCGTCGCCGTAGGCCGCGGTGAGGGCCGCGGCTTCCTGGGTTTCGTTTAGGGTCGCCCCGCCGGGGATCAGGACCTTGGGGCCGGGGTAGTCCTGAAGTTTCAGGATGAGGTCCCCGGGCGCGGTTAAGGCCAGAAGGGCTTCATTTTCCCGATGGGTGCGGCCCACAATGGCTTTGGCCCCGCCGGGGAGGCGGAAATGGCGGCCCCATTTGAGGAGTTCCAGTTCCCGGGGGGAGACGGTCTCCTGGTGTTTCAGGAGTTCCTTGAGACGGGTCGCGTAGCCCGGGTCGGTGAGGAGGCAGCCCCCCGCGGGCGCAGGGTATTTGCTGAGGCCGTATTCCTTGGCCAGGACTATCTGCCGCTTGCGGCCCCGGCCGCTGATATCCAAAAGGCGCTCCCGGTCAACCCAACCCAGGAGTTCCGGTTGGGTGGGCTTGAGCAATTTGGCGCTCAAGGGGCGGAGGACCAACTCCGGAAAGCCGGACTCCCGGGCCACCAGGGTCAGGGTCCCCCGGTTCTGGCTCATGGGGCGCTGGCCCAGGACCTCCCCGGTGAAGAGGAAATCGAAGCCTTCCGCGTCCATGAGCGCGCCGGCCTCCCGGAGCATGAGGATATGGCAGTCGATGCAGGGATTGTGGCCCCGGCCCCAGCCGTGGGGGGGCCGGTAGAGGAGCGGCAGGAATTTCTCGGTGAAGTCGATCTCCCGCAGGGGCAGTTCTAATTGGGCGGCGGCCTCCCGGGCCCTCCCAGGCCCAAAAAAAGGGGAGGTGAAGCAGACCCCCACCACCTCAATCCCCTGATTCCGGAGAACCAGGGCCGCCAACATACTGTCCAACCCGCCGGACAACAGCCCGAGGGCCCGAATTTTCTTCGCCATCGTTTAAATAGATAGGATAGATGTGGGGGGAGGGCCAGGGACCTGAGCACAGGCTGGAAGCCTGTGCTACTGGCCCTC
>JBFLZI010000304.1:0-1542 GCA_040756315.1 Thermodesulfobacteriota bacterium | reverse complement strand
GCCGGCAGCCGGACCTACTTCGCGGCGTTCGCCAAAATGGTGCGCCACAGCTTCGGCTTTACCAAAAGAGAGCGCCATCCCGCCCCGGACCCGGTAAACGCCCTGCTTTCCCTGGGTTATACCCTGGTCTACAATGAGATCGCCGCCCTCCTGGACGGCCTGGGCTTCGACCCCTATCTCGGCTTCTTTCACCAGCCCCGCTTCGGCCACGCCGGTCTGGCCTCCGACCTTCTGGAGGAATTCCGGGCCCCGCTGGTGGACCGCTTTACCCTGGGTCTCATCAACAACCGCATCTTCACCGCCCCCGACTTTTACCAGCACACCTCGGGCGGAGTCTATCTCCAGGATGAGCCCCGGAAACGCTACTTTCTGGAATACGAGCGCTTCGTCACCCGGTCCGCGCCGGCGCCGGACGAGGAGGGGACCGCGGACTTCCGCCGCCTCTTCCGGCGTCAGGCCGAGCGTCTGCGCCGCACTCTCCTCACCGGGCAGCCCTATGTTTCCTTTACTTTTAAACGGAAATGATATTTGGTAGGGGTTAGGGGTTAGGGGTTAGGGAAAGGAAAGAGCTTATGGGGAAGCGGGTGCAATCATATCGGGATTTGGTGGCCTGGAAGAAGGCGGTGGAGTTGGTGACCGATATCTATCGTCTGACCCAAGGCTTTCCCAAAGAAGAGATGTTCGGCCTGATCTCACAACTGAGACGGGCGGCGGTCTCCATCCCCAGCAACATTGCCGAAGGCCATGCCAGGACCTCCCGCAAGGAATTTCAGCATTTCTTGAGCAATGCCCGGGGTTCCGTGGCCGAACTGGAAACCCAGCTCATCATCTCTTATAATCTTGCCTTTATTAACCAGACGGACCTAAACCGTCTCTTGGACCAGGTTGCCGAGGTAGGCCGCATCATTAATGGCCTGCTGACGGCCCTTAAAAAATAGGCCGGCGGCATCTCAAGGGGGGACCATTCTTTTCCTAACCCCTAACCCCTAACCCCTAACCCCTAACCCCTAACCCCTATTCCCTGGACAAACGTCATGTTCTATGCTATCAGTTATGACATCCGGGATGATCGCCGCCGCCTCCGGGTGGCCAAGGCGCTTAAGGATTTCGGCAGCCGGGTGCAGCTTTCCGTCTTCGAGGCCCATCTGGAGAGCCGGGAGTTGGAGCGGCTCCGGCGCCGCCTGGAGAAGCACCTGGATCCGGAGGCCGACAGCGTGCGCCTCTATCCCCTGTGCGCCGCCTGTCGGCCGGGCATTGTGGTGCTGGGCCAGGGGGTGGTGACGGAAGACCCTGACGTCATTATCATTTAGGCCTAGCGAAGGAAGGCTTGGAGGCCAAAAAGCGGGGAGGTTACCGCGGAGCCTCATCCCCTGGAAACTCTTTCAGTTTTCGGGAAAAAGGCCCTGTCGCCCTTTGAGGATAATGAACCATCGTTCTATTGTCCCGGAGGTTACCGTTTTCGGGTCCGGAAGGCCCCGCCGAATTTGAGTCTCAAGGAGGTAGGGTTACAGCGATAAGTAGAGCCTTCGGGCGATTGCGACT
>JBFLZI010000303.1:0-1563 GCA_040756315.1 Thermodesulfobacteriota bacterium | reverse complement strand
AGGGGGTAAGGGCCAGTGGCCCTTAGCCCCCTCCCCCAACCAACATAACCTAATTTGCCAAGCTGGCGGAGTAGGCCGGGTGATCGCTGGCCGTGTCAGCACGGTCAGAGGAAAGTCCGGGCTCCACAGGGCAGGGTGCTGGGTAACTCCCAGGGGGGGCGACCCCACGGAAAGTGCCACAGAGACCAGACCGCCGTGGTACGTCCACGGTAAGGGTGAAAGGGTGAGGTAAGAGCTCACCAGTGCCGTTGGTGACAGCGGCAGCTAGGAAAACCCCACCCGGAGCAAGACCAAATAGGGGAGCGTTAAAGAGTGGCCCGCTCGAGCTCCCGGGTAGGTCGCGGGAGATCCCGGGCAACCGGGGTCCTAGAGGAATGATCATCACCGGCTAAGTCCGGCACAGAACTCGGCTTATGGCCTACTCCGCCAGTCTGCTTTGGCAATCCCGGCCGATATCTGAGCGGCCTTTTTTGATCAGGCGTAAAAGGAAGGAGCCGTGAGCGCCTTGGCCATTCCCGATCCCAAACCCCAGCCGGCCCCCTATCTTTCCGCCATCATCCCGGTCTATAACGAAGAAGAAAACCTGGTGGAGTTGACGGAAAGGCTGATGCACACCTTGAGGGCCGATGGCCGCCCGTTTGAAATCATTCTAGTGGACGACGGCTCCAGCGACCGGTCCTGGGAGATCCTCACCGAACTGCACCGGCGCTTTCCGGAAAACTTAAGGGCTTTGCGCTTTAACCGCAATTTCGGCCAGCACCAAGCTATTTTCGCGGGGTTCCAGGCCGCCCGGGGCCAGGTGATGGTCACCCTGGACGCGGACCTGCAAAACCCCCCGGAAGAAATCCCCCGCCTGGTGGCCAAGTTGGAGGAGGGCTATGATACGGTGGGGGGGTGGCGGGAAAACCGTCGGGACTCCTGGCTCCGGAAGCTGCCCTCCGCCACGGTCAACCACCTCATGTCCTGGGTCACCGGGGTGCAGCTCAAGGACTACGGCTGTATGCTCCGGGCTTACCGCCGGGAGGTGGTGGACGGCATCAACCAGTGCCAGGAATCATCCAGCTTCATTCCGGCCCTGGCCAACCTCTTCGCCCGGCGGGTGACGGAAATTCCCGTGGGCCACGCCGAGCGGGAACGGGGTAAATCCAAATATAACCTGATCCGCCTGCTCCGCCTCAACTTTGACTTGATGACCGGCTTTTCCCACCTGCCCATCCATGCGGTGGGAGTGTTGGGTCTAGTTATCGCTCTTTTGGGCCTGGCCCTGGGCGCCTTTCTCTTTATCCGCCGCCTTTTTGTCGGCCCGGAAGTGGAGGGGGTCTTTACCCTCTTCGCCATCCTCTTCGTCTTCGTGGGCCTCAACACCCTGGGCCTGGCGTTGATCGGCGAATACGTGGGCCGCATCTACCGGGAAGTGCGGGGCCGCCCCCGCTACATTATTAAACAGAGTTTGGGAGCAGATGATTAGTTTTTGAGGGGAGGGCCGGGGGTTACAATCCGCCCTCCCCTCAAACTCCCCTCCCAACCCCCTTTAAGGGGTTGGGGGAGGGGGTTTGGGGGAGG
>JBFLZI010000302.1:0-1573 GCA_040756315.1 Thermodesulfobacteriota bacterium | reverse complement strand
CCTAAAACCCCTCCCCCAACCCCCCTAGGGGATAAAAATATGGTGGAGCGGAAAGAACCCAAGCTTTTTTTCCCTGAACTTCGAAATCAGGAGGGGAAATCATGAGAAAATGGCGCAACCCCTGGGCATGGTCCGTGATTGGCCTGCTGGCCCTGGCCGTTCTGGGCTTCGGCGCGGCAGTAATGGCGAAAACCAAAGAAAAGGCCGAATCCGTGCCTTCCAGTTACGCCCCGGTGGTGATCACCGAAGATTTCGCTACCATTCTGAGCCAGATGAAGGCCCAAAAGCCCAAGGTCATGGCCCGGCAACAGGAACTTTTGAAACAACGCTATGATTTAAGCGACCGCCCGGCCAAAGACGTCACCATGACCAAGGGCAAAGCCGTCCAGGAAGGGGTGCGGGTCAAACTCCCCAAGGGCATGACCTGGGAGAAACTGGCGGAACTGTCCCCTGGCGACATCCGGGAAAAGGGCCTGTGGCCTAAGGGATTTTTGCCCCTGCCCCACCCCAACCACAAGGAAGGGGGCATGGTCTTTCCCCAGGTGCATATCGATGAGATAAAGAAACAGGAAGGCCGGGACCTGACCCGCTTCGACCTGGACTTCGATCTGCCCCAGCACTTTCTCCCGGAATTTCCGCCCCCCATCTTTCTCACCACCCGCCCCGACCTGGGTGACGTCTCCCAGGGGAAGCTGGTGACCATCATGAATTATTACGAGTTGTTTAACGGCATCCTCAACCCCAAACAACTGGAAGGTCTGCGCCTCCTGGTGACCGCCTTCCCCCAGCAGCAGTTCAACCAGACCAAGGACCGCCGCTCCGAGCAGCCCAGCCGGGGGGTGACCTGCTTTGACTGCCACGTCAACGGCCACACCAACGCCGCCACCCACCTGGTGGGAGATATCCGGCCCCAGGAGTTCCGGCACCGCCTGGACACTCCTCCTCTTAGGGGAGTAAACATCCAGCGCCTCTTCGGCTCTCAACGGGCCTTGAAGTCCGTGGAGGACTTCACCGAATTCGAGCAGCGGGCCGCGTATTTTGACGGGGACCCGGTCATTGCCACCAAGAAAGGCATTAACATCCTGGACCGTGGCCACCAGGTGCACGCCATGGCGGAGATGCAAGAGATCCTGGACTTCCCCCCGGCCCTCAAACTGAACATCTACGGCAAACTTGATCCCCAAAAGGCCACAGAAGCCGAACTCCGGGGCCAGGAGATCTTTTTCGGCAAGGCCCAATGCGCCGCCTGCCACGTGCCTCCTTACTACACCGACAACCTGATGCATAACCTCAAAACCGAGCGCTTCTTTAAACCACAGATGGTCAACGGCCGCATGGCCAACCAGGACGGGCCGATTAAAACCTTTCCCCTGCGGGGCATCAAGGATTCCCCGCCGTACCTCCACGACGGCCGCCTGCTGACCCTGGAAGACACGGTGGAATTCTTCAACCTGGTCCAGGGCCTGAAACTGAACGAACAGGAGAAAAAGGACCTGGTGGCCTTCATGCGGGCGCTTTAGGTATGGGTAAAGGTATAAGAAATGTGGGGGGAGGGGCCAGGGACCTGAGGTCC
>JBFLZI010000301.1:0-1586 GCA_040756315.1 Thermodesulfobacteriota bacterium | reverse complement strand
TTTTTTCCCCCATAAGGGGTTGGGGGAGGGGGTGTGGGGAAGGGGGCAGGGGTCTGCGACCCCTGGCCCCCTCCCCCACTCCATCACACCCCTCCCTCCAGCGCGGCCCAGGCCAGGGACACAGCTTCCTGGGGGGTGGCGGCCCGGCGCAGGCCAGGCAGATCCCAAGAAACGTTCAGGGCGATCACCGGTTTGCCGATTTTCAGGGCCATGGCCGCCTCCGAGATGGTGCCGTAGCTGCCATCCACCGCGATCAAGGCTTGGGCGCTGTGCACAATTACCAGGTTGCGGGCAAAGCCTAAATTTGTCACAATGCTATAAGTGAGATAGGGATTGGCGCGAGCCCGATCCGGGTCGGGGAGGATGCCCAGGCTGACGCCCCCGGCTTCCTTGACCCCCTGGGCCGCCGCGGCCATGACCCCGCCCAGGCCGCCGCAGATCACGATAGCGCCGCGCCGGGCCAGTTCCCGGCCCACTTCCCGGGCCAGCGCGGTCACATCCGGGGGGGCGTCGCCCCCGCCGATGACCGCCACATACACCGGATTGCTTATGAGTCCCATGGCAGAACCTTTCGGTTTCCTGGCGTTAATAAAGAAATATTGCCTGCCCCCTCCGGGTAAAGCAATAAAATTCCTCCTGGTGCTGGCGAGTTTAATGGCACTGCTTACTGCCTGCGCCACCGTGCCCTATACCGGCCGCCAGCGCCTGTCCCTGGTGCCGGAGTCCTCGGAAACCTCCTTGGGCTATCAGGCCTTCGGCGATATCAAGCGCAAATATAAAATCAGTCACGACCCGAAGATGAACGACATGGCGAAGCGGGTGGGCTGGCGCATCGCCGAAGCGGTTAACCGCCCGGACTTCAAGTGGGAGTTCGTGGTCTTTGAAGAGGACAAGATCGACAATGCCTTCTGTCTGCCGGGAGGCAAAGTGGGCATCTTTACCGGCATGTTCAAGTATATCAAGAGCGACCCTGACCTGGCCACCATCATCGCCCACGAAGCCGGGCACGTCCTGGCCCGTCATGCCGGGGAACGCATGAGCCAGGGACTCCTGGCGGACCTGGCCGGCCTGGGGCTAAGCGTGGGACTCTCCAGCGCCGGCATCAACCCCTATGCCAGCCGGGCCATCATGCAGGCCTACGGTCTGGGCGCCACCGTGGGCGTGATCCTGCCCTACAGCCGGAAACAGGAGTACGAAGCCGACCGCATCGGCATGATCCTGATGGCCAAGGCCGGTTATGATCCGGAGAAAGCGGTGGAATTCTGGAAACGCTGGACCAGCCAGCAAAAAGACCGGAACAAGATGCCCCAGTTCCTCTCCACCCACCCCAGCGACGAGAATCGCATCCAGGCCATGGCCCGCCTCATGCCCGAAGCTAAGCGGTACTATATCGCCAAAGACCTGGACTCCAAGACTCCCGCTTCCCAGATTACCGCGGCCAAGCCCGCTGCCCCTCCACCTTCCGGCTTCCAATGGACGAAACCGGAGAACAAATCAAACCACTCCCCCCAAACCACCGACGCAGCTAAGAGATGAGATGTTTTGAGGGGAGGGCCGGGGGAGCAGTGGCTCCCCCGCCCTCCCCT
>JBFLZI010000300.1:0-1602 GCA_040756315.1 Thermodesulfobacteriota bacterium | reverse complement strand
TTAACTTAACCCGCGCCGCCTGACGGGGGGTGGGTGGTTGTGGGGAGGGCCGGGGGAGCTGGGGCTCCCCCGCCCTCCCCTCAAACTCCCCTCCCAACCCCCTTTAAGGGGGCTGGATAAGGCGGGGCTTTTAGCCCCGCCTTACCAGCCCTTTTCTCCCCTTAAGGGGTTGGGGGTGGGGGTTTGGGGGAGGGGTCTGCGACCCCTGGCCCCCTCCCCCAAAACAATCTCACAAATCCAAAATCACCGTGGCCAGCCAGCCGTGGTCCTGGGGTTTGATTTCCAGGTGATGGTAGGTGGCGGCCTTGACTGCGGTTTTGCCCACGTGTCGGCTGGGGTCGAAGATTTCCCCCTTAGCTTGGGCCGACAGTCGTTCCGGGGTCAGGTGCAGTATGTCAAAATCCCGGCCCAAAAAGCCGTCGATGTCGTTAAGATAGAGTAAATAGTTGAGCCAGGCGACCAGAAGAGCTTCCCGGTCCGGGGCTTCTATGGTGATCTCCCGGGTTTCCCGGATTCTAAGATTCCGGCGATCGGTGATGGTGGCCGTCAGGGCCGCGGCGGCGTTGGCGAAAATTTCCTCTAAGCTCTCCCCCCGGATTCTCCAGCCCAGGTCCGCGGTATGGGAAATTTGTCGATATTTCCTTTTCCGGCGCTCTTTAGGGGAAGTCTGCTTCATTTAGCGCGTATCTCACCACATTTTATAATTTACCGTTTTTTTCCGGCCTTGCAATTAATTAAATGATTTTAGAGGCCAAAAAGCCCAAAACTCACGACGCCGGTCCGGGAGGGGCAGGTGACCGGTTGAGCCTCAGTCTGACTGGCGCCGGAGCCAGTGCCGGGAATCCTGGGCGGCCTCCCGGCCCATCTGAAAGGCGGCCAGGTTGGCTTCCAGGTATTTGGGGTTGGTTTTGCTGCGGATGACGCCGGTAAGGTGGTCCGGGGAGAAGGGGAGAGAATCGGTAGCGGCCAGCGCCCCTAAAAGGACCATGTTCACCGCCAAGGGGCTGCCCGCCTGGCGGGCAAGGGCCGCGGCGTCAAAGGCCAGAACCGAACCTACGTATTCCGACATCACGGTCAGGAGCCGCTCTACCTCGGGATACCGGCTCTGGCCGATGGCCACCGGATAGGGGACGATCACCCCGGTGTTGGCGATGACCAGGCTGCGGGCGTGGCAGCGATCCAAGGCCCGGAAGGCCTCCAGGGCCTCAAAGCCCAGGAGCACGTCCGCTTCGCCGGGGGAAATGATGGGGCTTTGGAGATCCCCCAGCACGACAGTGGAGACCACGATGCCGCCTCGCTGGGCCATGCCGTGGGTCTCGCTTACCAGGGGGTCAAACCCTAATTGCAGCGCGGCCTCTCCCAAGAGGCGGCTGGCCAACAAAGTCCCTTGACCGCCCACGCCGGTTAGAAAAATGCGCAACCTTATATCTGACAACTTCCTTTCCATCTGAACCTTCCTTTTAATTGGGGGAGGGGACTATGGGCTTCCACAGGCTGGAAGCCTGTGCCACTGGCCCTTATCCCCTCCCCCAACCCCCCACCCCCAATCCCTTAAGGGGGCTAACAAGTGGCCTGGGAAGGCGGGGCCAAACGCCCCGCCTT
>JBFLZI010000299.1:0-1631 GCA_040756315.1 Thermodesulfobacteriota bacterium | reverse complement strand
CCCCCGGCCCTCCCCTCAAATCATTTCCTTGATTCTAACCGCCGCCCAGGTAGGCTTGTTGGACTTGGGGGTGGTGTTGCAGTTCTCGGGCGGGGCCGGAGAGGACGATCCGGCCGGTTTCCAGGATATAGGCCCGGTGAGCCAGTTCCAGGGCCAGGCGGGCGTTTTGTTCCACCAGGAGGACGGTGGTCCCGGCTTGGTTGAGGCGGCGGATGACCCGAAAGATTTCCCGAACCAGTATCGGGGCCAGGCCCATGGAAGGTTCGTCCAGCAAGAGGAGTTGCGCCCTGGACATCAAGGCCCGGCCCACCGCCAGCATCTGTTGTTCCCCTCCCGAGAGGGTATTACCCCATTGGTGACGGCGTTCCGCCAAGTGGGGGAAGAGTTGAAAGACCGCCTGGAGGTCCCGGTGAATTTCCCGGTCCTGGCGGGCGTAAGCGGCCAGGCGCAAATTTTCCAGGACGGTGAGGTTGCCGAATATACCCCGTCCCTCGGGAATCAGAGCGATTCCCTGTTTCACCCGCAAATGCGGGGGCCAGGCCAGCAGGTCTTTACCGGCGAAGGCGACCTGGCCTCGGCTTACCGGCAAGAGGCCGGAAATGGCCCGCAAAACGGTGGACTTGCCGGCGCCGTTGGCCCCGATCAGAGTGACGATCTCCCCGGAGTTCACCGAGAAAGATACTCCCCGGACCGCGGGCAGGCGGTCATAAGCCACCCATAAATCTGCAACGGCCAACAAGGGAGAGTTAAACATCGAACTAAATGTCAGGATTAGCCGCGGGGAATCGAGACTTTCTCCGTTTCCTCCGGCTCCAGATCATCCTCCCGGCCCAAATAAGCCTCCAGAACCGCAGGATGATTTTGAATCGCCTGGGGTGGGCCTTCAGCAATGGTCTCCCCGAAATCCAGCACCGTAATCCGCTGGCAGAGGTTAAGGACCACCCGCATCTGGTGTTCAATCAATAAAATGGTCAAAGAAAATTCTTCCTGGACCTCCCGGATCAGTCGGATAAGTTCTTCGGTCTCGGCGTCATTCATACCGGCCGCGGGTTCATCCAATAACAGCAACTGGGGCCCGCTGATCAAGGCCCGGGCGATTTCCAGGCGGCGTTGCTCGCCGTATGGTAGATTCCGGGCCGGAGTGTCGGCATAGCGGGTGAGATTAAACCGATCCAAGAGCTTAAAGGCCACGTCGGTCCAGTGCCGTTCCTCCCTCCGGAAACTCCTGCCCCACCCCAGGGCGTCCCACAGGCTGTAGTTATGCCGGGCAAAGGCCCCCAGACGCACGTTGTCCAGGGCGCTCAACTCCTTGAACAGGCGGATGTTTTGGAAGGTCCGGGCAATGCCGGCCGCGGTGATGCGATGACTGGGCCACTCGGTGATATCCTGGCCTTGAAAAATAACCCGCCCTTGGAAGATTCGAAATACCCCGGTGATGAGATTGAAAATGGTGGTCTTGCCCGCGCCGTTGGGGCCGATGAGACCCACCAACTCCCCGGTCCTGACCTGCAAAGAAAAATCCGAGACCGCGGCCAGGCCTCCGAACCGGTGGGATAAATCTCTAACCTCTAAGATCGGTGTCATATTTTTTAAGGTGTTGAGGGGAGGGCCGGGGGAGAAGTGGCTCCCCC
>JBFLZI010000298.1:0-1652 GCA_040756315.1 Thermodesulfobacteriota bacterium | reverse complement strand
TTGGGGGAGGGGGTAAGGGCCTGTGGCCCTTAGCCCCCTCCCCCAAATCATCAAATCTCCACCCTCAATGACCGCTTCACCCGGATGGCGGCGGAGCCGCCCACGGGGCAGACGTATTCGCAGTGGCCGCAGCCGATGCAACGGTCCGGATGCACCACCGGGAGTTTCACCCGGCTTTTCTTGCCCTGAAGATCGGGGACCTCCTGGTCCAGGAAGGTGATGGCCTTGGGGGCCACCGGGCAGTGTTCCTCGCACACCAGGCAGTCGGTGCCTTCGGTGTAGGGGATGCAGCGGCCGCGGTTGATAAAGGCCGTGCCCAGGGCGGTGGCCTGTTTTACCGGCAGCTCCAGTTGGGGAATGGCCCCGGTGGGGCAGACCTGGCCGCAGAGGTTGCAGGAATAGGCGCAATAGCCCATCCGGGGGACCAGCCGGGGGGTATAGAGGCCCTCCAGGCCCGCTTCCCAGAGCACCGGTTGGAGGCCGTTGGTGAGGCAGACCTTCAGGCACTGGCCGCAGCGGATGCAGCGGGACAGGACTTCCCCTTCATTCTGAGCGCCGGGGGGCCGGATGAGGAATTCTTCGGGCCGTTTGGCCAGGGAGCCCAGGCGGACCAGGGGAACCATCGCCGCTCCCGCGGCCAGGGAGGTGATCACCTGGCGGCGGCCCAGGTCTAGAGGCGCCCGGGGCGCCTTGGAGCGCCAGGTGAAGGTCACCCGGGCCTCCTTGTCGCATTGGGCCAGGCAGCGGAGACAGAGCTGACATTCGGTGTTCAGGTGCCGGGAAGGTTTCCCCGGGGCAAAGGCCGCCATCTTGCAAATCTCGGTGCAATCACCGCAATCGGGACACATGGCCGTGGGCCGGCGCCGCAGGCGGGAGAAACGGGCCACCAGGCCGTAGAGGGCGCCCAGGGGGCAGAAGGCCCGGCACCAGAAACGCTGGTCCAGCTTTTCCGCGGCCACCACCAGGGCAAAGAGAATCAAGGTCAGGAAGGGCAGGAGATAGACCAGGGGCCGGAACGGCAGGAACGCGCCTTTAAGGAATTGATAGACCGGCTCGCTCAAATAAGTGACGGGGGGCCCCAGGCGATACAGGGTCAGTCCCGCCTTCTCGACGCCATAGCCGAAGGCCGGATAAAAAACGATGGCCAGGGTGCGATAAAGCAGGGACAAAGGGTCGAACAACCCTACCAGGTTTAATGAGAAAGGCGCGCTAACCAGGAGGAAGATGAGAAGATAATATTTGGCCCGCCGCCAGCGGGCCCCCACCCCGGCCTCGGGCCGGGGGGAGAACAGAAGGCGGCGGCAGCCGTCCAGGGCGGTGCCTAAGGGGCAGACCCAACCGCAAAAGAAGCGGCCCAGGAGAAAGGTGAGGCCAATAAAGACCAGGGACCACCAGAGACCGGCGATGATAGGGGAGAAGGTCAGCAGGTGGGCGGCCAGGATCAGGGGGTCGAACCGGAAAAACAGGTCCACCGGCCAGGCCAGGACTTCCTGACCGACGTATTCCGCCTTGAGGAAAAGCAGGAGAAAAAAACAGAAAAAGAAAATCTGGCAACCGCGCCGAAGATGTACCCAGGTGCGGGCCTTTACGGAAAAACTTGGATTTTTCATTTGGTCTTAGAAGATTTTGGGGGAGGGGACTAAGGGCCTGTG
>JBFLZI010000297.1:0-1657 GCA_040756315.1 Thermodesulfobacteriota bacterium | reverse complement strand
AGGGGTCTGTGACCCCTGGCCCCCTCCCCCACTTCCTTTTTATTGGATTTGTGCGGGGCTTGTTGGTATAAGGGGACAGAATCGGGGAGCCGGGGGGAAGGGGTTTTATGGAAAAGGTAAAAATCGGCTTTGTGGGGACGGATGGCCGGAGTTTCCTGGCGGCCCTGGAGACCAGCCGGGCAACCAGTGAGCTTTATCCCGGAAATTATCAGGGCATCGTGGTCCGGGGCACCCCGGCCATGCCCGCCTGGGCGGAGATAATGCAGTGGCCCGTGGGTTTTCTCCCGGTGGCGGACAATTCCGTGGAGGCCTATGCCGGGGCCTTAATTGATGCTTTTCAGAAGCAGACCCTGGACCTGGCCCTGATCATGCCGGAGGCTTTGATCTTTAACGGCCTGGTGGACCGGCTGGCCCAAGCCGGTTACGGGGACCGCCTCATCGGCCTGGATGAAAAGGGAGCCTTTATTGAAGGGGATAAAATTGCCTGCAAAAAATTGTGCCGGGAGGCGGGCATTCCCGTGGCCCCGGCCTGGAGAGAGGCGGACGCCAAAGATTACCCCACGGTTTTAGAGACCTGCTTACAGTATCTCCATGACTTCGGCGGCGCGGTGCTGAAATATCCTTACAGCGCCGGGGGCAAAGGCGCGCGCCTCATTTTAAACACCTGGGAAATCAGAGACGTCTATGACCTCCTGATCAAAGACTATAAAGACGCTTACACCCAATTGTTCGGCAAAAAATCCCCCTGGCCCTTGTTAATCGAAGCCCGCATGTCCGGCGTGGAAATAAGTTTTACCATTTTGGTGGACCAAAAAGGCAATTACCAAATCCTCCCCACGGCCCTGGACTATCCGGAGAGATTTGCCGGGCCGCCCGGCATCGACAATCCCATTACCGGGGGCATGGGTTCCATCTCCCCCCACCCCCTGGAAACCCCGGAGCTGATGGCCCTGGCGGAGGCCACCATCGCCCGGCCCCTCATTGCCAGGATGCAACAACAAGGCCTTCTGCGCCCCTGCGTGCTCTACCCCGGCTGTTTTGTCTCCTTTGCCGACAACTTTAAGCCCACCGCTATTCGGGTCTGCGAAATCAATATCCGGCCCGGAGAACCGGAGTTCCAGCCCGTGGTCAAAAGGCTCCGGAACCTGGGGGCCTTGCTCCAGGCCACGGTGGCGGGCCGCTTGGACCAGGTGGCCCCGGAGGTCAGAGCCGACCAGATCTCCCTCTGCCTGGCCCTGGTTACCGGCCCCGGCGGCCCCAAACAACAGAAAGGCTATCCCTGGTCTCTCACTAAAGGAGAGGTCCTGGAGATGGACGTGGATTATTTCGACAAAAAGAAGATCACCGTGATCCCCTCCGCCATGGACTTCTCGGAGGACGGCATCTTTAAATCTGACGGCTCCCGGGTGGCTTACCTGATAGCCAACGCCACCGTCAAGGCCGGCCAAAAACGGGGCCAGATCATCGAAACCCTGCGCCAGAGACTGCTCACCGCCTTCGATAACGGCAAAATCCGGGTGATTCCGAGGGAAAACGAATCCGGCAACCGCCTGGACCTGCGCCGGGACATCGGCCTCCACTACCAAAAGGCGGAATTGTTGGTAGTATGATTGGGGGAGGGGGCTAAGGGCCACAGGCCCTTACCCCCTCCCCCAAT
>JBFLZI010000296.1:0-1660 GCA_040756315.1 Thermodesulfobacteriota bacterium | reverse complement strand
CAGGGGCCGTCGGCCCCTGGCCCCCTCCCCCAAAAATCTCTTCCCACCAATAAGGCCACTCACAGGTGACCAGGGGCACCAGGTCCAGGCCCTCCATGCTGGGCACTTCCTCCCTGACCCGGCGCACCAGGCGGTCCGGGTCCAGGTCCTCGGTAGAGATAATGCCCCGCATGGCCCCTGCTTCCCGGAGGCGTTTGGTGATGGCCCGGGTGTCGAAGCCTTCCACCCCTAATTTGCCGGAGGCCCGCAAGTATTCGGCCAGGTCGCCCTTAGCCCGCCAGTTGGAGGGGTGGGGGTGGTATTCCTTGACGATGAACCCTTCCACCTGGACGCCCCGGGACTCGATGTCTTCGGGATTGATGCCGTAATTGCCCATCAGGGGATAGGTCATGGTGACGATCTGACCTTTGTAGGAAGGGTCGGTGAGGACTTCCTGATAGCCGGTCATGGAGGTGTTGAAGACCACCTCCCCCAAGGCTTCGCCGGGGCCGGTGAAGGAACGGCCCGGTAAGACCAGGCCGTCTTCCAGTGCCAGTAATGCGCGCAAACTTCACCTCTGCATCTAAAATCTCCAAAAAATATAACACATTTTCCGGGTCCCTGGAGGTAAATTTTGGGAAGGGAAAGTTGAGGGGAGGGCCGGGAGAGCAGTGGCTCCCCCGCCCTCCCCTCAAACTCCCCACCCAACCCCCTGTAAGGGGTTGGGAGAGGGGGTGTGGGGGAGAGGGTAGGGGCCTGTGGCCCCTAGCCCTCTCCCCCACTCACTACCGCTCTCAGCCGCGGAAACGCGGCCAGGAGGCAGGGGGGCAGGGGAGGGCGCCGGCCGGTGAGGAGGCCGGTGAGTTCCAGGGCGTTGGCCGGGGCCTGGCCCTTAGGGTGGTTGTTGAAAATGACGTAGGCTTCCGGGCTCTGAGACAGCAATTCCCGGGTCCGGGCCGCCAATTCCGCCAGTTCCTGGGTAGAGTAATCGTAATCGTAGCGGGCCTGGCGTTCTTCTCCGAACTCAAACCAGGACTCCCGGTTCCGGCCATGGCAGCGCAAATAGCCCCGGGGGCCGGTGACCCAGGCGGTGTGGCCCAGGGAGTAGGAAACCTGGGGCTGATCCACGTTGCAGAAATCCAGGCCCGCGTCCTGAAGGAATTCCCGCACTTCCCGGCGCTGCCAGGAGCGGTGGCGCACCTCCACCGCCAGGGGAAATTCCGGCAGGGCCGCCTTGATTTCCGTTAAATAGTGCCGGTTCTCTTGGGTATTATGGAAGGAATAAGGGAATTGGGCCAGGAGCACCCCCAGACGACCAGCAGCCAACAGTGGTTTAAGACCTTCCCGAAATTGACCCATTTCATTTTCGGGCAAACGCCGTTCATGGGTAAATATGCTCCACAGCTTGGCGGTAAAGCGAAAATCCGGAGCCTCAGCCACCGCCTCTAACCACCGCTCCGCCAGCAGTGGAGTTATGGGCCGGTAAAAAGTGACATTGATCTCCACTACCCCAAAGAGCGTGGCCAAAAAGGCCAGACGATCCGTCCCCTTTAACCCGACAGGATAAACCACCCCCTGCCAATCCTTGTAATCCCAACCCGCGGGTCCGATGCGTAGCATAAGAAGAGAGTGTGGAGTGGGGGAGGGGGCTAAGGGCCGCAGGCCCTTACCCCCTCCCCCA
>JBFLZI010000295.1:0-1669 GCA_040756315.1 Thermodesulfobacteriota bacterium | reverse complement strand
AGTGGGGGCCAGAGGCCCCCACTTCCACGACCCACTTAAAGGGGGTTGGGAGGGGAGTTTGAGGGGAGGGCGGGGTAGCCACTGCTCCCCCGGCCCTCCCCTCAAAATTAACCTTAATATATTACGCCGGGCGAATTTTGGTAAGGTCCTTGTTGGCTTGGGAAAAAATATTCATTGATTGGCAAGGGGGGGTGTATTGCAGTAAAATCGGTGGAGTTTAAGGGAAATATTTTGGAAAGGAAGGGCCCGTGTTGGGGCGGGGTGGGAAGACGGTCTTCATCTGTCAGAACTGCGGCCATCAGGTGAGCAAGTGGCTGGGCCGCTGTCCCCAGTGCAACGCCTGGAATTCCCTGGCCGAAGAAGTGGTGTCCAGGTCCGCACCAGTGGGTGAGGTTTCCTTGCCGCCCCGGCGCAGCGCCCCCCAGCCCCTTCAGGATTTGAAGGTCTTCCCGGAAACCCGGCAACCCTCGGGGTTGGGGGAGTTCGACCGGACCCTGGGCGGCAGCCTGGTGCAAGGCTCCGTGGTCCTGTTGGGAGGCGACCCCGGCATCGGCAAATCCACCCTGATCCTCCAGGTCCTGGACCGCCTCTGCCGTTCCGGCTTGAAGGGCCTGTATATCTCCGGGGAGGAATCTGAAGCCCAGCTCAAGCTCCGGGCCGACAGATTAGGCCTCAAATCTAAAGGAGTGTTGGTAGCCACCGAAACCTGCCTGGAAAACATCTTTAAAATCCTGGAAGAGACCCAACCCGCGTTTCTGGCCCTGGATTCCATCCAGACCCTCTATACCGCCAGCCTGCCGGCTGCGCCCGGCTCCCTGCCCCAGGTGCGGGAGACCGCCTTCCGTCTGGTGCAGCAGGCCAAACTCACCAACACCGCCACCTTTCTCATCGGCCACGTCACCAAGGAAGGCACCCTGGCCGGCCCCATGGTCCTGGAACACTTAGTGGACACCGTCCTCTACCTGGAGGGCGACCGCTCCCACACCTTCCGCCTGCTGCGCACCGTGAAAAATCGCTTCGGCCCCACCCAGGAATTGGGGGTCTTTGAAATGCAGGACGCCGGCCTCATGGAAGTGGCCAACCCTTCGGCCCTGTTCATGGCGGAGCGCTCCGCCGAAGTGCCGGGGTCGGTGGTGGTCCCCAGCCTGGAAGGCTCCCGCCCCATCCTGGTGGAAGTCCAGGCCCTGGTCTCCCCCTCCTCCCTGGCCCTGCCCCGGCGCCAGGCCATGGGAGTGGACCCGGGCCGGGTATCCCTTCTGGTGGCCATCCTGGAAAAACGGGTGGGCCTGTCCCTGGGGGGCCAGGATCTCTACGTCAACGTGGCCGGCGGCGTCCGCTTGACCGAACCGGCGGCGGACCTGGGAGTGGCCTTGGCCCTGGCCTCTTCCTTCCTGGAAAGCCCCGTCCCCCCGGATACCCTGGTCTTCGGGGAAGTGGGCCTCACCGGGGAGGTCCGGGCCGTGAGCCAACCGGAGATCCGCCTGAAAGAAGGCCACAAACTGGGCTTTAAAAGGGCCCTCCTGGCCCGCCGCCAAACGGAACGCCTCACCGACTTCCCCGGATTGACCCTCACCGGCATCGACACCCTGGCCGCCGCCATCCGCAACTTGTTTCCTTAGAAGATTGGGAGATGAGTATGCGGGGGGAGGGCCAGGGACCTGAGGTCCCT
>JBFLZI010000294.1:0-1674 GCA_040756315.1 Thermodesulfobacteriota bacterium | reverse complement strand
TAGAGTTTTCAAACATTGGAGCATTGCGGTCACGGCGAAAACCTGGGCCGGTAATACTATTTCCGGAGCGGCAGTCGAGGTGGTTGGCAGAGGAATGCAGAAGGTCTCCACACCGGAGAACCCTGCGGTATTCACTTTGCCCAGCAGGCAATACAGCTTTAAGATAACCAAGCGCGGCTAACGCGCCGGTCACGTTCACCGAATTGGTTATGGCGGGCCAGGAGCGCAGTGTCACCGCAACGATGGCCGCCACCCAGATCACAAATATATCAGGCTACGCGCGGGATAAAGACAACATCCCTCTTCCCAACCAGACAGTAAAGCTCTATACATCTCCTGGCAATACCGAAGTGGCCTCGGCGATCACCGACTCCAACGGTTTTTACTCCTTCGAGTTGAATAACAGCAATCTCTACTGGATGAAGCTGAAGGCAACAAAGGGCAACGCTTCCGCTGTATCTGAGCCGGAGTGCTTCTGGCCGGGGATTGAATACAGGGTCGATTTTTAGATGCTGATTATTTCAAATCCTCCTCATCTCATCCTCCACCTGCCGGGCGTCGTAGCGGCTGCCGATTTGCAGGAAGAGGCGCTTCGCCCGGCATAGGTGCTGCCTTGCCGCTGCGGCATCGCCATTTGCCAGAGCGAGCAAACCGTCCACCCGGGCCAGCCAGGCCGGCGTCCAGCGGTCAACCGGGTCGGCCATTTGCCCGGCCCGCCGCCGGCAGACCGCCGCCACGCCGGACCGCCCCATTTTAAGAAGGGCTATTGCCCGGTGGCAGTAGAAAAACGCCTCGAAAGCACCCCATTCGCGAACCCGGGCCAGGCGCACCCCCGCGCCCGCCCAGCGGGCAGCTTCTCGTAAAAGTCCCGCCGCCAGCATTTCCTCAGTCACGGAGCGGATGGTGCAGCCGATCATGGGGCCGGGGAGTCTGAACAGGCGCGCCCGCAGCCACCCCTCTACGGCCGGGAGAAGCAACCTGCGATCTTCACCCGCGGCAAACAACTGATTCAAATAGACGAAGGGTTCCGGGTTGTATTTGCCCATTTCCGGCTTCAAGAACCCGTCCATTTCCCAAGACCTGTCCTGGTAGTGGAGCACGACGATCATCATGGAGCGGGTCATACATTCCCCCACCTTGATCATCAGCGAGGGGAAAGCAGTTGCCTGGCAGAGCGCCAGCGCCTCCCGCAGGAAACGCTCCGCTTCCGCTAAATCGCCGATTATGTACGACAGGATCCCCCGCTGGAAAATGATCCAGAGCATTTCCCAGGGAGTGGTCATGTACGGCACACACTCAACGGCCCGGTCAAAGGCCGCCAGCGCTTCGGCCAGGCAGTACTTCTCCCGCAGGGACATAGCGAGCAGGGCCGCCAGGCGGGCTTCGGCCTCCCGGTCGCCCAGGGCGCTGACCAGGGTCAGGCCTTCCTGCGCCAAGTCAACCGCCCGGCTGTTCAGGCCCACCACCCAGCAGGCCTGCGCCCCCAGCTGCAGGGCCCGTCCCAAGTCAGCGGGCGGTCCGTTGGCCCGGTAATATTCCAGGGCCTGTTCGATGTAGCGCAGCCCTTTCTCGCGCAGCGAACTGTCCATTTTCGGGGTGAGGGGGATGGAAAGCCAGATCAGCGCTTCCCCCAGCATCAGCCGGGCCCTGGCCGCCAGGCCGCCGAACCGGTCG
>JBFLZI010000293.1:0-1688 GCA_040756315.1 Thermodesulfobacteriota bacterium | reverse complement strand
GGGGGAGGGCAGGGACCTCAGGTCCCTGGCCCTCCCCCCACAAACCACTCATTCAATCAATTCGAATAGGCCAGGCTGGGGCCATCGGCCCCAGCCTGGCCCGGCTATAATCCTGAAGTTGGCAAGCTTGCCGTCAAGAGGAAAATTTCATATAATTAATTTAAATCTTTAGATTAAAAGAGAGTTAGAGGCCTTGGCCGAAATAACCCAGACCCTTATGTTTTTAGATCGATTAACGAGCTTGGAAAAGCGGTTTGCGGAATTGGAAGCCCGCCTGGGTGATCCGGAAGTCATCAGGAACCAGGAGGTCTTCCAAAAATACCGCAAGGAGCACGCGGAGCTGGCCCCCCTGGTGCAGGCCTTCCGGCGCTATCGCCAGGCCCAGAAGGAACTGGCGGACAATCAAAGTCTCCTGAAAGAAGAGACCGACGAAGAATTGAAGGCCCTGATCCGGGAGGAAATCCAGACTCTGAAAGAGGAGACCGCCAGACTGGAGGAAGAGCTGCGCCTGCTTCTCCTCCCCAAAGACCCCAATGATGAGAAGGATGTGATCTTAGAAATCCGGGCCGGCACCGGGGGCGAGGAAGCCGCCCTGTTCGCCGCCGACCTCTTCCGCATGTACAGCCGCCTGGCGGAACGCCGGGGCTGGAAAGTGGAGGTTTTAAGCCACTCTACCACCGGCATCGGCGGTCTCAAGGAAATCATCGCCGCCATTTCCGGAGACCGGGTTTACAGTCAACTCAAATATGAGAGCGGCGTCCACCGGGTGCAGCGCGTCCCGGTGACCGAATCCCAAGGCCGCATCCATACCTCCGCGGTAACGGTGGCCATCCTGCCGGAGGCGGAAGAGGTGGACGTGCAGATCAGCCCGGAGGAACTGCGGGTTGACGTCTTCCGCTCCTCCGGTCCCGGGGGACAGAGCGTCAACACCACGGATTCGGCGGTGCGCCTCACCCACCTGCCCACCGGCCTGGTGGTCACCTGCCAGGATGAAAAATCCCAACATAAAAACAAGGCCAAGGCCTTGAAAGTGCTCCGGTCCCGCCTGCTGGACCTGAAGCACCAGGAGCAGCAGCAGCAGATCGCCCAGGACCGGAAAAGCCAGGTGGGCACCGGGGACCGCAGCGAACGCATCCGCACCTATAACTTCCCCCAGAGCCGCATCACCGACCACCGCATCGGCCTGACCCTCCACGGTCTTAAGATGGAGGCCACCCTGGACGGCGACCTGGACGAACTTCTCCAGTCCCTCATCACCCATCACCGCACCGCAGCCCTGAAACAGGCTTAAATGACTGCGCCCCGCCCCGGTCCCTGGACCATCCTGGAGGTCCTCAAGTGGACCGCCGGCTATTTTGAGGAAAAGGGAGTGCCGGAACCCCGGGCCTCGGCGGAAGTCCTGCTGGCCCACACCCTGGCCCTGCAACGCCTGGATCTCTACCTCCGTTACGACCAGCCCCTTAGCCCCGAAGAACTGACCCGCTACAAGGCCCTCATCGCCCGGCGCCTAAAAGGGGAACCGGTGGCCTACCTCACCGGCCACAAGGAATTCTGGTCCCTGGACTTCCGGGTCACCCCGGCAGTCCTCATCCCCCGCCCGGAAACCGAAGTGCTGGTGGAGGCGGTGATTGAGGTAGTGAAAGATGAGTTTGGGGGAGGGGGCCAGGGGCCACAGGCCCCTGCCCCCT
>JBFLZI010000292.1:0-1694 GCA_040756315.1 Thermodesulfobacteriota bacterium | reverse complement strand
ACTCTTTTCGCTGGGACATGAGAGTAACCTGCAACCACGGCATGACCGACCTCCTGGGAGACGATCCGCCATTATACTGTTACCCATGTCTCCGAACATGTGTTACCTATGTCCCCGGTCTATACAGCTGGCGGGGGGAGAGGGATGGGGTGAGGGGGGCATCTCACCAGGGACCTCAGGTCCCTGGCCCCTCCCCCCACAATCGTCCTCAAAATAATCCCCGTGAGGTGGCCGCACTAATCTGGCCTGTTATAATAAGCGGAATTGAAATTTGGGGGAGGAATGCGGGCTTTTCTCCGGGAAAAACTGGCGGCGCCGTCCTACGGCACGTTGCTCTTCATTTGCTGCGGCCTGGCCTTTGTCAGCTACGTGGGCTCTTACATGCGCATCCCGGTGGTGCCCCTCTTCGCCAAGACCCTGGGGGCCACCACCGTGGAGGTGGGCCTCATCAATTCTCTCTTCCTGCTCATGGCCGGGCTGTTGTCTTTCCCCCTGGGCGTCCTTTCGGACCGCTTAGGCCGCAAGCCCCTGATCCTCTGGGGCCTGTCCCTTTCTTCCCTGACCGCGTTTCTCCTTTATGTCAGCCGGACGCCCGGGCAATTAATGGGCATCTACCTCTTCTTCGGCGTGGCCCTGGCCCTGGTCAGCCCTACTCTCATGTCCTACGTGGCGGATTTCTCCCCACCCTCCCACCTGGGCCGCTCCTACGGCTGGTACACCACCGCGGTTTATGGCGGCATGAGCCTGGGACCGGCCCTGGGGGGATGGGTGGCCCAGGAATGGGGCTTTCGCCCCCTCTTTCTCTGCTCCGGGACCCTGGTGCTGATAATTATCTGGCTGGCCCTGGCCTTTTTGCCCAAAACCGCCGGGGTCCATCACGAAAAGGTAACCAAGCCGGCAAACCCCCGGTTCAGCCAGGAGCTTCTGAAAAACCGCCCCCTCCAGGGCTGTTGGCTGGCTACCCTGGGGGGCTGTTTCGGCTTGGGCATGTTTGTCACCTTCTCCCCCCTGCATGCCCATAACCAGGGACTGAGTATCGTCCAGATCGGCCTGGTTTTTGCCGCGCAGGGAATCTGTAACGCTTTGTCCCGGATTCCCTTTGGCCGCTTGAGCGACCGGGTGAGACGGCGCTGGCCCCTGGCGGTGCTGGGCTTTATTGCCTTTGGCCTCTCCATCGTCGCGTTCGGCCTCTCCCGCAACTTTCCCCAATTCCTGCTGAGCGCCATCGCCCTGGGGGTCAGCATGGCCCTGGCCTTCACCCCGGTGGGCGCGTTGGTGGCCGAAGTCGTGCCTCCCCAGTCCCGGGGCCTGGCCCTGGGGGGCTATAATACCTGCATCTACCTGGGCATGATGCTCAGCTCCGCGCTGATGGGTAGCGTCATCGCCAGAATCGGCTTTGAGAGCAGCTTCCTCCTCACCGGCCTTACCAACCTCCTCCTCACCGGCCTCTTCTACCTCCTCATCAAAGACTTCTCCCCTTACCGCTTGGAGGGGTAGAAATGTAGGGGAGGGGGCCAGGGGCCGGTGGGCCTTACCCCCTCCCCCACACCCCCTCCCCCAACCCCTTACATAAATAATTGGTAGCACAGGCTTCCAGCCTGTGCGGGCACGAACAAGATGCCCGTGCTACCAATATGAGACTGTTGCAAATAGATTTAATTTACCACTTCTTGTCATTCTGAGCCGCCGTAGGC
>JBFLZI010000291.1:0-1698 GCA_040756315.1 Thermodesulfobacteriota bacterium | reverse complement strand
CCGTTCAGAATGACAAAAACTAATATTTCTTTACAAATTATTTGTCAATATCGACTAAGTTAGCGCTTATAGGGGGTTTGGGGGAGGGGGTAAGGGCCACAGGCCCTTACCCCCTCCCCCAACCAAACTCACACAATGGAGCAATGGAGCGGCGTATGGTGGTTCCGGATTTTGTTGCTTTCAAGGAGATGGCGGGGCAGGGTAATCTGATACCGGTGTATCGGGAGGTTCTGGGGGATTTGGAGACCCCGGTGTCGGCCTACAAAAAGCTGAGGAACCGGGAGCCTTCGTATTTGCTGGAGAGCGTGGAAGGCGGGGAGAAGTGGGGGCGGTTCAGTTTTTTGGGTTTGAACCCCTCACTGCTGTTTGAGGTCAAGGATGGGCAGGCGAGTTTAGAGCACCGGGGCCGCCGGGAGCTCCTGGCGCCGGAGCTGGACCCCTTTGAGAACTTGCGCCAGGTGCTGGCCGGATTTCGGGCGGTGGCCGTGCCGGGGTTGCCCCGTTTTTGGGGCGGGCTGGTGGGTTATCTGGGTTATGACATGGTGCGCTATATTGAGCGTCTGCCGGAGATCACCCCGCCCATCGCCATGCCCGAGGCCAAGCTTCTGCTGGCCGACCAGTTGCTCATTTTTGACAATCTGCGCCAGACCATTAAAATCGTGGCCCTGGTGAGCCTAGACCCCGGCCAGGCCCTGGAACAGCAATATGAACGGGCCGTGATGGACATCCAGGGGATTATTGACCGGCTGCGCCAGCCGGTGCCTCAGAGCGCCCCGGTCTCGCCCGCGGCGGAACTTAAGCTTACCGCCAACATGGACCGGGAGCAGTTTGAGGCCATGGTCCTCACGGCCAAGGAGTACATCGCCGCGGGGGACGCCATCCAGATTGTCTTGTCCCAGTGTTTTACGACCCCCTTGAAGCGGGATCCTCTAAACCTCTACCGGGCCTTGCGCTGTATTAATCCCTCCCCCTACATGTTTTTCCTGGACCTGGGGGACCTGCAACTGGTGGGAGCCTCCCCGGAAATCCTGGTGCGCCTGGAGGATGACCAGATCATCTACCGGCCCATTGCCGGGACCCGGCCCCGGGGCAAGACCCCGGAAGAGGACCATGACCTGGAAGTGGAGCTGTTAGCCGACCCCAAGGAGCGGGCGGAGCATATCATGCTGGTGGACCTGGGCCGCAATGACGTGGGCCGGGTGGCTACCATCGGCAGCGTGCACGTGCCGGAATTGTTCACCGTGGAGAGATATTCCCATGTGATGCACATCGTCTCCCAGGTGGAGGGGCAACTGGCCCCGGGGCAGGACGGCCTGGAAGTGCTCCGGGCCACCTTTCCCGCGGGCACCGTCACCGGCGCGCCCAAGGTGCGGGCCATGGAGATCATCGAAGAGCTGGAACCCACCCGCCGGGGTCCCTATGCCGGCGCGGTGGGCTATCTGGGCCTGAGCGGCAATCTGGACTTCTGTATCACCATCCGCAGCTTCAGCGTGTTTGAGGGCCAGGTGTACCTCCAGGTGGGGGCCGGCATTGTGGCCGACTCCGACCCGGGCCGGGAATACGAAGAGACGGTGAACAAGGCCAGGGCCCTCACCCGGGCCTTGGAGTTGGCGGAAGAAGGTTTGTGGTAAGTTTTGGGGGAGGGGGCCAGGGGTCGCAGACCCCTGCCCCCTCCCCCAACCCCTTAAAGGGGGTTGG
>JBFLZI010000290.1:0-1715 GCA_040756315.1 Thermodesulfobacteriota bacterium | reverse complement strand
CCCAAACCACCACCCCCAACCCCTTAGGAGGTTATATTAAGCTGGGAGGGGAGTTGTAGGGCACGGCTTGCCGTGCCCCCAGGGGCTTAATTCTCCATTCCTAGTCAAACCCCCATGAAATGGTGCGATCTGTCTTGTGAACATGCCTCCTTCCCCCAGGTTGAGGCCGTAGACGGGGCCGGGTCGTGCCGGACCTTCCAGGCCCTCTATTGCGCTAGGCTGGGGCGGCTGGTGCACAAGAACGCTCCTTGCCCTTTAGTGGAGCCGGCTGCGGGTGAGGCGGAGAAGAGCATTAAGTAAACCGGCTCATTTAAGGTGGGCGGCGCCCATCCTCTGCTCACAACCTAAAGGTAGATCATGTCCTTCAGTCTAGGAATGGTGGCGGCTCTGTGTTTCGGGCTGGCCGCTTTTATGCTCTACCGCCCGGCCAACCCCAACTGGTGGATCGGCGTGAGAATCCCCTGGACCTATGCCGACCCGGAAATCTGGAGGCAATCCTGGCGCCTGGCGGCAATTATGCTGTTAAATATGGGCATCGGGGCCTTGCTGGCCTGGTGGCTCTTTGTGGTCTTTTTTATAAGTTTTCTGGTGGCCTGTTTTTACGTGCCCATGCGCACCTACCGGCGCAAATACGGCACCTTGCGCTTCTGGAAGGACGCGGGCTGGCTGGATTACCAGCCGGTGGCCCTGTGCCCCCAATGTGGCCACTATCAGAAGCTGGCCAGCGCCGCCGCCTTTACCGAAGCCGCTTGCGAGGCATGCGGGCAGCCTTTCCCTGCGGCGAGATAAAAATATACTGGACCGGTTTCCCTTGGGCATAAAATAGAAAGTAAGGATGGTGGGCGGTGCCCATCCCGCATTAACTTCGGAAAAAGATTTATCAGGAGAAGCCCCATGAAAGAATTATCAGTGTTGGTCAGCCTGCTAATTTTTACTTGGGCCGGGGTTGGCCTGGCGGCGGAGAAGTTTGAAAAGGACGTCATTAAGACCTCCGCCGGCGACCTGGAGATCACCTTTATCGGCCACGGCACCTTGATGTTTACTTTTGGGGGTGAGGTGATTCACGTGGACCCGGTGGGACAATACGCCGATTACGGCAAAATGCCCCAGGCGGACCTGATTCTTATCACCCATGAGCACGGGGACCATCTGGATACCCAAGCGGTGGCCCTGGTGCGTAAGCCCGACACCCAGATTGTGGTGAACCAAGCCGGGGCGGCCCAAGTGGCCGGGGCCACGGTCATGCAGAATGGGGAGGTCAAGACCATGGCCGGCCTTAAGATCGAAGCGGTGCCGGCCTATAACCTGGTGCACAAACGGGGGAGTGGCGAACCTTTTCACCCCAAGGGCCGGGGCAATGGCTATATCATCACTTTTGGGGATAAGCGGGTCTATGTGGCCGGGGACACGGAGAACACCCCGGAGATGAAGGCCCTGAAGGGCATCGACATCGCCTTCCTGCCCATGAATCTCCCCTATACCATGACCCCGGAGATGGTGGCCGACGCGGCCCGGGCCTTCAAGCCCAAGATTCTCTACCCGTATCATTTCGGGAAGACGGATACTCGTAAACTGGTGGATTTACTGAAAGATAACAAAGAGATAGAGATTCGTATTCGCAAGATGGAGTAAGCTGGGAAAAACGTGGCCAACGGCCCCGATTTTCTCGACGACAACAACCCCTATAAGGGATTGGGGGAGGGGGTTTGGGGGAG
>JBFLZI010000289.1:0-1728 GCA_040756315.1 Thermodesulfobacteriota bacterium | reverse complement strand
GGAGGGGGGCTTGGGGGGAGGGCAGGGACCTCAGGTCCCTGGCCCTCCCCCCAAGTTCGTCCCCAAATCCTCTAAAATCCAGGCCGCGGCGGCCTGGAGGTCGGGGGCCACGAAGGCCGGGGGCGTGGGCCAGGTGTGGCTGAAGTGTTCGTATTCTCCCCGGCCATAGCCGGTTAGGACTAAGATGCCCTTCACTCCGGCGTTGGTGGCGGTTTCCAGGTCCAGATAGCGGTCCCCTACGAAATAGGAGCGGCTGAGGTCCAGGTTCAGGTCCTGAGCGGCCTGCTGAATCAGGCCGGGCTTGGGTTTGCGGCAGGGGCAGCCGTCCTTGGGGCCGTGGGTACAGGCGTAAACCGCGTCTATTTTGGCCCCTTCCGCGGCCAGGAGGTTTTGCAGATGAGCATTCACCTGGTCCACCAGGGACAAGGGGAAATAACCCCGGGCGGCCCCGGATTGGTTGGTGATGATGACCACCTTAAGGCCGGCCTGGTTAAGGAGGCGGATGCCCGGCGCGCTCCAGGGCAGGAGCACTAACCGGCTCAGGTGATTGATATAGCCCATCTGCTCGTTGATGGTGCCGTCCCGGTCTAGAAAAACCGCCGCCTGTTTCATCCAGTCTCCGTCAACCGGTTTCGGGCCGCGGCCCTAACCTCATCAACCGTAATAGCCGTCAGGCACTCATAATCAGTGGGGCAGGTGCGCTTCAGGCAAGGACTGCAAGGCATCGGATGATAGAGCACCGTGGCCCGGTCCGTGAAAGGACCCGTGGCCTGAGGGTCGGTGGACCCGAACAGGGCCACCAGGGGCACGCCCAAGGCCCCGGCCGCGTGCATCAAGCCGGAATCATTGGTGACCAAAAGCTTGAGTTGCGACAGCACCCCCAGGGCCTGGCGCAGGTCCGTCCGTCCTACCAGGTCCAAGACCGGTCCGGTAAAATATCTTTTAAACTCCTGGGCTACAGGCCGGTCCTCCGGGCCGCCCAATAAGACCAGGCCGGCCCCGAATTCCTGCTCCAGACCCGCGGCCAGTGCGGCAAAACGCTCCGGGGGCCAGCGCTTGGCCGGGCCGTAAGCAGCGCCGGGACTCAAGCCCACTAACGGTGCGCCGGGCTCCCAGCCCCCAGCCGCTAAGAGCCCCTGGGCCGCCTCAATTTCTTGAAGCGTCAGGAAAAGCCGGGGATAAGTGAAATCCTTAACCTCCCCCAAAGCCCGGAGCAACCCCAAATAATAGTATACCGTATGCAGACCCTTAAGTCCGGTGCGGCCCTTTATCGCCAAAGTCAAAAAAGCGCGGCGGCCATCAGTGTTATATCCCACTCGCTGGCGCGCCCCGGCCAGCCACAGGCCCAGGGCCGACTCGAAAGAATTGGGCAAGGCCAGACCCAGATCGAACCGGGACCGGAGACTCCGGAGCAGAGGCCATTTCCCCCGCCCCGGTGGATAGACGATAACCTCAGCTATCCCCGGCTGCCCTGCAAAGAGGGGGGCCACCCGGGGCGCGGCCAGTACGGTGATCTCCGCCTGGGGAAAGTGCTCCCCCAGCCCGGCCAGAACCGGCAGACTCATCACCGCATCCCCTAACCAATTGGGCGCCCGGACCAGAATCTCCCTGACCCCGAGAGGATCGCCCCTCAACCTCCCGGCTACCCGCAACCCCTGCAACCGCCGCTGCACCTCGGGGGGGAGAGGGTGTTTTTTGAGGGGAGGGCCGGGGGACCACAGGTCCCCC
>JBFLZI010000288.1:0-1839 GCA_040756315.1 Thermodesulfobacteriota bacterium | reverse complement strand
TACCTGGGGGAATTTTGCTACCGGTTCAACCGCCGCTTCTGGGAACCGCAAATGTTCAACCGGATGATTCATGCTTGCGTCAACTCGGCAGCCATTACCTTTTCAGAGCTAAGGGCATAATCGTTTTTGGGAAAAGGAATAATAATGATTCGCAGTGCGCACCCGACATGACGGCGGGCCGGTGAACCTGGACGCCCCAAATTTTTCCAGGCCGGTTGGAAAATTGCCCCCTTCACCTGCTTGATTTTACTAATTTACTGAAAGGTTCTCCCATTAACCAGAGAAAACCCCATTTTTTACCCTAGAACCAGTTATTTTCCCAAGGCTTACGGGCGAAAGCCCTTACCAGCCGGGCCAGTCAGCGCTGGGAAGAATTTTTCTCCGCCGCCAATCGGTTGTGGTATAGTAAAATAATTTTATGCTGGATACCCAGGAACTACCGCTCATCTACACGGTGAGCAGCCTGACCCGGGAAATCCGGGAGCACCTGGAAACCCAATATACCTTGATTTGGGTCAGCGGGGAGGTCTCCAATCTGCGTCAGCCCTTATCCGGGCACTATTACTTCACCTTGAAGGACGCCGGGGCCCAACTCCGGGCCGTGCTGTTCCGGGGCAACCACCAGCACCTGCGCTACAAACCCCAGGAAGGCGGCCAGGTTCTCTGCCGGGGCCGCATCACCGTCTATGAGCCCCGGGGGGAATACCAGTTGGTGGTGGATTACCTGGAGCCCCTGGGTCTGGGGGCCCTGGCCCAGGCCTTTGAGGCCCTGAAGGCCCGCCTCCAGGCCGAGGGCCTCTTCGACCCGGCCCGGAAAAAGCCCCTGCCCTTCTTGCCCCGGCGTCTGGCCTTGGTCACTTCTCCCACCGGCGCGGTGGTGCGGGACTTCCTCCGTCTCCTGAAAAAGCGCTTCCCTAACATCGAGGTGCTGATCTATCCGGTGAAGGTGCAAGGCCCAGGCGCGGCCGCGGAAAACGCCCAGGCCCTGGACGATCTCAGCGCTTATCCGGGGGTGGAAGTCATCGTCCTGGCCCGGGGCGGCGGTTCTTTAGAAGACCTGTGGCCCTATAACGAAGAAATCCTGGCCCGGGCCATTTATCGTTGCCCCATTCCGGTAGTCTCCGCGGTGGGGCATGAAGTGGATTTCACCATCGCTGATTTTGTCGCGGACGTGCGGGGCCCCACCCCCAGCGCCGCGGTGGAACTGGTGGTGCCGGACCGGGTGGAACTTTCCCGCCGCCTGGAGCGGCTGGGCGGGTCCCTGTACCGGAGCTGGCGGCGGCAGGTGGAGACGGCCCGCCGCCACGTAGGTTTGGTGGCCCGGGGCTTGCCGGACCTGCGCCGCCGTTTGCTGGACCTGCGCCTCCGGGTGGATGACAAGGGGGAGATGGCGTTGCGGCGTTTTCGACGTTACCTGGGCAATCAAGCCCAGCAGGTACGCCTGGCCGGCTCCCGCCTGGCCCTGTTAAGCCCCCGGCGCCAGGTGACTCTGGCCCGCCAGGGTCTAAACCAGGCCGGCTTAAGATTAGGGCAGGCCTGGAGCCGCGGCCACCAGGAACTTCGCCGCCACCTGGACTACTGCCGGAGCCACCTGGAGCAACTGGACCCTCTGGCTATCCTGAAGCGGGGGTATGCGGTGGCCACCCGGCTGCCGGAAGAAACCATTATCCGAAACGCCCTGGAAATACCTCCCCAAACCCGGGTGCGGGTGCGCGTCGCCCAAGGCCGGATGGATTGCGAGGTTCTGGAAGTGGGGGAGGTTTGACGATTTTTGGGGGAGGGCCGGGGGAGGACAGCCGAGGGCGGCCGTCCTACACCCCCGCCCTCCCCCAAACCCCC
>JBFLZI010000287.1:0-1859 GCA_040756315.1 Thermodesulfobacteriota bacterium | reverse complement strand
TGGGGGTTTGGGGGAGGGGGTAAGGGCCTGTGGCCCTTAGCCCCCTCCCCCAATCAGAAAGGAAAAAACATGGCTGATGGGGTATTGGTGGGGATGGTTTTGGGGAGCGCCTCGGATTGGCCCAGTGTGGAGGCGGGCGCGGCCTTGTTGAAGGAGTGGGGCGTCGGTGTGGAGGTGACGGTGGCTTCGGCCCATCGGTCTCCCAAACGGGTGCAGGCCTATGCCCGGGACGCGGCGGGCCGGGGGTTGAAGGTCATCATTGCCGCCGCGGGCGCGGCCGCGCACCTGGCCGGGGTCATCGCCGCGGAGACCACTTTGCCCGTTATCGGGGTGCCCTTGGCCAACTCTGCCTTGCATGGCCTGGACAGTCTGCTCGCCATGGTGCAGATGCCCGCGGGGGTGCCGGTGGCCACCATGGCTTTAGGCCCGGCGGGCGCTAAAAACGCCGCCATCCTGGCGGCCCAAATCCTGGCTCTAAGCGATCCCCGGCTTCAGGAAGCGCTTAAGCGGCATAAACAGGAACTGGAAGAAAAGGTGGTCCAGCAGGCAGAAAAGGTTCCGCCGAAGTATCGGGGCCAGGGGTGATTTAAAATTCCCCGAGATTTCCCTTAAAAGGGGACTTTCAGATTGGCGCTGAACTTTCCGGAAATCCCTCCACGCTCTGACTTGGCAATCCGAAGCTATCTTCCCCGGACCATCAAGAGGGCCAAATCATGATGATTACTTCCATGGTGGAGCTCTTGATTGACCTGGGGGCACTCCGGCACAACTACTTGGAGTTGCGCCGGCTTTTGGCCCCTGGGGTCAAATTTCTGGCAGTGGTCAAGGCGGATGCTTACGGGCATGGGCTTATCCCCGCGGCCCGCACCCTGGCCGGGGCCGGGGCCGATTACCTGGGGGTGGCCTCCCTGGAGGAAGGCCTGGCCTTAAGAGAGTCCGGGTTGACCTTGCCGGTGCTCCTGCTCATGGGCATCCTCCCCCAGGAGAGCCCGGCCGCAGTGGCCGCCGACCTGGAGGTGGTGGTGTATCGCCCGGACGTGGCCCAGGCTCTGGAGGCCGCGGCTCGGGCCCAAGGCAAGAAAGCCCGGGTGCATCTCAAGGTGGATACCGGCATGGGACGCCTGGGCCTAGACCCGGCAGAGGTCCTGCCCTTCCTGGAGACTTTGAAGCAATGCCCCCACCTGGAAGTTTTGGGCCTGGTCTCCCACCTGGCCATGGCGGAGAAGGAAGATAAAACCTATACTTTAAAGCAACTGGGAGAGTTCGTGGCTTTACTGGGTTCGGCCCGCTTCCGGGGTTTCCCCTTGCCATTAAGCCATATCGCCAACAGCGCCGCGCTGGCGGAGTTGCCGGAGGCCCATTTTGGCCTGGTGCGCCCCGGCATTATGCTTTACGGCTCCCCCGCCGACCCCGGACGCCCCCCGCCGGTGGCCCTGCAGCCGGTGATGTCCCTGAAAAGCCAGGTGGTGCAATTAAAACACCTGCCTCCGGAGAGCGCCATCAGTTACGGCTGCACCTTCGTCACCCCGGATTGGTGCCGCCTGGCCGTGCTGCCGGTGGGTTACTGCAACGGCTATCCCCGGCTCCTCTCCAACCGGGGGGAGGTCCTCATCCAGGGACAACGCGCCCCCATCCGGGGCCGGGTGTGCATGAACCTCACCATGGTGGAGGTGAGCCATATTCCCGGCGTGGCGGTGGGAGAGCCGGTCACCCTCCTGGGCGCGGACCGGGACCAGCAACTGACCGCGGATGACCTGGCTGCCTGGGCCGACACCATCAGCTACGAAATCTACTGCAACCTGGGCAGCGCTAATCCCAGGCGGTATGTGGGGGAGGGATGATGGTTGGGGGAGGGGGCT
>JBFLZI010000286.1:0-1872 GCA_040756315.1 Thermodesulfobacteriota bacterium | reverse complement strand
CGGCCCCGGCGAGGGTTCACCTCGCTAAGGGGTTGGGGGAGGGGGCAGGGGGCAGGGGCACAGGCTTCCAGCCTGTGGAAACCCCTGGCCCCCTCCCCCAACTCTACCCCAACTCTATCCGTCAACCGCCACTTTGGCTTGGAAGTCCGGGACCAGGTTCAGCGGCCTTTCCCGAGGCAGCTCCGGCAGGCGGGCCGCCAGGTTTTCCACGGCCTGGCTGGCCGGGCTTTGGGGGGAGAGTTTCAGGAAGGGCACCTGTTCCCTAACGGCCTTGATGACCGCGTAGTCTTGGGGCACGGACCCCAGGTAATCCAGGGTTAAATTAAGGAATTTGGCCGCCACCTTGGCCAGGGTGTTGAAAGTCTGGCGGCCTTCGGTCTCTTCTTTCACCAGATTCATGAGTATATGGAACTGGCGGCGGTGGTATTCCTGGAACAAGACCTTGATCATGGCGTAGGCGTCGGTCAAGGAGGTGGGATCCGGGGTCACCACCAAAATGATGTGATCCGCCAGGGTATTGAACCAGAGCACCGAGGGGCCTAAGCCCGCGGCGGTATCCACCAGGACGTAGTCGAAATGGGCGCCGATGGCGGTCAGGACCGAGGCTAACTGGGCCTGGTCCTCCAACCCCAGGTTCACCATGTCCGGGACTCCGGAACTGGCCGGGAGAATCCCCAAGTTGGGCATGAGATAGACCACGGTTTCCAGGGGGTCGCCGCCCCGGTCCAGAATGTCCTGGATGGTGGAGTGCACCGGCAGGCGCAAGAGGACGTCCACGTTGGCCAATCCCAGGTCGCCGTCAACGATGAGCACCCGGTTCCCCGGCTCGGCCAGGGCCAGGCCCAGGTTCACCGCCAGGCTGGTTTTCCCTACTCCGCCTTTACCGCTGCTGATACAGAACCGGCGGGGTTTAACGTTTTTGGGCAAGTGATTTCGCATAGACTTGATCCTCCGGGAACAGTTCCGACCGTTCCGCCACGGTGACCCCGCTGGGCACTGCGGCGGGTTCGCTCTGCCGGTGCCGGACCAGATTGCGGCCCCGGGTTTTGGCCTCCAGCAGGAATCGATCCGTCCGCCTGATAAAGCCTTTGATGGAGACCTCATCTTTGGCCGCATAACAATCCACCCCGAAACTGCCGGTGATAGACAGGGCCAGACCGCCCTCGAGATTAAACAGAAACTGGGCCAGAGTAGTCCTGAGGCGTTGGGCCAGGGCCACGGCCTGGGGCAAGCGGGTGCCGGGGAGGATGATGGCGAATTCCTCTCCCCCATAGCGGCAGGGGATGTCCAGCTTCCGGATATTTTTCTCAAAAAGGCGGCTAACCGCGCCGAGGACCGCATCACCCGCCTGGTGTCCATGGGTTTTGTTGACTTTACTGAAATGGTCCAGATCGATCATGATGAGCCCGGTGGGAAAGCCGGTGCGCCGGGTCCGCTCCATCTCCTTAGCCAAAGCCTTAAAGAAATAGCTCCGATTATAGAGCCCGGTAAGAGGGTCGGTCTGGGACAATTCCAGGAGACGCTGACACTCTTCCCGGAGTCGCTGGACCTCCTGGTGGAGGGCACAATTATCCATCCCGATGGGGCAACCTGAAGGCGGAGATAAAGGAATGGGCATTTGTTATGGTTTTCGGTTTTCAGTTTTCGGTTTTCGGAAAAAAGCTATAAGACCTTTATTTGTTATCGGTTGTGGAGGGCGGATGGATAAAGAAAAAAAGGGGGGAAGATTTTTATGCGGGGAGGGCCAGGGATATCAAAAGGGGGAAAAGGGAAAAAGGCGAAAAGGAAAAGAGGGAACCCTAGGCATTTAATGATAAGTTAAGACCCCCAACCAAACTTTTAAAACCCTTAAGGGGTTGGGGGAGGGGGTTT
>JBFLZI010000285.1:0-1879 GCA_040756315.1 Thermodesulfobacteriota bacterium | reverse complement strand
CAAACTCCCCTCCCCACCCCCTTTATGGGAAAAAATTAGAAGGCAAGCCAGGATAACCGGGCTTGCCTTTTCATTTTTAAAATTTGATAATTCAATAGTATAGAAAAATTCAGGCTAATAGTCTTCTCGTCGGGTGCCTCTTATGCACCATCTGAGGAAATTGGCACGACCAATGCATTTAAATTAGGGATAAACCGATGCTTGACACCACCGCCATTGTCCTAGCTGCGGGCCAGGGCACCCGCATGAAGTCCCAGCACCCCAAGGTGCTGCACCCTATCCTGGGGCGGCCCATGGTGGCCTATCTCCTGGATACTCTCATATCGATAGGAATAAGCGATATCCTGGTGGTGGTGGGCTATCAGTTTGAGAAAGTTGAGGCGGCCCTCAAGGACTATCCGGTGCGCTTCGTGGTCCAGGAGCCCCAGATAGGCACCGGCCACGCGGTGCAGGTGGCCCTGCCCGGGGTTCCCGGCCAGGTGCAGACGGTCCTGGTGCTCTGCGGCGACGCCCCCCTCATCTCCGGGAGCAGCATCCTGGCCCTCACCCGCTTGCACCAAGAAACCGGCGCGGCGGTCACGGTCCAGACCATTGAACTGCCGGACGGGGCCCACTATGGCCGGGTGGTGCGGGACGCCCAGGGCCGGGTGACCGCGGTGCTCCAATCCAAGGATTCCCAAGACCGGCCCGACATCCTGGCCATCCGGGAGATCAACACCGGGGCCTATTGCTTTGACGCCGCCTTTCTCCGGCAGGGGCTGGACCAAATCCCCAAAAGCCCGGTCACCGGGGAAATCTATCTCACCGACATGATCCACATCGCCCGAGAGCAGGGCCGGGGGGTGGAGGCCCTGGTGGACGCGGATCGGGAAAACCTCCTGGGCATCAACAGCCGGGGAGAGTTAGCCAAGGCCACCGGCACCGTCAAACGCCGCATTAACGAAAGACATATGGACCAGGGGGTCACCTTGATAGACCCTGAATCCACCTATATTGAGTCCCTGGTGACCATTGGCCGGGACACGGTTATCTATCCCCATGTCTATCTTGAGGGAGACACGGTTATCGGGGAAAACTGCCTCATCGAGCCCTCGGTCAAAATTGTGGATTCCACCCTGGGAAACGATGTCCATGTCAAAATGGGCTGCGTCATAACCCGGAGCCGTCTCGCCGCCGGGGTGGATATCGGCCCCTTTGCCCATCTCCGGCCCGGCGCCGACCTCAGATCGCGGGTGCATATCGGCAACTTCGTGGAAGTGAAAAAATCGGTCCTCCATGAAGGGGTGAAGGCCGGGCACCTCACCTACCTGGGGGACGCGGAGGTGGGCCCGGGCACCAACGTGGGCGCAGGCACCATCACCTGCAACTACGATGGCGTTAACAAGCATCGCACCACTATTGAAGAAGGGGCCTTCATCGGCAGCAACACCGCGTTGGTGGCCCCGGTGACCATCGGCAAAGGGGCCTACGTGGGCGCGGGGTCCACCATCACCAAAGACGTGCCCCCCGGCAAGCTGGGCATCTCCCGGGCCCGCCAGGTGATCCGGGAGCGGCGTACTGTAGCCAAAAAGAAAGAAGCCCCGGAGACGGCCGCCCTCACTCCTCTGAGCCTGGCCCCGGCCCTGGACCGGCTGAACCTCTCTTGCGCGCCGGAGGCCCTGGAGGAACTGGTAAAGCTCCTGATAGCCCAGGAGGTGCGCACCGTGGCAGCCTTTCTCCGCCTGGCCAGCCAGGAGAACCTGGAGCTCATTAAACAGATGTGCCGGATGGGAGGAGAAGATCCCAGCAATTACGAAATATTGGCCAACCTGGCCAACCTGGCCGCCAGCCAGAAAAGTTAGGTGGGGGGAGGGCCAGGGACCTGAGGTCCCTGCCCTCC
>JBFLZI010000284.1:0-1893 GCA_040756315.1 Thermodesulfobacteriota bacterium | reverse complement strand
GGAGGCGGGGTCAAAAGGCCCCGCCTCCCCCGACCAATTTACCCCCTAAGGGATTGGGGGAGGGGGGATCAGCAAGTATAGGGCGGCCCGTGGCCGCCATCAGTCGGCACGCACGGCACGCCCTATAATTAGAGGAGATCTAACCTTAATATGACTAGGGAACGGACTTTATCTCTGATCAAGCCCGACGGCGTGGAGCGGGGCTTGATCGGTGAAGTGATCAGCCGGTTCGAAAAGGCCGGTCTCAAAATTCGGGCCATGAAGATGCTGCGTCTGACCCTGGAGCAGGCCCGGGCCTTTTATGCGGTGCATCAGGAAAGACACTTTTACGACAGCCTGACGACTTTCATGAGTTCCGGGCCCATCGTGGCCCTGATCCTGGAAGGGGAAAACGCCATTCAGCTCAACCGGGACCTGATGGGGGCCACGGATTACCGCCAGGCCGCACCCGGCACCATCCGGGCCGACTTCGCCCGGGACGTGGAGAAGAACGTTGTCCACGGCTCTGACAGCCCGGAGAGCGCCGCCAGCGAAATTGCCTTCTTTTTTAATGACCTGGAAATAGTCTGACATGGAAAAGCCCCCCGCCGGGGAAGTGGGCCTGATTCTGGCCCTGGCCCAACGGTTCGGCCCTGCGCCTCCCGAGGTCGTCTTAGGGATCGGGGACGATTGCGCCGCGCTTGATTTGGGCGGCCCCGATTATCTCCTTTGGACCCTGGACACCCTGGTGGAAGGGGTGCACTTTGATCTGGCTTACATCACTTTAGAACAACTGGGCCACAAGGCCCTGGCGGTAAATCTGAGCGATATTGCCGCCATGGGGGGGGAACCGCTTTATGCTTTGCTCTCCCTGGGATGGCCCCCGGGGAGGGACCTGGCCGGGGCCTTGGAGTTGGGCCAGGGGCTGGCCCAGGAGGGCCGGAAATACGGCGTCGCGGTCATCGGCGGGGACACCGTGGCTTCCCCGTCAGGATTGTCAGTCACCGTCTCGGTCCTGGGCCGGGTGCCCCGGCAGGAGATGCTGCGGCGCGCCGGGGCGCAGCCCGGCGACCGGATTTATGTCACCGGGACCCTGGGGGAGGCGGCCGCGGGCCTGGAAATCCTGCGCCGGGGCCTGGAAATCGACCCCGAGATCCGGGGGCCTTTAGTCCGGGCCCATCTGGCCCCCCAGCCCCAACTGACCGCCGGACGCCTCCTGGCCTGGGAGAGGCTGGCCAGCGCCGTGATCGACCTTTCCGACGGAGTGGCCAGCGACCTTTACCATATCTGCCGGGCCAGCGGCGTGGGCGCTCGCCTTACGGCCCAAGCCGTTCCCATTTCTCCCCGGGTTAGGGCCGTGGCGGCAAAGATCGGCCGGGACCCCCTGGACCTGGCTCTAAAGGGTGGGGAAGATTACCAGCTTCTCTTTACTTCCCCCCGGGATAAGGCCGCGGCGCTGGCCCAGATCTTTTCCCAGGCCGGGCTGGCCCCGCCTCTGGTCCTGGGGGAAATCATTTCCGGGGAAGAAGTCCGGCTCTGGGAGGGGGAACGGGAAAAGATAATTTCCGGAACCGGCTACGATCATTTCCCCCTTGACCTTAAATCCGGTTAGCGCTAACATCAAATTAACTCGCCACTAACATCGGGCCAATCCATGATCGACAAGAAAAAGGAACGTCCCTTGAAAATCTGCTCCACCTGCCGCTATTGGTCCACCAAGTATAAAGGCTTCTGTGAACGCCTCCAACAAGGGGTGGGGAAATTCCACCTCTGTGAGGGCTGGCAGGATACTTCCCAGGAAGCCGAAGATTGGCACAACCTTAACCAAAACAAGGCCGTCGCGGCCCAATAAGGAAGAGAAGAAGAGAATGTCTGTGGGGGGAGGGCCAGGGACCTGAGGTCCCTGCCCTCCCC
>JBFLZI010000283.1:0-1900 GCA_040756315.1 Thermodesulfobacteriota bacterium | reverse complement strand
GGAGGGGGTAAGGGCCTGTGGCCCTTAGCCCCCTCCCCCAAAACAACCGGGCCTAACCATGCCACGCATTCGCAATTTCAGCATCATTGCCCATATTGATCATGGAAAGTCAACGTTGGCAGACCGTTTGATTCAGGCCACCATGTCGGTGCCGGAGCGCCAGTTCCGGGAGCAGATGCTGGACACCATGGAGATCGAACGGGAGCGGGGCATCACCATCAAGAGCAACACCATCACCCTGCCCTACACGGCCCGGGACGGCGAAGAATACTCCCTTAATCTCATCGACACCCCGGGGCACGTGGATTTTTCCTATGAAGTCTCCCGGGCTCTGGCCTCCTGCGAAGGGGTGCTCCTTTTGGTGGACGCCTCCCAGGGAGTGGAGGCCCAGACGGTGGCCAACCTCTATCTGGCCCTGGAGCACGACCTGACCATCATCCCGGTGATCAACAAGATCGATCTCCCCCAAGCCGACGTGGCCGGGGTGAAAGAGCAAATCGACCGGGAGTTGGGGCTGGACCCGGAGCAGGCCCTGCTCTGCTCCGCCAAGGAGGGTCTGGGCATCGACGCGGTGCTGGAGGCCATCGTCACCCGGATTCCGCCCCCTAAGGGCCGGGTGGAGGCGCCCCTGTCCGCCCTGATCTTTGACGCCCAATACGACACTTTCCGGGGCACCGTGGTGAGTTGCCGGGTCTTTGACGGCCGGGTGCGGCCCGGGGACACCATTCGCCTGATGTCCCACCGCACCACTTATAAAGTGGAAGAGGTGGGCCGCTTCGGGCTGAAGCGGGAGGTGCGCCCGGAACTCGCGGCCGGCATGGTGGGCTATCTCATCGCCGGCATTAAGACCGTCCGGGATACCCGCATCGGCGACACCATCACCCTGGAAGCCCAACCGGCCCCCCAGCCGCTCCCCGGGTTCAAGGAGGTGAAGCCGGTGGTCTTCGCCTCCCTCTTTCCGGTGGGGGCCGATGACTATCAGGCCCTGGCGGAGGCTTTGGAAAAATACCAGTTAAACGACGCGTCCCTGATCTATCAGAAAGACTCCTCCGCGGCCCTGGGCCACGGTTTTCGTTGCGGCTTTCTCGGCCTCCTGCACCTGGAGATCGTCCAGGAGCGCCTGGCCCGGGAATTCGGCCTCTCCCTCATCATGACCGTGCCCGGCGTGCGCTACGAATTCACCCTCCAGGACGGGCAGGTGACGGCGGTGGACAATCCCCAACACTACCCGGACCCCACCCGCATCAAAAAAACCGCGGAACCATATATTAAGGCGGTCATCCTCTTCCCGGCCCGTTACCTGGGAGCAGTGATGAAACTCTGCCTGGAACGCCGGGGGGTCAACCCCCGGTTCAGCAACCCTACGCCGAACCGGGTGGAATTGACCTGCGACCTGCCCCTGGCGGAAGTGATCATCGACTTCTACGACCGCTTGAAAAGCCTCACCCAGGGCTACGGTTCCTTCGACTACGAACTGGGGGACTACCGGGAGGCTAATCTGGTCCGGTTGGACATCCTGGTGAACGGCGAGCGGGTGGACGCCCTCTCCATGATCGTGCACCAGGACCGGGCCCGGGACTGGGCCGTGAGGATCTGCGAGCGCCTAAAAGAAGAAATCCCCCGGCAACAGTTCAAGGTGATCATCCAGGGAGCCATCGGCGGCCGGATCATCGCCCGGGAGACCTTAAACCCCTTCCGCAAAGACGTCACCGCCAAACTCTACGGCGGCGACGTCACCCGGAAACGCAAACTCCTGGAAAAACAAAAGGCCGGCAAAGCCCGCCTGAAAACGGTGGGGTCCGTGTCCATCCCCCAAAGCGCGTTCGTGGCTGTATTGAGAACGGATATGGGGTGATTTGATTGTGGGGGGAGGGCCAGGGACCTGAGGTCCCTGCCCTCC
>JBFLZI010000282.1:0-1924 GCA_040756315.1 Thermodesulfobacteriota bacterium | reverse complement strand
CCCCCTCCCAACCCGCTTAGGGGTTGATGGTTGAGCCGGGGCTATCAGCCCCGGCTCAACCATCAACTTTTCTCCCCCCATAAGGGATTGGGGGAGGGGGTAAGGGCCTGTGGCCCTTAGCCCCCTCCCCCACACTTCCCTCTCAACAAGTCAGATGTAAGGCCGCGGCCAGGCGGCGTTTGGGGGCCAGTTGGTTGATGGTCTGGCAGGCCTGTCGGGTGGGGAGGGCGATCAGGTCGATGCCCTTCTCCCTCAGGTAGGCGGCCAGGGCCGGGGCCACCTCCATGCGTCCGGGTTGGCCCTGGCCCACCACCAGGACCTGGGGATTGGCGGCCAGGGCTTCAAAGACGTCTTCTGCTTGCAGGAGGTGGGATTGCTGGCGCCACCAGTCTTTTTTGATCTGTCCCGGCCAGATGAGGAGATCCTGATGGTAGGAGACGCCGTCGATGACGATCAGGCCGAATTCATATCTGTCGATGTGCATCTGTCTCATCTCCCGTGGCTGCCATGGCGCCAGGGATCGAAGTAAGGGGGAGTATACCAGTATGGATTGGAGGGATCAATCCATTGTCTCAGGAATTCATCCTGTACATAAGGGTTTTGCCATAGATAAATCTGCCTGGCCCGGAGCAAAGGAAAACCGTCCCGCCGGCCCAGGACCTCCCCCGCCACCGTGACCTTGCGCTTGGTGATATAGGAATCCGGGGAGAGCCAGTCCTGGCTTTCCACCAGGAAGGTGCCGCCGATAACCGGGGCATCCACGGGGTAGAGGTGGGAGTCCATCTCCTTCTGGGCCACCCAAAGGAAGCTTTTGCCATCCTGAAATTGGACCTGCATTACTTCCCCCCCCAGGATCAGGGTTTTGCCGCGATATTGCTCCGGGTCGGCCTTGAGGGCCGCGAAAGTAACCGGTCTATCCGCCTGCTGCAAGACCTGGGTGGAGATTACCGGGCCGCAACCCAGCAAAAATAGGGTCAGCAACCCGCTGATGATCAGATTTGGAGTCATTTTGCTACCTTTTTCTTAGAAAATAATAATTCTGGTCACATTATCAAGGACGGCCTCCGGTTTTCTGACTAAGGCGTTTATGCTACATTGTGATCATGAAGAGAAAGGGGCGGGGTAAAGAGGGGGAAGCCCGGGTGACCCTGGAGCGGGTGGCGGTGGTGCTCTATCGGCCCCAACTATCGGAGAACATCGGCGCGGTGGCCCGAGCCGCCTGCAATATGGGTCTGAAACGCCTGGTAGTGGTGCAGCCGGAGAGCCTGAAGATGGACCGCCTGCGCATGATGGCCACTCCCGCGGCCTCCCACCTGCTAGAGGAAATGGCGGTGCACGAGGACCTGGCCGAGGCCCTGGCCCCTTTCCACTATATTGTCGGCACCACCGCCCGCCTGGGGGGAGTGCGCCGGGAGATCTTCTCCCCCCGGGAGATGGCGGCCCGGGTCCTTGAAATTTCCCATAAGAATGACGTGGCCCTTCTCTTCGGCCCGGAAAACTGGGGCTTGACCAACAAAGAACTGCCCTTCTGCCACGCCCTGGTGACCATCCCCACCTCCGAGTGCGCCTCCCTCAACCTGGCCCAGGCCGTGATGATCCTGGCCTATGAACTCTTCCTGGCCCGGGCCGACCAACCCCGCTTCGAACCCCGCCTGGCCAACTCCCGGGAACTGGAAGCCATGTACGCCACCCTCAAAGAGACCCTGGTGAAAATCAACTACATCGGCCACCAAAACCCGGACTACTGGATGTTTAACGTGCGGCGCTTCTTCAACCGCCACGGCCTCCGTGCCCGGGAAGCCCAGGTCATCAAAGGCATCTGCCGGCAGATAGACTGGTATGTCAGAAGGCGTTGGGAGGAGAAGTGATTTGAGGGGAGGGCCGGGGGAGCAGTGGCTCCCCCGCCCTCCCCTCAAACTCCCCT
>JBFLZI010000281.1:0-1943 GCA_040756315.1 Thermodesulfobacteriota bacterium | reverse complement strand
GGACCTGCGGTCCCCCGGCCCTCCCCTCAAAAACTCCTCCTCCACAATCTCATTAAATGCCCCTGCCTGGGTGAGGCAGGGGAGGTGGCCGGCGCCGGGGAGAAGAAACAGTCTCGCTCCCGGCAGGTGCTGCTTAAGGTAATGGGCCTGGGCCGGGGGCACGATATTATCCTGTTCTCCCTGGATGATGACGGCCGGGCCGGGAATCCAGGAGAGCCAGGGTCGCAGGTCCCGGTGCAGCAGGTAGTCCAGACCGGAGGCCAGGTAGGCGTCGGCCTCTCCAGGCCGGAAAAAGGTGAAAACCTCTTCCCGGTAGTGTTCTTCTCCCGGCGCCAGGCATTTTAGAGCAAATTCTTGCAACACCCGGGAAGCATCATTTTTCAAGGCCCGGCGCATGGCCCGCACCACCGCCGGGGGTTGCCCCCAGGGGTAATCAGCTTTTTGGCAAAAAGCGGCCGGAACCCCCACCAAAACCAGGCCCGCCGGGGACACCCGGCTGCCGGCCAGTGCTTCCAAAAGAAGCATGCCCCCCAGGGACCAGCCCACCACCACGGTTTCTTTCAGGGGTAGATTCGCCAAATAATCGGCCAGCCATTCCGCCTCCCAGGCGGGAATATCGGGGGCCAGGACTCTGCACCGGCCTCCCCAGGCCTCCATCTGGCGGTGCCAGATATTCCCCTGAGCGCCCCAGCCGTGGAGGAAGATCAGGTTTTTCATGAGGCCAGGCCCATTCCTCGGGCCGTCCGGATGATCCTCTCCCGTGCCCAGGCCAGGTCTTCCGGGGAGTGGGCCGCGCTCAGGGAAAAGCGCACCCGGGATTTTCCCGGCGGCACTGTGGGGGGCCGCAGGGCCACGGCCATCAGGCCCTGGTCCCGCAAGGCCCCGGCAAACTCCAAGGTCCTGGCGTTATCTCCCACTAGCACCGGCACAATCTGGGTCTCGCTCCCCAGAGTGTCCAGGCCGGCCCGGGCCAGTTCCCGGCGGAATTTCCCGGCCTCTTCCAGGAGATAGGCCCGCCGCTGGGGTTCTTGGGACACCAGATCCAAAGCCCCGCCGATGGCCCCCAACACCGGCGGCGGCAGGGCCGTGGAGTAGATTAAAGACCGGGCCCGGTTGTGCAGATAGTCAATCAGCCGCCGGTCCCCGGCTACGTAACCCCCCAGGGACCCCAGGGCCTTGGAAAAGGTCCCCATGTGCACCTCAATTTTGGCCGTCAATCCCAGGGCTTCGGCCAACCCCGCCCCGCCCGGCCCCAATACCCCGGTGGCATGGGCTTCGTCAACCATCAGCCCGGCCCCGTATCGCTCTTTGAGAGCCGCCAGTTCCGCCAAGGGCGCCAGGTCCCCGTCCACCGAGAAGACGGAATCGGTGACGATCAATTTCTTTTTCCCCGGCGGCGTCTCCCGGAGCATTTTCTCCAACTGTTTTACGTCCCGGTGGGAAAAGCGCTTTAAAGAAGCCCCGGCCAGCTTGATGCCGTCATACAGGCTGGCGTGATTGAGCTTATCCCCAAAAATTAAGTCCCCTGGACCCATCAGGGCGGAAATGACCCCCAGATTGGCCATGTACCCGGTGCTGAAGATCACTGCCGCGTCCGTGCCCTTGAACGCCGCCAGCTTGGCCTCCACCTCCGCATGCAAGGCCAGATGGCCCACCACCAGGCGGGAAGCCCCGGCTCCAACACCCCAACGCGCCGCCGCGGCCCGGGCCGCGGCCAGGAGCCGCGGGTCCTGGGCCAGACCAAGATAATCATTGGAGGAGAGATTCAACAACACTCGCCCCCCCACCCGCACCTTCCCCCCGGGCAACACCTCCTCCACCACCTGCAGCCGCCGCCGCAAGGCCTGGGCCTCCAAGGACGCCAACTCTGTTGCTAAATCTTCGAGCATGGTGGTGAATTGTTTGTGGGGGGAGGGCCAGGGACCTGAGGTCTCTGCCCTCCC
>JBFLZI010000280.1:0-1973 GCA_040756315.1 Thermodesulfobacteriota bacterium | reverse complement strand
CTTCTACGGCCCCATAAGCGGGTTGGGAGGGGGGTGTGGGGGGAGGGCCAGTAGCACAGGCTTCCAGCCTGTGCTCAGGTCCCTGGCCCTCCCCCCACAAAACAATTGCCGTTACCAAAGATCGTGGCGTTTCAGGTCTTGGAGAAATTCCTGGGTTGAGGTAAACCGCCAGGCCGTCAGGCCGTGGGTCTTGGCGGCCTCCACAAAAGAGCTTTTGTCGTCGATGAAGAGGCACTGTTCCGGGGGCCGGCCCGTTTCCCGGATCAGGGCCTGGTAGATGGCCGCCTCCGGCTTGCGGCTGCCCACCCGGTAAGAGAGGATGAAGCCCCGGCAGTGATGCACCAGGGGAAAGCGCCGGCAGATATAGGGAAAGTGCAGGGCATTGGTGTTAGACACCAAAATCAAGGGGTAGCGGGCCTTGAGGTCTTCTATCAGTTCCGCCATCCCCTCCATGGGGTCGAAGATGTCGTTCCACCAGGAGCAGAATTGGGGATAGGGCAGGTTTACCTGGAAGTGGCTTATGACGCGCTGATAAAATTCCCGGGAGCTCAGGCGGCCGGTGTCATAGCCCGGCTCCAGGCCGGTGGCGAAGACGTCGGCATAGACTTCCTCCGGGGTCCGGTCCGCCAGCCGGGCCAGCCGGCGGCAGAAGCGGAGATGGTCCACCTTGATGAGGACGTTGCCCAGGTCAAAGGCAATGGCGCGGATGGCTAAAGCTGAGGGCATGGGGCCTGGCCTTCCTGGTTTAATGGGTCTTTATCTGGTAACATTTTATCTGCCGGGGCCTAAAAGGCAAGTCCGGGCGGCTTTAAGGATAAGGAGATAACCAAATATCATGGCATGGCCCAGTAAGCGCCAGGACCTTCTTTGGGCCGGTTATCTAGTGCTCCTGGCCGTGGCCTTCGGCCTCCTGCAACATTGGCCCCTGGTGCGCCTGGCCCAGCGGGGGGAGCTCTCGGCGCGCCTGGAACAATTGCGGCAACAGCGCCGGGAGGCGCAGTTCCAGGGAGTCCGGACCGTCAATCTGGCCCAGGCCCACACTCTCTGGCAGGAGGGTCAAAGCCTGTTCATCGATACCCGGGACCGGCAAGAGTATGAGGAACTGCATATCCCCGGAGCCATTAACCTCTCCCCGGATTCCTGGTCGGAGTTGAAATCCTCCCCACTGTTGGGGGTCCCCAGAGATCGCCGGTTAATAGTCTATTGTAGCCAGGAAAGATGTGACGCTGCCTTGAAGGTGGCGGAAAAACTACAAACTTTGGGGTTCACCCAGGTAATGGCCTTTTTAGGAGGCTTCCGGTCCTGGGATGAAGCCGGCTATCCGGTGGACACCCGACGCTAGCCGCCCCCGCGCGGCTAATTCCAGGAGGAAAATCTTATCGCCGTGTCTGATTGGGTTAACACCGACTCCCCCACGTCTCCCCCTGCTCCCGCCCGGGGCCGGGGGACTTTTCCGGGCGATCCTCCCTGGCCCCTGGTCTGTTTATTGGGGACGGTTTTGGGAGGGGTCTTTTTTTATGCCGGGGTGCAAAAGCATCTGGCTCCCTATGACTTTGCCGAGGCGGTCCTGGCATATCAACTGGTCCCGGCCAGGCTGGTGGGAGCGGTGGCCGCCATCCTCCCTTGGCTGGAGATCACTCCGGCATTCTTTTTATTGCTGGGATACCTCCTGGAGGCGCCGGGCCGCCTGGCCCTGAAACTGGGATATACCGGGGGCGCCCACCTGGTGGGCGGCATCAAACGCCGGAGCTGCCTCCTGCTCATCATGTTGCAGCTGGTTCTGTTTATGTTAGTATTATTAATTACTATGGCCCGGGGCCTGAAGATCGACTGCGGCTGCGGCCTTTTCTTTGAACGACAGGTAGGCTGGGTGGCCCTCCTGGAAGACGCTTTTTTCCTGGCCTGGACGGGGCTGCTTTGGCGGTGGGATTTTTTTGGGGGAGGGGGCCAGGGGCCGGTGGCTCCTGCCCCCT
>JBFLZI010000279.1:0-1974 GCA_040756315.1 Thermodesulfobacteriota bacterium | reverse complement strand
AGTAGCACAGGCTTCCAGCCTGTGCTACTGGCCCTCCCCCCACTTAAAAAAGATTATTCCCTTTGCGGAGCAAAGGGAATAATCGCAAAAAGTAATTGATGGCTGGCGGACACAGGATGAGAGGGAAAATAGATTGATTACCGAATTTAAGATGCGGGTCAAAGGGATGGCGCAAGCGGGGGGTTTTACCTGACTGGGCTGCCCCGACGCGGTGCGCGCCGAACTGCTTAAGCTAACCGGCGTACTGGAAGTGACTTACCTTCCCGATCAAGACCTTTTCACCGTGCGTTTCGAGTCCGTCCTGGCAAACCTGGAGACCATCTTTGCCACCGTGTTCGCCACGGGGAAAAAAATGGGGCGGGAATACTTGCCGGAAGTCGTGCCGGCGTCTTAGGAGTCTTGAGGCGCCGAGGGCTTCAAGCTACGGAGTTAAGTCTAAATGGATAACCATCCCGGAAAAGTCATGGTGGGGGAGGCTCCCCCGCAAGAATCCTACTGGATCACCGCCTGGAAGACCGGCAAGGACTGGCTTCTGGGCCGGGAAGGCAAGATCTTTTTCCTCTTTGTGGGGATTTTCCTGTTTGCTTACTATCTGCCGTTGGGGAAACCCAAGGTCCAGGAGGCCGTCCTGGAGGGCTTTCTCATGCTCCAGGCCTACGCCCGGAACCATACCCTCACCTGCGTGGTGCCGGCCCTGTTCATCGCCGGGGCCATCATCACCTTTCTCTCCCAGGCTGCGGTGATGCGTTATCTGGGGCCCACGGCCAACAAGTTCCTGGCCTACACCGTGGCCTCGGTGTCCGGCACCATCCTGGCGGTGTGCTCCTGCTCGGTGCTCCCCATGTTCGCCGGCATTTACCAGATGGGCGCGGGGCTGGGGCCGGCCTCGGCCTTTCTTTACAGCGGCCCGGGTATCAACATCCTGGCCATCTTCCTCACCGCCCGGGTCCTGGGCCTGGAACTGGGGTTGGCCCGGGTCATCGGCGCGGTGAGCTTTGCCTTTCTGGTGGGCCTGGGTATGGCCTTTATTTTCCGGAAGGAAGAAAAGGCCAAGGTGGCTGCGGCCATGCAGATGCCGACTCCCGAGGCGCCCCGGCGCCCCTTTTGGCAGACCTGCGTGTTCTTCTTCAGCCTGGTGTTTTTTCTGATTTTCGCCGCCTGGGTGACCCCCCGGGACGTCACTATCCACCTCAAAGACGGCCGGCAGGTTAAGGCCGTGGTCCTGGAAGAACGCTCCCACGACCTGATCTTCCAACTCTCCCAGGATTGGGACGGCAAAAAGACCGAGGATCAGGTGATTATCCCCAAGGAGCGCCTGGAACGCCTGGAGCGGGAGCCGAGCCTTACCTTTTCCATTTCTCAGATCAAGTTTTATATTGCCGGCGCCATCCTGATCCTGATACTCCTGATGCTCTGGCGCTGGTTCAACCGGGAGGAAATCGGCGAGTGGCTGCACAACACCTGGGAGTTCACCAAACTCCTGGCCCCCCTGCTCTACGGCGGGGTGCTGGCGGTGGGGTTCATTTCCGCCCTCATCCCCCCAAAGTATGTGGCCGCTTTGGTGGGAGAAAATAGTTTAACGGCCAATTTTGCTGCCGCCCTTATCGGCGCCTTCTGGTATTTTGCTACCCTGACGGAAATTCCCATTATCCAGGCCCTGATGCGCATGGGCATGAACCAGGGACCGGCTTTGGCCCTGCTCCTGGCCGGGCCAGCCCTGTCGCTCCCCAACATGATCGTCATCGGCCGGGTCATGGGCTGGAAAAAGACCGCAGTGTTCGTCACCATCATCGTCATCATCTCCACCTGCGCCGGCCTGGGCTTCGGCTGGCTGATGGGGTAAAATTGAGGATTGAGGGAGGGGGCCAGGGGTCACAGACACCTGCCCCCGCCCTCAAACTCCCTCCCCCAACCCCTTATCGGGGGGTTGGGAGGGGAGTTTGAGGGGAGGGCGGGGGAGCCAGGCTCCCCCGG
>JBFLZI010000278.1:0-1998 GCA_040756315.1 Thermodesulfobacteriota bacterium | reverse complement strand
GGGGAGCCACTGCTCCCCCGCCCTCCCCTCAAAAAAATCCTACCTTACACCGCCAGGGGGGAGAGTTTGATGGGAGTGGGTTTCTCCCCCTGGGCCAGGCGTCGGCCCAGGTCGGTGGCGGCGGTGAGGGTTGCCGATTCTTGCAAGATGGCGCCTTTTTCGTCCACGCCCCGGACCAGGATTTCGGCGGCATAGCTGACATTGATGGCGTCAAAGAAGTATTTGGCGGTGAGGCGGGCGCCCACGAAGAGAAGTCGGCCTTTGGTGGCCCCGGTGCACAGCAACACGCCCTGGCGCTCCGGCCCCGGAAAATCGGCATTGAGGATATAGCGACGGGACCAAAGGGCCTGGGTGCGGTCGATCATGGCCTTGGCCTGGGCGGAGAGGCCGTAGAAAAAGATGGGGGAGGCCAGGGCCACCACGTCCGCGGCCACCAGCTTTTCATATAAGGGCAGCATGTCGTCCTTGATGGGACAGGTGCCGTCTTTGAAGCAATGGTAAATCTCCAGGCAGGGGGAGATTTTCAACTCCCGGAGACTGATTTTTTCGGTGGCGGCTCCTCCCTGGGCCGCGCCTTCCAGAAAGGCATTGAGAAGGATTTCCGAGTTGCCGCCCCGACGGGGGCTGCCCCAGATGCCCAAGATTTTCATGTGCTGCTCCTTGATTCCGGTAAAAGTCGATCTTATCTGATAGGAAAGCCAGCCCCGGCCTCAATGCCAGTGAGCCGATTCGGATAACCAGTATGAAGAAATTATGGATAAAGTCAAGTCCCGGTTGGGGAAGGCGCCGATTTAACCTCCTCCCGGGAAACTTGGGAAGCCAGGCCCATCCCTCCGGGTGCTGAGATATCAAATTGCGGGACCGGCGGCTTTCTGATATATAAGCTAACAACTGAAACGGCAAATCAACCATTATCAAGGAGATTTTCATGGACAGAAAGACCCTGGGTGGCCCGGCCACGATCTGGAGAGGACTCTTGCTGGCCTTGGTAATCCTGGCATTGGCGAGTTCTGCTTGGGCCGCCGGTAAAGCCGCCCCTGATTTTACCTTAAAGGACGTGACCGGCAAGGACTACACTCTCAGCCAATTCAAGGGCAAAGTGGTGGTGGTCAACTTTTTCACCATTATGTGCGGCCCCTGCCGCCAGGAGATGCCGGACCTGAACCAGATTTACAAGGAAAACAAACAGAAGGGTCTGCAGGTGTTGGGGATTTGTCTGCAAACGGACCCGCCTATGCTGCGGTTCCTGGCCAAGCAGATGGCCCTGGACTATCCCTTTTTGGTGGGAACCGATAAAGTGGACCAGGCTTACGGGAGCGTGGCGGTGGTGCCCACGACCTTCATCATCGACCGGCAGGGCAATATCGTCCAAAAGATAGAAGGGACCAGAAAGAAGGAAGAGTTCTTAAAGATTATCCAGCCGCTGCTGTAGCCAGGACCAATCAGGGCCAGGAATTCGGGCTAGTGGGCTAATCCCTGGACCTGGCGATTTCTGGCCCTGATTTGAATTCCTGGGGTAGCTCCCAGGAGTATGGCTTGAGCGGGAGGGTCAGGGGTGACGGCCCCTGGCCCTCTTTTTTTGTCGATAATCTAGTGAGTCAGATGGAAGAAGATGGTCTCCCGCTCATAATGACACAGTAAGACCAGCCTTTCCTGATCCGGGGAAGTGAAGATTTCCAAAGCAAACTCTTCCTCCGGAAACCAGTTGGTATAAAAGACCAGCCCCTCCCCTTTTTGCTTGATTTCCATGCGGCCCTCCTCCGCCTCTTCCACCGGCCAGACCAAATAGAGACTGAAGCTCAAGGAATCGGGGGAGGAGACGATGCTGGCTCTTTTGGCCATCCAGATCTCGAACTTGTCCGCAAACTCGGAGAGCCAATAGACCTTGATGGAATTGGGAGGCCGACCGTTAAACATTTAGGGGGTTGGGGGGGTGTGGGGGGGGGGCGGGGGGAACACAGCAGACCCCGCCCACCCCCCCCCCCCAAAAAAACAAAT
>JBFLZI010000277.1:0-2021 GCA_040756315.1 Thermodesulfobacteriota bacterium | reverse complement strand
GGGGTCTGCGACCCCTGGCCCCCTCCCCCAAAACCCTATCAAGGCCGCAGGACATCGATGAAGGCCTCCAGGCGCATGCGGGTGCGGGGGTCCAAGGGGGTGGGGCGGTCCCCTTCGATGGTGAGGACCGGCACTCGCAGTTGTTCCCGAAGCATCTGGTCGAACATTTGCCGGAAGCAGAAGCTCTGGGTGTAGTGGATGAGGCCGTCCAGGCGGCGTTGGCGGATGGCTTCCCTTAGGTCCGCCAGGCGGCCGGTGATGTCGTAGGGGTAGGTGTAGCGGTGGTATTGGTCGATGAGGTCCAGGTCCGGGTGAGGCATGCTGAATTGTCGGGGCATTTCGTTAAAGACCACCTCCGCGTCCAGTTCATCCAGGTAGTCCCAGAGGTCGGTGAAGATGGGGGGGATGCCCACCAGGCCTAAGCGTACTTTAGGGTGGTGGTGGGGGCGTTTGGCCGCTTCGGCCAGGAAGTCGGCCAGTTGCCGGGCAAAGGTCTTAAGGTCCGCGGCAAAGTCGGAGCTGGCGATTAAGAACTGAAAATTTTCCCGGCCCCGCACCTGGCCGGTTTCCCAGGTGAGGCGGTCCAGGCGGCGCAAGTCCCGGCGCAGGGGTTTGAGCCGGGCCAGCACCCGGGAAACCTCCAGGTCGGTTACGCCCAGGCGGTTCATTAGATCAGCAATTTCCAGCCGCAGCAGTTCCCGATTTCTCGGGTAAGGATATTTAAAATGAATGATTTCCAGCCCCTGGGATTCCAGGATTTCCCCCAGGGCTTGGGTGTAAGAGCAATCTCCCTGGCAGGCGACAATGGCCCCTTTAATTTCCGGGTGGTAGGGCAGGGTGGCGTAAATGCCTTTGACCCAGGCGCAGATGGTCCGTGGCAGGCCCGCGGCTTCGGCGTCGCTCACCCGGCGGTAGGCCTCCGGGGAGGCGATGAAGAGATTATTCAGGTCCACCGGCACCAGGCCAGCGGCCAGCACCACTTCCACCGGGATGGTGGTGGTCAGGCCCAGCCGGGTGCCGGGCAGGAAGGGGCGATAATGGGCCATGAATCAAATTAAGGGGCAAAGATGGGGGTGGTCTTTAATTTAGTTAAAAGCTGTCAGCAATCAGCGTTCAGCCGTCAGCTTTATTAAATATAAATAATTATGCCTAGATAGCCAAACCGAATAGTAAGGGCTGCAAACCTGACCATTGGTCTTTGCTGAAAGCTGATGACTGAAAGCTGATAGCGTAATTTACTTAAGGCACTTCCCCTTCTTGCCAATGCACCTCTTCCAATCCCTTGGTTCCTGAGATAATTTTGATAGCCTGTCCCCAGGGGGCGTTTTCTTTGCTCTCCAGGCGCAGGCGGTAGGTAGTGGTGTCGGTAGCCAGTTCGTGACGATAATTGACGAATTGTATAGAGATCCTATGCTCCGCCAGGATTTGTTTGACGTGTTCCAGAGGCTTGTCAGGGCCCCGGTATTTTAGAGTGAGACAGGTAGATTCATCCCTGGGGAAAAAGACTTTTATCTGCCTAAGTCCATATAAAGCCAGCAGGCTGAGGCAAGCGGCAAATATCACCGGCAAGAGATACCCGGCGCCGATGGCCAGGCCCATGCCGGTGACCAGCCAGAGGCCCGCGGCGGTGGTCAGGCCCCTGACCGATCCCTTGCCGGTGATGATGGCCCCGGCCCCCAAGAAACCCATACTGGCAATGGCATAAGAGGCGATGCGGCTCGGGTCCAGGCGGACGATGGAGGGACCGGAGGCCAGGTGGCGGTAGAGTTCCTCCATATAGAGGGAAAGGAGCATCATCAGGCAGGCGCCGACGCAGACCAAAATATTGGTGCGCAGACCCGCGGCTTCCCCGTGGGTCTCTCTTTCAAAACCAATGGCCCCGCCCACCAGGGCCGCCAGGGCCAACTTGGTAAAAGCCAACAGGACCTGCTGCCAATCCCACATGGATTAACCTCCCTCCTGCCCTTCCTGATACTGGTTAGTTTTTTGGGGGAGGGGGCTAAGGGCCGGTGGGCCCTTAC
>JBFLZI010000276.1:0-2026 GCA_040756315.1 Thermodesulfobacteriota bacterium | reverse complement strand
GGGAGGGGGTAAGGGCCTGTGGCCCTTAGCCCCCTCCCCCAAACATTATCTTCTGCACCATAAGGAGGAGACGCCCATGGAAGCGAGAGTCGGCAAGCCCGCCCCGGAATTCGAGACCAGCGCCTATGTCAAGGGAGAGATCAAAAAAGTAAAGTTATCGGATTATAAAGGCCGATGGGTCATGCTTTATTTCTATCCCGGGGATTTCACCTTTGTCTGACCCACGGAATTGACGGCAGTTGCCGTCAGGTACCAGGACCTCCAGGCCCTGGGCGCGGAGATCCTGGCCATCAGTGTGGACAGTCCCTATACGCATAAGGTCTGGCAGGAAGGGGAGTTGGCCAAGATGGTAGAGGGGGGCTTGCCCTATCCCATGCTGTCCGACCCCGGGGGGCGCATCGGCCAGCTTTACGGGGTCTATGACGAGGAGGGCGGAGTGGATATCCGGGGGCGGTTTCTCATCGACCCGGACGGAGTCATTCAGGCCCTGGAAATCCTGGCCCCGGCCATCGGCCGGAACGTGGCGGAGATGATCCGCCAGGTGAAGGCCTGCCAGCACGTGCGGGATACCGGGGAAGCCACTCCCGCGGGCTGGGAACCCGGCAAGAAGACCTTGAAACCCGGCTCGGAATTGTCCGGCAAGGTCTGCGAAATTTGGTCTCCGGAGATGGCCTTTTAATTTGCTTATCTCGTTTCGGTTAAAAGGGGGAAGCGCCCATGAAAAAATTGGCTAGGAAACTGGGATGGTTGGGAGTGGTGCTGCTCTTGTCTGCCTGTCTGGCCGGCCTGGCCGCCCGGGCGGAGACCCAGCTTTACGGAGTGCAGGACTTCAGCCGCCTCAAGGGCATGAAAGGGTTCAGCAACCAGGCTTTGGACCTCCATTTCGCTCTTTACCAGGGTTATGTGAAAAATGCCAACCTGCTCCTCACTCAGTTAGCCCAGATGGCTAAGCAACAGCAGTTTAATACACCCGCCTATGCGGAACTGAAACGCCGCTTGGGCTGGGAATTCGACGGCATGCGCCTCCACGAACTTTATTTCGGCAATTTGGGGGGGAGCGGCGAGATTAAGAAAGATGGTCCTCTCTACAAGCGCCTCACGGAAAATTTCGGCTCCTTTGAGCACTGGCTGGCGGATTTCAAAGGCGCCGGGGCCATGCGGGGCATCGGCTGGGCCGTCCTTTATGAAGACCCGGCCACCGGCCGCCTCATCAATACCTGGATTAATGAACACGACGTGGGACACCTGGCGGGAGGGCGGCCTTTGCTGGTCATGGACGTCTTTGAGCACGCCTATCTCCCGGATTATGGCTTAAAGAGGGGTGAATATATCGAGGCCTTCTTCCGGAACGTCGATTGGCCCACGGTGGAGTCCCGGCTGAGCAAACCCGCCGGCCAGGCCGCGGCCAAACCCTAGGCCAATTCCCGGGGCTGGAGATGGTCATCATGCCCAAGTCCAGGACTTTTTTTCTCGGTCTTCTGGCCGCGCTGATCCTGGCCACCACCCAGGCGGAAGGAGGGAAAACCATGCAGCTTGCCAGCCGCGCTTTTACCGATGGGGGGAAAATCCCCCAACAGTATGTCATGCCCGGCGCCGGGGGCCGAAACGTCTCCATCCCCCTGAGTTGGACCGATCCACCCGGCGGCACCCGGTCTTTTGCTTTGTCCATCATTGATCCCCACCCCATCGCCCGCCACTGGGTGCACTGGCTGGTCATCAATATCCCGGCTGAGTCCAACTCCCTGGCCGAAGGGGCCTCGGGGAAGAACATGCCCCCCGGAGCCGTGGAACTGAAAAACTCCTTCGGGCAACCGGGCTACGGCGGCCCGCAACCTCCCCCGGGCACCGGGGACCACCCTTACGTGGTCACCCTCTACGCCCTGAAAGTAGCCCAACTGGACCTGAGCCCGAACACCGACCGCAACACCTTCGAGAAAACTCTCGAAGGCAAAATCCTGGCCTCCGCCAGCCTCACGGGCTATTATGGGAGATGAGGATTTAGGGGGAGGGGGCCAGGGGTCGCAGA
>JBFLZI010000275.1:0-2046 GCA_040756315.1 Thermodesulfobacteriota bacterium | reverse complement strand
AGGGACCTGAGGTCCCTGGCCCTCCCCCCACTCAAAAAGATTATTCTCTTGGCGGAGCCAAGGGAATAATATGATTAGAAAATTAAAGAAAGACCGGGGCCCCTGTGTCCTTATCCCGCATCCTCATTGCCGGCAGCGATACCGCCACCCTGGAGCGACTTAAGGAAATCCTGGCTGAAGGCGGCTATGGGGTGGAGGTGGCGGCCCCGGCAGAGCTTTTCCCCCAGGCCCAGGCCCAACCGCCGGACCTGTTGATCCTGGCGGACGCCCTGGCGGAAGAGCCCCATCTTCTGCAACAACTCAAAAGCGAGCCCCGCACCCGGGGGGTGCCCATCGTCCTGGCCCCCTCCCACTTCGACGGCCACCTGGCCGCCCAGGGCCTGGAATGGGGCGCGGATGAATTCCTGGTATCCCCTTTGGCCCCCGCCGAAGTGCTGGCCCGGGTGGCCGTGGTCCTTAAACTCAAGCGCGACCGGCAACTAATCCTTGACTCCCAACAGGAATTCACCCGGCTCTTTCAGGAAAACGTCCAGCCCCTGTTCTACTGTGACCGTGAGGGCGCGCGCTGTCATCTCAATCCCAGCCTGCGCCGCCTCTTGGGCTATCCCCGCCAGGGGAACCGGCAGGAACCTCTGGCCGTGGCCGACCTCCTGTACGCGGCGGCCGACCGGGAGCGCTTCAGCCAACTCCTGACCCTGCCGGCGGCAGCCGCACCCCTCAAGGTGAATCTTAGGGACCGCCAGGGAAAACCGGTAACGGTGTTGTTGAAAAACCTGGCCTTACCGCCCCAGCCCACCGGCCAACCGGGTTTCCAGGTGCAGCCGGTGGGCACTCTTTCCCCTTTAAAAAAGGCCATCCGGGGAATGCTGGAACATTTCCTCCCCGCCGGCCGGGACTATCTGACCCTCCTCTCCATGACCCCCCTGTTGGGCGGGCGCTATGAAAAGGTAAGAAAGCTGGGCCAGGGGAGTTTCGGCGAGGTTTGGCTGGTGCTGGACACCGAGACTTTGGGGCCCCAGCGCCAGTATGTGGCCAAGATTCCCTTCACCAAGGCCGCCAACCCCAAGTTCCGCAAGGAGGCGGAAATTTGCCGGAAGCTCTCCCCCCACCCCGGCGTGGCGAATCTGGTGGACACCTTAGAGGATGAAGGCAAGGTGGTCCTGATTCAGGAATATGTCGCCGGGCAAACCCTGGACGAACTCCTGGGGGAAGAATTGCCCCCGGCCCTGGTGGAAAATATCATTCTCCAGTTGATCGACGTGGTGGCCCATGCCCACCGGCAGCGCATCATGCACCGGGACATCAAGCCCAACAATATCATCATTCAGCCGGACGGCACGCTGAAACTCCTGGACTATGGCGCGGCCAAGATTCTGAAGGAAAAGGACGTCAGCGCCACCATGGTAGGCTCCCGCCCCTTCATGGCCCCGGAGCAGATCATGGGCAAAAGCGAGCGCCGCAGCGATATCTGGGCCGTCGGCGTCATCATGTACCTGCTCTACACCGGGGAGCTGCCCTTTTACAGCGAAGTGGAAAAGCTCTTGATCGACCAGATCCTGGAGCAGGAACCGGTCCCGCCCCGGGAGGTGAACCCGGACCTCCCGCCCCCCCTGGAGCAGATCATTTTAAAATGCCTGCGGAAAAAGGTGGAGGAGCGCTACCCCCAGGCCCTGGCCCTGAAGGCGGATTTGTTGAGACACTTTCCCCAATATGGCTCCAAGCCGATGGATCAGACGGATTAGTCCTGCCAGCGACCCGGGCGAAAAGGGAAAAGTGGCTTGTGGGGGGGAGGGCCAGGGACCTGAGGTCCCTGCCCTCCCAACCCGCTTAAGATGGGGTCAGGGGTCAGTGATCAGGGGTTAGTGATTGATGGGTTAGCGTTTTCTGACCCCTGACCCCTGGCCCCTGACCCCTGATTTTGTATAGACCGGGGACATAGGTAACACATGTTCGGAGACATGGGTAACAGTATAATGGCGGATCGTCTCCCAGGAGGTCGGTCATGCCGTGGTTGCAGGTTACTCTCATGTCCCAGCGAAAAGAGTT
>JBFLZI010000274.1:0-2074 GCA_040756315.1 Thermodesulfobacteriota bacterium | reverse complement strand
TCCCCCAATAACTCCCCCAAAAACTGTCGCCGGCACCAGCCAGCGGGCTTCTTTAAAGCCCATGATGCCCTTGGGGCGAAAGACCATGAGCAGGACCAGCATCAGGGGCCCCACCACCCAGCGCCACAGTCCCAAGGGCCGCAAGGCTTCCAAGAGGATAGTGAAAATGGTGGCTCCCAACAGGGACCCGGCCAGGCTCCCCACCCCCCCTAAATAGACCATAACCAGCATGTCGGTGGATTTTAAAATGGAGAAGCTCCGGGGATTAATGAATTGCAAGAGATGGGCAAACAGGCCCCCGGCCACTCCGGCCAGGAAAGCCGAGACGCAAAAGGCGTAAAGCTTGAGACGCCGGGTATCCACAGAAGTCAGATTAGCCGCCACTTCATCTTCCCGGATAGCCGTCAGGCCCCGGCCGAAATTGGAATAGACCAGATTGCGGCAGAGATACAAGGTGACCAGGACCCAGGCCACCACCCAAGTCAGCGTGGTCAGGCGGGGCATACCCAGAAACCCCCGGGGACCTCCCAAAACCTCCAGATTCTCCAGGATACTTTTGACAATCATGTTGAAGGCCAAGGTAACAATGGCCAGATAATCGCCTCTGGTCTTAAAAGAGGGAAAGGCCACCACCAGTCCGGCCAGGGCCGCGGCCAGCCCTCCCACCACCAATACCCCGGGAAAGAGCCAGGGAGCCCAGGCCCCTGGCAGCACCCACACCGTCAGAATGGAGGCGACATAAGCGCCGATGCCCATAAAACCGGCGTGACCCACGGAAAACTCCCCCATGTAGCCGTTCACCAGGTTGAGGCTCAAAGTAAGAATCATATTGATCCCCACATACATGAGGATCATCACCAAATAGGGGTTGAGAAGCCCGGAGGCGGGGAGAAGCCAGGCCAGGAGGAGAAGCAGGGCCGAGCCAAGCCAGGTTTGTAGTCTCTTGAGTTTATTTAAGGTTGCCATTAAACAGGGATATTCGAATCGAATAGTGATCAGTGATCAGTAATCAGTGATCAGTTCAAGAACAAAGATTTGAAGTACCCGCCGATACTGACCACTGATCACCTTTAAAATCACACTCTCTCAAACACCGGTCGGCCCAGGAGGCCGGTGGGTTTAAAGACTAAGAGTATAAGCAGCAAGGAAAAGGCCACGAAGTCCCGGTAAGTGGAGGAAGGTAGTAGCACCGGCGTGAAGATCTCCACTGCTCCCAAGATGAAGCCTCCCAGCATGGCCCCGCGAATATTGCCGATGCCCCCCACCACCGCAGCGATAAAGGCCCACCAGCCAATGCGGATGCCCATGTAGGGGTCCAGGACCGGGTAAGCCAGGCCGTACATCAGGCCCCCGGCCGCGGCGATGGCCGAACCGATGGCGAAAGTGAGGGAAATCACCCGGTCCACCGGTACTCCCATCAGGGGAACGATGGGACGATTATAGGAAATAGCCCGCATGGCCATCCCCAGCAGGGTGCGCCTAACCAACAGATCCAGGAGGATCATCAGCAAGGCGGCCAAAAAGATAATCAGCAGTTGCAAGGGAGTGAGAGTAAGTCCGCCCACCTGCCAGGGAGTCATGGTGATCAGGGGGGGGAAGTGGCGCGGTTCCGGTCCCAGCATGGCCAGGGTAAAATTCTCTAAGAACAATCCGACCCCCAGGGCGGTGATCACTGCCGACACCCGGGGGGCCTGGCGCAGGGGGCGGTAAGCCAGACGTTCTATGGTCACTCCCAAAAGCGCGGTCAGGACCATGCTGAATAGCAGCGCGGCCGTGAAGATTAACGGTAGAGGCAATTTAAGGGGCAGCCCCAGAAGAAAGACCGCGGCGGCCAGGCTGAGATAGGCCCCCACCATAAAGATGTCGCCATGGGCAAAATTGATCATGGTGAGGATGCCGTACACCATGGTATAGCCCAAGGCAATGAGGGCATAAACACTGCCCAACTGTAAGGCGTTCAAAAAATTCTGAGCCAATATCTGGAGCATGGGTAGCAGTCAGAGGTTGATTTGAGCGGGGGGAGGTCCAGGGACCTGAGGTCCCTGCCCTCCCCCCCCACCCCCCCTCCCAACCC
>JBFLZI010000273.1:0-2078 GCA_040756315.1 Thermodesulfobacteriota bacterium | reverse complement strand
GGGGTGGGGCCTGGGCCCTGTGGCCCTTGCCCCCCCCCAACACCCCCCTACCAACCCGCTTAGGGGGTTGGTTAGGGCCGGGGCTTTTAGCCCCGGCCCTAACCAACCTTTAAAACCCCGTAAGGGATTGGGGGGGAGCTTGGGGGAGGGGGTAAGGGCCTGTGGCCCTTAGCCCCCTCCCTCAAAACCATCCCATCGAGGTAAATATGTGCGGTATTATCGGCTATCTTGGGCCTCAGGAGGCCCTGCCCATTCTCCTGGACGGCTTAAAAAGATTGGAATATCGGGGTTATGATTCCGCCGGCATGGCGGTGTTGGGTCATAACGGCTTGGAGATTCGCCGGAGTTTGGGGAAGCTCCGGGAGTTGGAAAACCTGGTGCGGCAAAACCCCTTGCAGGGCCAGGTGGGCATCGGCCACACCCGCTGGGCCACCCATGGCCGGCCCTCCGAGGCCAACGCCCATCCTCACCAGGTGGGGGACATCGCCGTCGTCCATAACGGCATCATCGAAAATTATCTGGAACTCAAGGAACAGCTCCTTAAGGCCGGCCACCGCTTCGCGTCGGAAACGGACACCGAGATCGTCTCCCACCTCATCGTCAAGCACCTGCGGCAAGGGGCCTCTTACCTGGAGGCCGTGAGCCTGACCTTAAAAGAGATTCGGGGGTCCTATGCCCTGGTCATCGCCAACGCCCAGGAACCCCGGATGCTGGTGGCGGCCCGGAAAGAAAGCCCCCTGATCCTGGGGCTGGGGGAGGGGGAGTATTTCCTGGCCTCGGACATCCCGGCCATTTTGCCCTACACCCGGCAGGTCATCTTTCTGGAGGATCATGACCTGGTGGTGCTCCGGGACGGGGAGTTTCTGTTGCTGGACGATGAGGGCCGTCGCCTGGAGAGGCCGGTGCATACCATCACCTGGAGCCCGGCCATGGCGGAAAAGGCGGGCTACAAGCACTTTATGCAAAAGGAGATCTTCGAGCAGCCCCGGGCCATTATCGACACCTTCCGGAGCCGTATTAACCAAACCGCGGGGGAGATCATCCTGGACGAAGTCTCCTTCACCCCCAAAGACCTAAAAGAGATTCGCAAAATCTTCATCGTGGCCTGCGGCACTTCCTTCCATGCCGCGCTGGTGGGCAAGCACCTCCTGGAAGGCCTCTGCCGCCTGCCGGTGGAAGTGGACTTAGGCTCCGAATTTCGCTACCGGGACCCCCTGGTGGACGCCCACACCCTCCTCATCTGTATCTCCCAATCCGGGGAGACCGCGGACACCCGGGCCGGGCTCCAGGCCGGCAAGGCCTTAGGGGCCAAGAGCCTGGCCATTTGCAACGCGGTGGGCTCCAGCATCGCCCGGGAATCCGATTGCGTCTTTTACACCCACGCCGGGCCGGAGATCGGCGTAGCCTCCACCAAGGCCTTCACCACTCAACTGGTGGCCCTGTATCTCATCTCCCTGTATCTGGCTCAACATCTGGGCAGGCTTGACCGCACCGCCATCAGAAACCACCTGACCCAACTGGTGAAACTGCCCACCTGGGTGCAATCGACCTTAGACCTGGATCAGAACATCCGGGAGACCGCCCGTCTCTATATGTGGGCCCATAACTTCCTCTACCTGGGCCGCAGCCTCCTCTTTCCCATCGCCCTGGAAGGGGCCTTGAAACTCAAGGAAATCTCCTATATCCACGCCGAAGGCTACGCCGCCGGGGAGATGAAACACGGCCCCATCGCCCTGATCGACCAAGACATGCCCGTGGTGGTCCTGGCCCCCCGGAGCCCGGTCCTGGAAAAAATCCAGGGCAACCTGGAAGAGGTGGCGGCCCGGGGCGGCCGCCTCATCGCCCTCACTGAACCGGATAACTACCAGGTCCAGGAACGGGTGGAAAGCTTCATCCCCATACCATCCGTGCCCCTGGAACTCTCCCCCATCGTCCTGGTGGTGCCCCTGCAACTCCTGGCCTACCATATCGCCGACCTCCGAGGCACCGACGTGGACCAACCCCGCAACCTGGCTAAAAGCGTGACGGTGGAGTAGAGAGTGTGGGGGAGGGGGCTAAGGGCCACAGGCCCTTACCCC
>JBFLZI010000272.1:0-2096 GCA_040756315.1 Thermodesulfobacteriota bacterium | reverse complement strand
GAGTTTGAGGGGAGGGCGGGGGAGCCACTGCTCCCCCGGCCCTCCCCTCAAAAAAATCCTTACCTCACCTCTCCTCCACTTCCACCCGCCAGGGTTCCAGGAGGGTAGGGGGGAGGTGGGTGATGAAGCGGGAGGGTGAGTTGAACATCATCCCTAAGTTTCTATTATAACTCAGGGTTGGGAAAATAATAGCCAGATAGTGTTTGGCCCGGGTGACGGCCACGTACATCAGGCGGCGTTCTTCTTCCTCTTCTTCCTCTTTTTCCAGGGCGTAGAAGGCGGGAAAGCGGCCTTCCGCGGCCCAGATGAGGAAGACCGCGTCCCATTCCAGGCCCTTGGCGGAGTGGATGGTGGACAGGGTGAGGAAGTCGTGGGTGGGGGCGCTCAGGTCCGCCAGGCTGGTGGGGGGGTCCAGGGAGAGGTCGTTCAGGAAGCTGCGCAGTTCCCGGTAGCGGGCGGTGATGGTCAGCAGGTGCTCCAGGTCCCGGAGGCGCTTGGGAAAGTCATCGAAGCGGGTCTGGATCAGGGTTTCGTAGTGGGACAGGGCCAGGCTCAGGCGGGAGACCAGGGTCTGGGAGGGGTCTTTCAGTTGGGCCAGCAGGCCGGCCAGGTCCTTGAGGCCGGGCTGGCGGCCCTGGCGCAGCCGCTCCAGGGCGTTCTCCAGGGTAAAAGTTTCTTTTTTGCAGGCGCCGGTAAATTTACTGGAGGTCTGGCGGCCCACGCCGGGCACCAAGAGGAGGAGGCGGGTCCAGTTCAGGCTGTCTTTGGGGTTGGCCACCACCCGGAGGTAGGCCAGGAGGTCCTTGACGTGGGCGCTCTCCATGAACTTGAAGCCCCCGAACTTCATGAAGGGCAGACCCTGGCGCACTAATTCGATTTCCAGGTCAAAGGAGTGGTACGCGGCCCGGAAGAGGACGGCCATCTTTTTTAAAGGAATACCCTGCTTTTTCAATTCCTGCACCTGGGCCACCACCAGGCGGGACTGCTCGTTTTCATTGGCGGTTTTAAAGAGGCGGGGGCGGCCCCCATCCGGCTGGCGGCTGAAGAGGCACTTGGTGTATTTCTCCCGGGCTTCGGCAATGACCGCGTTGGCCAGATTCAGGATGGGCTGGGTGGAGCGGTAATTTTCCTCCAGCTTAATGATTTTGGTCCCGGGAAAGAGTTGGGGAAAATCCATGATGTTGCGGAAGTTGGCCCCCCTAAAGGAATAGATGGACTGGCAGTCGTCCCCCACGGCCATGACGTTTTGGTGGGTATAGGCCAGGAGGCGCACCAGCTCCGCCTGGAGGTGGTTGGTGTCCTGGTATTCGTCCACCATGACGTAGGCAAAGCGCTGGGACAGGCGGCGGCGCAGGTCTTCGTGTTCCAGGAGCAGGCGGCGGCCTTCCAGGAGGAGGTCGTCATAATCCAGGAGGTTCAGGCGTTTTTTCTCCTCCCGGTAGGCGATGGCGATTTGGCCCAGATGTTGATGCTGCTCCAGGAATTGGGGGTAATCCCGGGCCAGGAGCCCTTCCAGGGACAGGCCCTTGTTCACCATGCCCCCCTGAATCTCCGCCAGGGTCTCCTTCCGGGGAAAGGGGCCGGGGAGGTTTTTCAGGCCCAGTTGCTCCTTGAGCATCTGGAGGAGGTGCTCCTGGTCGGAGCGGTCCATCACCGTGAAGCCGTCCGGATAGCCCAGCCGCGCGCCGTTTTGCCGGAGCCAGTGATAGCAGACGCTGTGGAAGGTGCCGCCCATGACCTGGTCCAGGGGGCGGTTGAGCAAATGCGCGGCCCGCTCCAGCATCTCCCGGGAGGCCTTGCGGGTGAAGGTGAGGAGCAGAATCGCGCCGGGGTCCACCCCCTGATCCACTAAATAGGCCAGGCGATAGACCAGGGTCCGGGTCTTGCCGCTCCCCGCACCGGCAATGACCAACACCGGGCCTGCGGTGGTGGTGACGGCCTGGTACTGGGCGGGGTTCAATTCCTTCTGATAATCGATGCGCCGCGGACCCAACCCAACGGCAGATACAGTTCTGGATATGGTCATGGTTAGGTATGTAATTTTTGGGGGAGGGGGCTAAGGGCCACAGGCCCTTACCCCCTCCCCCAAACCCCCA
>JBFLZI010000271.1:0-2168 GCA_040756315.1 Thermodesulfobacteriota bacterium | reverse complement strand
CCACGGCCCCTGCCCCTCTCCCCCTAACTTATTTCAAATCTCTCCTTTCTTCTCCCGCGCTTCCTCCAGGAAGGCGTCCAGGGTGAATTTTAAAGAGGTTTTGAGGTCGGTTTTCGGTTCCCAGCCCAGGAGTTGGCGGGCCTTGTCGATGGAAGGTTTCCGGCTGGTGATATCCTGGTAGCCTTTGCCGTAGTAGTCGTCCGCCGAGGTTTCGATAATTTCCGAGTAGGCGCCGTCATTGACGTGATCCGGGTGCTGCCGGAAGAGGTCCCGGAGCAGGTGGGCCAGTTCTTTCACTGAAGCTTCGTTGTTGGGGTTGCCGATGTTGAAGATCTGGCCGTCCGCAGCGCCGCCGGGGTTTTCGATAATGGTCATGAGGCAGTCGATGCCGTCTTCCACGTAGGTGAAGCAGCGTTTCTGGAAGCCGCCGTCCACCAGGCGGATGGGTTCCCGTTGCAGCAGGTTGAGAATGAACTGGGTAACCACCCGGGAGCTCCCTTCTTTGGCCGCGTCCAGGTCGTCCAGCTTGGGGCCGATCCAGTTAAAGGGGCGGATCATGGAAAATTGCAATTGGCCCGCGTCGCCGTAGGCCCAGATGACCCGGTCCAGGAGTTGCTTGCTGCAGGCATAAATCCAGCGCTGTTTATGGATGGGCCCCAGGATCAGGTTGCTGGTGTCTTCGGAGAAGTCGCTGTCCGTGCACATACCATAGACTTCCGAAGTGGAGGGAAAGATGATGCGGGTGCCGTATTGCACGCATTGCCGGACGATGCGCAGATTTTCCTCAAAGTCCAACTCAAAGACCGTGAGGGGCTTCTTGACGTAAGCCATGGGGGTGGCGATGGCCACCAGGGGCAGGGCCACATCGCATTTCTTGATATGATACTCGATCCATTCCTTGTTGATGGCGATGTCCCCTTCCAGGAAGCGAAAGCGGGGGTTGCCCAGGCATTCTTCGATCTTGTTGGAAAAGAGGTCCATGCCATAGACTTCCCAGTCCCGGGTCTCCAGGATGCGCTTGACCAGGGCGTTGCCGATAAAGCCGTTGACACCTAAGATGAGGATTTTCATAGGTTCTCTTTATTGATTTAATTTCCCAAACGTTGTCTCACCAGTCATGTAGGGTGGGCACCGCCCACCTTATCAAGAAGGTTTTAAATGATGGTGGGCAGTGCCCACCCTACAGATTAGTTGGATTTTCCAAATGTTGTCCCACCAGATGTTCCCAGGTGGCCAGCACCGGGCCTAAAAATTCCACTTCCCCCTCCCATTGGGCCTGGGTTAGGAGCAACTGGCCGTCGCCGGTAGCCACCAACAGGCCTTCCCCTAGCAAAACGCCAACGATCCGGCCCGGGGGCGCTGCAGCCGGAGCGGCCAGGGGCCGCCCCCACCAAATGAAGAGTTTTTTGCCGTTAAGATAAGTAAAGGCCCCGGGATAGGGGTGAGTCACGGCGCGCACCAGATTATAAATCTTTAGGGCCGGTTGGCGCCAGTCGATCTGACCGTCTTCCGGGCGGCGGCCCCCGAAGTAGGAGGCCTGGCTCTGATCCTGGGGCACCCGGGGAGCCATACCGGAACGCAGCAACGGATAAGTATCCCGGATTAACTCCCCCGCGGCCGCGGTCATTTTGCCGAATAAGGTGTAAGCGGTATCCTCCTCCACAATGGGCACCCGCTTCTGCCCCACCATGTCCCCCCGGTCGGCCTTCTCTTCCATATAATGCAGGGTCACCCCGGTCTCCGTCTCCCCGTGCACCAAGACCCAATTGATGGGCACCCGGCCCCGGTAGCGGGGGAGCAGGCTGCCGTGCAGATTCAAGGCCCCCAGACGAGGCAGGTCCAACAGGGGCTTTTTCAGCATATAGCGATAATAGCAGGAGAAGAGAAAATCCGGCTCCAAACGCCTAAGCACTTCCACAAAGGCGGGGTCGTTGGGATTCTCGGGCTGATACACCGGGAGAAAGTTCCGAAAGGCCAGTTCCCTCACCGAGGCAAACCAGATATTTTCCTGGGGATTATCCGCATGGGTGACCACCGCCACGATTTCATCGCCCAACTCCCGGCACAGCTCGATCAGGCCCTCCAGGCAGATGTGGCCGATGTTGTGATAACCCATGAAAATTAAGCGCATATTGCCTCTGTATAGGTTTTTGGGGGAGGGGGCCAGG
>JBFLZI010000270.1:0-2177 GCA_040756315.1 Thermodesulfobacteriota bacterium | reverse complement strand
TAGAAGGCAGGGCCACGGCCCTGCCTTCTAACGCCGGCCCTAAATGAGGCTTGCCAGGGAATCCGGAGAACAACTGCACCCGGTTATGCCAAAAACATTGGTGGCACAGGAGTCTCGCCTGTGCACCTTTTAATTCAGTGGCACAGGCTTTCCAGCCTGTGCTCCTATTTATAGTGCAAAGCCAGCCACACCGTTTTCTCTTGGGAATCGGTCCAGGCTACCCGATGCCGGCAGCCCGCCGGGATCAACACATAGTCCCCCGGCTTAAGCGCCACCGGTTCCTCTTCCCCCTCAAATAACAACCCCGCGCTCCCGGATAACAGGATAACCCATTCATTAGTCCCCTGATCGTACCATTCCCCGGCCGCGGTGGCCTGTCCTGCGGAGACAATGCGCTCCAGAAAAAAGTGCTCCGCGTCCAGAAGCTTTTCGATTAACTCCTCCGCCAGAAGCTCCGGAATTTCCGCCAAGATATTTCGGGGCAAAGGTTGCTTCATCGCCAAAATTTAGGGTGGACACCGCCCACCCCCAATTCCCCTACCTGCACAATAATCCTGTTGTCCCAGGCTTCTAGTCTATATGACCTGCCCCTCACTAATTCCTAAATAAAGTGGCACAGGCCTCTGGCCTGTGACCTTGTAGCCGCAGGCTTTAGCCTGAGCCTATCACCCCCGGTAGCACAGGCATCCTGCCTGTGCCCGGAACAGGCTGGAAGCCTGTTCTACCAGCTGTTAGACTGCTTTCTTTGTCATTCTGAGTGCAGCGAAGAATCTCGTCTTTCCAGTCAGTGAAAGAGATTCTTCACTCCGCTTCGCTCCGTTCAGAATGACAATGTGTAGGGCGGGCACCGCCCACCAGCCCGAAAGGTGGGCAGTGCCCACCCTACGTCTTTTATACACCGGCCAGGATATCTTTGAGTTTGGGCATCAGAGGCGGGAGTTCATGTCGGACGGTCTCCCACAGAATTTTCGTGTCAATGCCAAAATATTCATGAATGACCACATTGCGCATGTCCCCCATGTCACGCCAAGGTATCAGGGGATATGCAGAAGTGATCTCCTCCGGCACCTTCCGAGCAGCCTCGCCGATCACCGCCAGGTTATAGAGCACCGCTTTCAGGGTTCTCTTGTCCCGGCAGAAAGTCTCATAATTCATTCCTTGAGTGAGTTCCAAAGAATCTTGCAACGCCTCCAGGATATCCTCTATTCTAAACTTCCAATCCCTGACCGGCATTTTGGACCTCGCTCAGGATGTGGTCCCGCAATTGGGGTCTCAAGGCTTCCGGCGTAACCAGGTCCACGGACCTTTCCAGAATCTCCGCCAGGCGGTGTTGAAGGCGCACAAAGGCCAGAAGGCCAACAGGCCGGGAGAATTCCACCAGAATGTCGATGTCGCTACCGGTCCGGGCTTCACCCCGAACCACGGATCCGAAGAATTTGAGGGATTTTACCCCATATTGCTTAAGTTCAGCCTGATGTTGGCGCAAAATTTCCAGTGGTTCCAAAATATCAGCCCTCTTCAACAATCTTTAAAAACTCATCAAACAAATAATTGGCGTCATGCGGCCCCGGGCTGGCCTCCGGGTGGTATTGCACGGAGAAGGCCGCCAATTTCAGGTGGCGCAGTCCCTCCAGGGTGTTGTCGTTCAAATTAAAGTGGGTGAGTTCCACCGCCGGGTCGGGGATGGAGTGGAGGTCCACCGCGAAGCCGTGGTTTTGGGAGGTGATCTCCACCCGGCCGGTAATTAAATTCTTCACCGGCTGGTTGGCCCCCCGGTGGCCGAACTTGAGTTTGAAGGTGCGGCCCCCCAGGGCCAGGCCCATGAGTTGGTGGCCCAGGCAGATGCCGAACACGGGTTTCTGGCCCAGGCATTGCCGGACGTTCTCAACGGCATAGGTCACCGCGGCGGGGTCGCCGGGGCCGTTAGAGAGGACAATGCCGTCCGGGTTCAGGGCCAGGACGTCCGCCGCCGGGGTGGTGGCCGGCACCACCAGGACTTCCAGGCCCCGGGCCTTCAGGGAGCGAATGATGTTGAATTTGACCCCGTAATCATAGAGCACCACCTTCTTGCCGGAGCGCTGCTCCCACAATGCCTTCAAGTCCTGAAAAGACACAGGCCGGAGGCCTGTGCCACTTGGTTCTGGGGTTTGGGGGGGAGGGCCGGAGATCGGCGGAGC
>JBFLZI010000269.1:0-2177 GCA_040756315.1 Thermodesulfobacteriota bacterium | reverse complement strand
GGCAGGGGGCGGCGCCCCCTGGCCCCCTCCCCCAAAACTATTGTCTGCTCTCCTCCCTGCCGGGAGCAGGCGGATGGGGCCGCCTTTTTGTTCTTGCAGCACTTCGGCCAGGACGCGGCGGTCCGGGATGTCTTGGGGCAGGAGGATTTCATCCGGCAGGGGGCGGCCTTCGCGATAATATTGTTTGACAAAATCCCCCAGGAGGTCCCCGCCGGCGGGGATTTCCGGGAAGTAGTATTCCCGGCTGCCGGTGACCAGGCCGCCCCGCACCAGCAGCACCAGAATCAGGGCCTGGCCCTCTTCCCGGGCCAGCCCCAGCACGTCCTGATCCTTGAAGCTGGGCCGGGCCATCACCTGGCCCTCCAGGGTGCGGCTGACGGCCCGCTGCCGGTCCCGCAGGAGCGCGGCCCGTTCAAAGTCCAGGTTGGCCGCGGCCTGGGTCATCTCTTCTTTGAGTCGCTTAAGTAAATTTTTGCCCCGGCCTTTTAAAAACAGGACGGCATCCTTAACCGCCCGGTTATAAGTCTCTAGGCTCACCAGACCGGCGCAAGGGGCCAGGCACTGCCCCACCTGGTAGTCCAGACAGGGCCGGGACCGGGAGGAGAGACGCCTCTCTTTGCAGGTCCTCAAGCCAAAGACCTGCTTCATCACCTTGAGGGTCTCCCGGGCCAGGCCCGCGGAGGCGTAAGGGCCGAAATAAAGTGCCCCGTCCGCCGTGAACCGCCGGACAAACCGCAGGGCCGGAAAATCCTCCTTTAAGTTTAAGCGCAGACAGAGATAATTCTTGTCGTCCCGCAACACCACATTAAAGCGGGGGTGATGCGCCTTGATGAGATTGCGCTCCAGAATCAAGGCCTCCCGCTCGGTGTTGGTCAATAAAAAATCCACCTTGGCCAGCTTTTTCAGCAGCCAGGCGGTCTTGGCGTCATGCTTCTCCGGGTTCTTCCCATAAGAGGCCAGGCGATGCCTGAGGTTCACCGCCTTCCCCACATACAACACCCGCCCCCGACTGTCCTTGAACAGATAGACGCCGCAAGCCTTGGGTATCTGGGGCAAGGCCGCAGCCAAAGCGGGATAAGCTTCCCCGGACTTTACTTTTACGCCTGCCATACCTATCCTTAGAATAACAGGCGCCCCTGACCTGTCAAGGGAGAGGGGGGAACAGTAATCAGTAATCAGTGAGCAGTGAGCAGTGAATCGATACTTAAAAAACTGATTACTGATCACTGGTTACTGATCACTAATTGACCCCCCCACATCCACCAATACAAGGAGGCCCCTATGGCCCTGCCACAACGTCTTTTGGGTAGCACCGGGGTAAGCGTTTCCATGCTGGGTTTAGGAGGGGAAGGGGTGTTGCGCACTTTTGGTCAGGAGGGGGAGGCCCAGGCGGTGATCCGGGCGGCCCTGGACGCGGGCATCGCCTATTTTGAGTCGGCCCGGGCCTACTCCGGCAGCGAAGCCTATCTGGGCCAGGGCCTCAAGGGTCACCGGGACAAAATCTTTCTCACCAGCAAGTCCCATGGCCGCTCCTACCGGGAGGCCATGGCCCATCTGTCCATCACCCTGAAGAACCTGGACACCGACTACCTGGACCTGTGGCAGGTGCATGATATGCGCACCCAAGCGGACCTGGAGGCCATCGCCGGGCCCGGCGGCGCGCTGGAGGCCTTTCGGGAAGCCAGGGAAAAAGGGTGGACCCGCTTCGTGGGCGTCACCGGCCATCACGACCCTCAGATACTGCGCCGGGCCTTGGACCTCTATGACTTCGACACCGTGCTCCTGCCGGTGAACCCCGCGGAACCCCAGGACCGCTCCTTCCTGCCCCTGGCAGGGGAAGCCCGGGACCGGGGCCTGGGAGTCATCGGCATGAAGGTCCTCTGCCGGGGCGCGCTCCCCCAATTGGCGGAAGAGCCGGAGAAATTGACCTTTGAATTGGTGGCCTACGCCCTGAGCCAACCCGTGAGCCTGGTGGTCATCGGCTGCGACAATCCCGAACAGGTGCGGGCCCTGGCCCATGCCGCCCAAAACTTCACCCCCATGACCCCGGAGCAGCAGAAGGCCCTGGAAGAGGCCGTGGCTCCCTTCGCCCGGCAGCTGATGTATTATAAGCCTTAGGTTTAGTAGCTTGGGGGAGGGGGCTAAGGGCCACAGGCCCTTACCCCCTCCCCCAAACC
>JBFLZI010000268.1:0-2336 GCA_040756315.1 Thermodesulfobacteriota bacterium | reverse complement strand
AGGGAGCTGTGCTCCCTGGCCCTCCCCCCAAAAAACATGGACAAAAGACTATGAGTGTCATCCTAGTAGTGGACGACGATGCTCCCACCCGGGAGGCGTTGGAGTCCGGTTTAAAGAAGTTGGGCCATGAAATCATGGCCGCCGGGACCGGGGCCGCGGCCTTAGATGAGGTGCGCCGTCATCCGGTGGACCTGGCCATTATTGACCTGAAGCTCCCGGACATGGTGGGCACGGAGCTTTTCGAGGCCCTGCGCATCATCCGCCCCGAAGCCATTGCCATTATGATTTCCGGGCACGCCACCGTGGATGAGGCGGTCTCCGCCCTGAAAAAGGGCATCTATGACTTCATCACCAAAGACTTTCGCATGCATGAACTGCGCAAGGTGGTGAGCAAGGCCCTGGAGACCCAGCAGCTATTGGTGGAGAATCAGCGGCTGCGCCAGGCCTTGCAGGACCGGGGGCCCACCGGCCGGATCATCGGCCGGGGACCGGCCCTCCTCAAGGTCATCCATCTCATCGATCAGATCGCCCCCCTGAAAAGCACGGTGCTCATGACCGGGGAGAGCGGCGTGGGCAAGGAACTGGTGGCCGAAGCCATCCATTATCAGAGCCCCAGAAAAAGCAAGCCCCTGGTCAAACTGAATTGCGGCGCCTTGCCGGAGGGGCTGATTGAGTCCGAACTCTTCGGCCATGAAAAGGGGGCCTTCACCGGGGCCATCCAGCAGCGCAAGGGCCGCTTTGAGTTGGCCGACGGCGGCACCATCTTCCTGGATGAAATCAGCGAGATGCCCCCGGCCACCCAGGTAAAACTTTTGCGAGTGCTCCAGGAGGGCGAATTCGAGAGGGTAGGGGGGACCCAGACCCTAAAGGCGGATGTCCGGGTCATCGCCGCCACCAATGTGGACCTGGAGGCCGCGGTGGCCGCGGGCAAATTCCGCAAGGACCTCTACTACCGTTTAAACGTGATCCATCTTAGCATCCCCCCCTTAAGGGAACGGCGGGAGGACATCTCCCTTTTGGCCCTGCATTTCCTGGATAAGTTCTGCCTGGAAAACAGCCGCCCTCCCATGGGGTTCAGCCCGGAGGCTATGGCCGCGCTCAAGAGTTACAGTTGGCCCGGCAATGTGCGGGAACTCCAGAACGTGGTGGAGCGGACGGTGGCCTTGTGTGAGGCCAGCACGGTGGAACTGGCGGATTTACCGGACGAGGTCCGCCGCCATTCCCCCGCGGACGACCAGATTACCGTGCCGGTGGGGGCCTCCATGGAAGAGATCGAACGCCTGGCCATCCTGCAAACCCTGAAGAAGACCCACGGGGACAAGGAACTCACGGCCCGCCTGCTGGGCATCGGCCTGGCTACCCTCTACCGCCGCCTAAAAGAAATGGAATATAAAGAAACTGCCTCGGAGGCTGAGTGAGATGGCCTATCCCAACTTCCTGGACCTGAAATTTCTGCCGGTAAAAGAAGCGGAAGCGGTGATCCTGCCCATTCCCTACGAAGCCACCACCACTTACGGCGGGGGCACCCGGGAAGGCCCCGGCGCGTTCTTGGCCGCGTCCGGCCAGGTGGAGCTCTGGGACGAAGAGGAAAACTGGAACCCCAGCGAGGCCATCCGCCTGGCCACCGCATCCCCCATCCATCCCGAAGTCTCCGGCCCCCAAACCATGCTGGACCGAATCCGCCAGGTGGTGCAGCCCTGGGTCTCCCAGGGGAAAATGGTCCTGGCGGTGGGTGGGGAACACAGCATTACCGTGCCCCTGGTGCAGGCCACCCTGACCAAGTACCCTGACTTGACCGTAGTGGCCCTGGACGCCCACGCCGACCTGCGGGAGACTTACGACGGCAGCAAGCTCTCCCACGCCTGCGTGCTGCGCCGGGTCTATGAATCCGGGCGGCCCCTGGCCCTGTTAGGGGTGCGCAGCTACTCCCAGGAGGAATACCAGTTTCTCCGGGTGGCCCCCCGGCTACAACTCTTCCCGGCCCGGTCCCTCCAGGCCCCGGAAGGCTGGCAGGCCGCGCTGGCCTATCTCCAGGGTATTTCCGGCCCGGTCTATCTGACCCTGGACCTGGACGCCCTGGACCCGGGGGTTATGCCCGGCGTCGGCACCCCGGAACCTGGGGGCCTGACCTATTACCAGGTGCTGACCATTATATCTACTCTGGCCCAGCGCGGACCGATAGTGGGCCTGGACCTGGTGGAACTGTGTCCCATCCCCGGCCAACGCGCCAGCGAATTCACCGCGGCCCGCCTGGCCTACAAGGCCCTGGGCTACATCTACCAGAAAAGGCGGCAGTGAAGAAGAGATTGGGGGGAGGGCCAGGGAGCGCAGCTCCC
>JBFLZI010000267.1:0-2371 GCA_040756315.1 Thermodesulfobacteriota bacterium | reverse complement strand
GGGCATATGCGCTAACTTAAGTTAAATCACTTGGATTATGATAATTTATGTCATTCTGAGCGAAGCGAAGAATCTCTAAAATTATTGAGTAATTACCGAGATTCTTCACTCCGCTTCGCTCCGTTCAGAATGACAAAAACTAATATTTCTTTACAAATTATTTGTCAATATCGACTAAGTTAGCGCTTATGGGGGTGTGGGGGGAGGGCAGGGGTTCCACCGGCTGGAAGCCTGTGCTACCGCTCCCCCTGGCCCTCCCCCCACATTCTCCACCCCTTACCCCTCCCGGGCCAAATTTAAAGCGCCGCCTAGGGCGAGTATCTGGCGTTGCCGGGGGGAGAGGTCCACCCTAACCCAGATTTCTTTTTCTTCCACCTTCTTTTTAGGAAAGGGAATTACCCCCGCCGTCTCTTTTTTCCCCTGGCCCCGGGCTTCCCCCACCACCTTCAGGGGCAGGCGTGCCGCGCCGGCCAGCAAAAGTCGGCGGACCTCGGGCAGTTCCAGTAGTTGCCCCTGGGCCAGCAGGTCATAATCCGCCGGGTTCTCGAAGGTCAGGGGCAGGATGCCGAAGTTTATCAGATTAGCCAGGTGAATGCGGGCAAAGCTCTTTACCAGCTTCACCCGGACCCCCAGGTAGCGGGGGGCCAGCGCCGCGTGCTCCCTGGACGAGCCCTGGCCGTAATTCTCCCCGCCGATGACGGCCCCTTCCCCCCGGTCCTGGACCCGCCCGGGAAAATCCGGGTCCAGCCGGGTGAAGGCATACCGGCTGATGGCCGGGAGGTTGCTGCGCAGCGGCAGAATCCGGCTGCCCGCGGGCATGATGTCGTCCGTGGTGACGTTGTCCCCCACTTTCAGCCACACCTCCCCCCGCCAGGTCTCCGGTAAGGGGGAAAGTTGGGGGAAGGGCACAATGTTAGGCCCCCGGATGACTTTCACCGGCTCCCCGGGAGAAAGCGGGAACTGGAGATGGCGGCCGTCCACCAAATAATAGCGGGGCGCCTTGATATGGGGATAATCCCCCAACCGCCGGGGGTCGGTGAGTTCCCCATAGAGGGCCGCGGCCACCGCGGTTTCGGGGCTGGCCAGATAGACCTGATCGTCCTTGGTGCCGCTGCGGCCGGGGAAATTCCGGGGAAAGGTGCGCACCGACACCGCGCCCGTGGCCGGGGCCTGCCCCATGCCGATGCAGCCCCAACAGCCCGGCGGCATAATCCGGGCGCCCGCCTCCAAAAGGGGCAGCAAGGCCCCGGCCAGGGAGAGGTTCTCCAGGACCTGGCACGAACCGGGATTGATCTCCAGGGTGACCCGGGGGTGGACCCGGCGGCCTCGCAAGGCCAGGGCCACTACCATTAAATCCCGCCAGGAAGAGTTGCTGCAGGAGCCGATGAGCACCTGGTCCACCGGGGTCCCCGCCACCCGGGCCACCGGCACCACCTTGTCCGGGGAACTGGGGCAGGCGATAAGAGGCTCCAGTTCTCCCAACTCCACCTCCAGTACCTGGGCGTAGCGGGGCTTGCCTTGGGCTTTGAAGGGACGGAAATCCCCCTCCCGACCCTGGAGGGCCAGGAAGCGGCGGGTCTGTTCATCCGAAGGGAAGATGGAGGTGGTGGCCCCCAATTCCGCGCCCATGTTGGCGATAGTGGCCCGCTCGGGCACGGTGAGATGGCGCAGCCCCGGGCCGAAATACTCCAAAATCTTGCCCCGTCCGCCTTTGACGCTGAGACGGCGCAGCAACTCCAGAATGACGTCTTTGGCCGACACCCAGGCCGGCAACCGGCCCGTCAGGCGCACTCCCAAGATCTCCGGCATGACCAGATGAAAGGGCTGCCCGGCCAGGGCCAGGGCCACGTCCAACCCCCCGGCCCCAAAAGCCAACATGCCCGCGCCCCCGGCGGTGGGGGTATGGCTGTCCGACCCTAGCAGGGTCTTCCCCGGCACGCTGAAACGCTCCAGATGCACCTGGTGGGAAATGCCGTTGCCCGGGGGCGAAAAATGGAGGCCATAGCGGGCGGCGATGGTCCGCAAAAAGCGATGGTCATCCGCATTGCGAAAATCCGTCTGCAGGAGATTGTGATCCACATAACTCACCGCCACCTCCGCCCGGGCCCGCTCCACCCCCATGGCCTCAAACTCCAAATAAGCCAGAGTGCCGGTGGCATCCTGAGTCAAAGTATGATCAATCCTGAGGGCCACCTCCGCACCGGGGACCAACTCCCCGGCCACCAGGTGGGCCTGCATCACTTGCTCGGTCACTGTTTTAGCCATAGTAAATCCCTTCGGGATTATTGTCCTGGGGCTGGGCCTCCGGCCCAACCCCAGGACAATAATCTATTATGTTGTGGGGGAGGGGGCTAAGGGCCACAGGCCCTTA
>JBFLZI010000266.1:0-2396 GCA_040756315.1 Thermodesulfobacteriota bacterium | reverse complement strand
GGAGGGGGCAGGGGTCTGTGACACCTGGCCCCCTCAACCCAAATTACTCACCTTAATCAGCCAGGGGTTTGCATTGGTAGAGTAATGGGTATAAATTTAAAAGAGGTTACGATTAGGAGGAGCAAGTAAAAATGGAAAAATGTTCTCATAGTGACGCCAGCGAGTCCTGTTCCAGTTGCAGTTCGGCTCAGGAGGGCAAGGAGTCTCCCCCGGATGAAAAGGTTATTCAGCGAACCTTAAAGCAGATTCGCCATAAGATTTTGGTTATGAGCGGCAAGGGCGGCGTGGGCAAGAGCAGCGTGGCGGTGGGCCTGGCTCTGGGCCTGGCCCGGCGGGGTTACCAGGTGGGCTTGATGGACGTGGATATTCATGGCCCCAACGTCTTGCGCATGCTGGGCCTCAAAGAGGTCTTAGACCTGACCCACGCCCAGTTTCAGTTGCCCCCCGAACTCTTCGACCACCTCAAGGTCATCTCCATTGAGGTGTTGATGCGGAACCGGGACCTGGCGGTGATCTGGCGCGGTCCTTTGAAGCATCAGTTGATCCGGCAATTTTTGAGCGAAGTGGAGTGGGGTCCCTTGCATTACCTGGTAATTGACGCCCCCCCGGGAACCGGGGACGAACCCATGAGCGTGGCCCAGACGATCCCTGAGGCCCAGGCCCTGATCGTCACCACCCCCCAGGAAATCTCCCTGGCGGATGTGCGCAAGTCCATTAATTTTTGCCAGAAGATCAATTTGGACGTCCTGGGCCTGGTGGAAAATATGAGCGGCTATCGCTGCCCCCATTGCGAAGCCGAACTGCCGTTGTTCAAGAAAGGAGGAGGCGCCACCACGGCCCGGACCTTCAAGATTCCTTTCCTGGGCTCTCTTCCCTTTGATCCTCAGGTGGTGGAAGCCGCGGATCAGGGCCAACTGATGCAACTGGCAGAGGCGCAAAGCCCCTTCCTCCAGGCCCTGAATCCCCTGGTGACATACCTGGTGGAAGTTTTGCCCCCCGAGGCCCCGGAGGTGGTCCGGGAACCGGGGGTGTGGAAGTTCGCCATCCCCATGGAGGACGGCAAGTCAGCCTCCAAGTTCCCTCAGGCCCGCCAGTTTGCCATCTTTACGGTTAAAGAGCAAGCCGTCCAGGGAAAGGAAGTCCTTGACCCGCCGGTCGATGAGCCGGGAGGGCTTCCCCAGTGGCTGGAAAGCCTGGGAGTGACCCATGTCATTGCCAGCGGCCTGAGCGAAGGCGCCCAGGCCCTTCTGAAGCGCAAGGGCATAGAACTGGTGCACGGCACCCCCCAAGAGGAACCGGAGCGGCTGGTCCAGGATTATTTAAAGATTATGGCCTTTGATCCGACCAAAGGCTGAAAATTTCCGGGGGGGAGAGGAAGCACTCCCCTACCCTTCCCCTACCTCCCCCGCCCCTTAAGACCATGACCTTGTGGCACAAGCGTTATGTCCCCTGGCCGCCTTAAATCCATCAGCCGGGAGGTTCTCCGCTGGTACCTGCAAAAATTTCCTTTAAGAGACGGGAAGGCCTATTTCTACCGGCTTCTCCAGGGCGGTCTGACGCCGGCCCATCGGTATATCACCGTAACCCTGGCCCAAGGTTTTAATCTCAAGCTGGACCTGGGGGATCCGGACCAGAGGAAAATCTACTTTTACGGGGATTATGACGAACGCCATGAGGGGGCGCTGGTGCGACGGATGCTGGAACCCCGGGAAGTGTTCTGGGATATCGGCGCCAACATCGGCTATTTTTCGCTGCTGGCCGCGGCCACTTTAAAAAACACCGGCCAGGTCGTGGCCCTGGAGCCCGGCCGGACCGCGTTTAAAAGTCTTAACGACAATATCGCCCTGAATCCCTTCCAAAATATCCGGACCTATGACGTGGCCGCGGCTGATAAAGAGGGTGAAGCCCTGCTTTATTCTTCCCCTGATACCGCGGATGGCCGGGCCAGCCTGTTTCAGCCCTGCCATGGACGAACCGGCAGCCAAATCTGCCGCACCGTTACCCTGGATCATTTCCAAGAGAATCTGGGACTAACCCCGCCGGACTTTATAAAGATAGATGTGGAGGGGGCGGAATTGGCGGTGCTGCGAGGGGCAGCGCGAATCTTGAGGTCCCGGCCCCCCTTACTGTTGGTGGAGATGAAAGAGGCGACTCTGAAGGCCGCGGGCACGGATAAAGCCGCGATCCAGGAACTGCTGCAGGGCTATGGCTACCTTCCCGCCTCTCTTCAGCGCCGGCGCTGGCACGTCAGTAAAGACGTCAAGGCAGTGAAAAGCCGGAATATCTTCTGGTTCAATCCCGCCTTACCGACTCACCGCCACAAAGCCGCCCGCCTGCCGGTTGGGGGAGGGTGGTGAGATGATATGTGGGGGGAGGGCCAGGGACCGGTGGTCCCT
>JBFLZI010000265.1:0-2399 GCA_040756315.1 Thermodesulfobacteriota bacterium | reverse complement strand
CCCCCGGCCCTCCCCCAAAACACACACACCACTACCAGGAGGGAAGCCATGCGGATAGTTTTGGTGGGGCAGGCGGCTTTTGGTGCGGAGGTGTTAAAGGGTTTAGTCAAGCAGGGTCAGGAAGTGGTGGGGGTTTTCTGTCCCCCGGACCGGCCGGGGGGGAAGCCCGATCCCTTGAAGGAGGCGGCCCAGGCCGCGGGGATTCCGGTCTTTCAGCCCAAGCACATGAAGGACCAGGAGGCGTATGACCGGATGGTGGCCCTTAACGCCGACCTGGGGGTCCTGGCCTTTGTCACCGACATTGTTCCGGCCCGGGTGTTTAATGCCCCCCGGTTGGGTTCCATCTGTTACCATCCCTCCATTCTCCCTAAATATCGGGGGGCCTCGGCCATCAACTGGGCGGTGATCAACGGGGAGAGCCAGACCGGGCTGTCCATCTTCTGGGTGGACGAAGGCATCGACACCGGGGACCTTCTCCTCCAGAAAGAGGTGGAGGTGGGACCGGCGGAGACCACCGGGGAGGTCTATTTCAACAAGCTCTATCCCCTGGGGATTGAGGCCATGTTGGAAGCGGTGGACCTGGTGGCCAAGGGCAAGGCGCCCCGCCTTCCCCAGGACCACAGTAAAGCTACCTATGATCCCCCCTGTGATGAGAAGGTGGCCGGATTGGACTGGAACCGTCCGGGCCAGCAGGTCTTCAACTTCATCCGGGGCTGCGACCCCCAACCCGGGGCCACAACTTCCTATAAGGGTGAGAAGGTGAAGCTCTTCAATGCCCGGTTCCTGGAAGAAAGCCACTCGGCCCAGCCCGGTGAGATCCTGGAAGTAAGCGACCAGGGCCTTAAAGTGGCGGTCCCCGGCGCGGCTATCCTGGTTACCCGCTTCCGCACCAAGGAGTTGGGCAAGGTCAAGGCCCCGGAGTTTATTCAGGCAAAACAGCCCAAGGCAGGTGAAAGATTCGGTTAATCAGCGATTTTGTAGGGTGCGCCAGGCGCACCCTAAATTACTTCGCCGCTTAAAGTCGGGGTGTCTTATGCACAAGAAATTTACCGCGGTAATTACCCGGGAAGAAAACTGGTATGTGGCCCATTGCGTCGAATTAGGGGTCGTCAGCCAGGGGAAAACTATAGAGGAGGCGCAGAAAAATCTTAAAGCGGCGGTGGAACTCTATCTGGAAAGTTTCGGCACCGAAGACTTACCCGAAAATATCGGCGAAATTGTCCTGTATCCCTTTGAGGTCGCGGTAGGTGGCTAAATTCCCTGTTCTGTCTGGGATGACCTTATTAGGGCACTCAAAAAAGCAGGTTTTGGGTTAGCTTACGGAAAGGAAATTATAAAACTGTTGTGCCCCTTCACGACGAAATCGCCAAGGGGACTCTCCTCGGCATCCTCAATCAGTGCGGACTTTCTAAGGCAGAGTTAATCAATCTGCTGACCAAGTAGTTTTTTCAAAGATTCCTTATGAAAAACATCGGCATCTTCTACCACCCCTCCTTCAGCCGCAAGAGCTACATGACCATCGGCAACCGCCTTAAGGATTTTCCCGAGGCGTTGGAGGAGTTGCTGCAGAAACCCAACGTGCGCCTGTTTGAATCCCCCCGGGTCTCGGAAGAGTTGATCCTCAAGGTGCATGCCCCGGAGATGATCCCCATGGTGGCCCGGGACGGCTTCTGCGGCACCGCGTATGAGTCCGTGGGCGGGGTGGTGGCCGGCATGGAGGCCCTGGCTAAGGGCGACCTTGACCGGGCCTTCTGCTTCATCGGCGCCGGCGGCCACCATGCCGGTTACCGCCAGTTCTGGGGGGCCTGCTGCTTCAACGACGTGGTCATCGCCATCTCCCGGGTGCGGGAGGTCGGTCAGTGGCGGCGCTTTGCCATTGTGGACACCGACGCCCACCACGGGGACGGCACCCGGCAGTTGGTCAAAGACGACGCCGATATTCTCCACCTCTGCTTCTGCGGCAGCGACTACGCCTCCCCGGACGGCAGCAAGATCGATGTGAACGTCTATAACCTGGCCTGGCAGGCCGACGTCAACGGCCTTTATGTGGACCAGGTGCGCCGACACCTCCACTATATTACCGACTTTAAACCCCACCTCCTCCTCTGGTACTACGGCTTCGACACCCACGCCGACGACTACGGCTCCCTGGGGATGACCGAAGAGGCCTACTTTGACATCTGCGACCTGATGCTCTCTACCTCTAAAGACCTGAACGTCCCCCTGCAAGTGGTCCTGGGAGGCGGGTCGCTGCCCCACCTGGCCCTGAACACCATCCCGGAAATCATCCGCCGCCTGGCAGAGGGGTAGGGGAAAGATGAGGTTTGGGGGAGGGGGCTAAGGGCCACAGGCCCTTACCCCCTCCCCCACACCCCCACCCCCCATCCCTTAAGGGGTTC
>JBFLZI010000264.1:0-2406 GCA_040756315.1 Thermodesulfobacteriota bacterium | reverse complement strand
TAAGGGCCTGTGGCCCTTAGCCCCCTCCCCCACAAAACTCACGCAATAAAATCCACCACCTGGTGGCCGTGTTTTTTTAGGTCTTTGATGATGGGGGTAAGGTCGCATTTTTTCAGGCGGAACAGGTAGCAGCGTTTATCCCCCTTGGTGGTCCCCAACGCGATATTGATGATTTTCCCGCCGGCCTTGGTCACCAGTTCCGAGACCTCTTCCAGCACCGCGGGTTTGTCCTCCAGGAGCAGGTCCAGGCGGGAGCTGCTGCGCAGCAGTCCCAACATGGATAAGAACGCGGCCAGGAGGTCCATGGTGGTGATCACCCCTACCAGGCGCTCCCCCTCAATGACCGGCATGCCCCCGATCTTATTTTCATGAAGCAGGCGGGCCGCTTCTTCCACACTGGTTTCCGGGGTGACGGTGATGGGGGCCTGGACCATGACGTCGGCCACGGTGATTATCTCCAGCATGGAGGCCAGGAGCACCTCCCGTAAGATGCGGGAGGTGATCCAACCCACCATGCGGTCATTTTTGACTACCGGCAAGTGGCGGATGTTGTGCTTTTGCATCAACTTCAGGGCCTGGCCGATGCGCTTGTTCGGGGCAATAATGATGGGGTCCTTGTGCATGATCTGACCAACCCGCATCTGACGCCTCCTTGAACCTGATCTGGCCCACCTTAAAATAAAGAGGCGGAAACTTCAAGGAAATTCCCGCCTTGATAATGACGGTGTTGTGGGGGAGGGGGCTAAGGGCCAGTGGGCCCTTACCCCCTCCTCCACATTCTCTTCTCAATGCTTATACCCCACGGGCATGATGAGTAGGGGTTGGTGTTCTTTGGGGAGGCCCAGGACCTGGGTCATCTTATAATCCTCAAAGGCCCCGACGATGCCGGCCCCCAGGCCCAGGGCTTCCGCCTGGAGGAAGAGGTTTTGGCCCACGTGGCCCACCTCCATGTGGGTGTACATGATTCCTCTCTCCCCATAACGCCGGGTACAGCGGCTGTATTCCCCGGTGATCACCACCATCACCGGGGCTTCGGCCATCCAGGTCTGGTGCAGGGCCGCCCGGGCCACCCCGGCCCTGAGGTCGCCTTTGCTGGTAAGTTCCAGGCTGTGATCTCCCGGGCGATAGCGGTAAAGGCCGGGGCCGAGTTGGGCCACACTCTGCTCCCCCACCGCCAGATACAGGTCCAGGGGATAGGTGGCCCCTGCGGAAGGGGCGGTGCGCAATCCCCGGGGATCGTTCAGGCCGTCCGCGCCCCAAAGAAGCTGGGAGACCTGCTTTAAATCCAGGCCCCGATCGGCAAAATGACGCACCGTGCGCCTCAGGGTCAAGGCCTCTTCCACGGATAACTTCCCCTGATGCTCCGGAGGCGGCAGCTTAATGACCGCCTCCCCCCGACTCCCCGATGGACTGAATAAAAGACCCATGAGCAACATGACGCTTCCCCAAACGATCTTCATGGATTAATCCTTATTTTAAGGTACTTAGTCTTGGTAGAGGGGACTAAAGTGAAGATGAGCAGTCAGCCGTCAGCTTTGGCTTTTTTATTAGCTGATGGCTGACTGCTGAAAGCTGATGGCTTAGGTCCTTGGCCCTTCCCCCACTAACGACTTCTGACAGATCTCAAAGGCCTGTTCCATCAGGGTCTCCAGGTTGGCCACGTCTTCCCGGTTGTATTGTAAGAGCAGGTCCAGGGCGGTATGGTCGCCCCGTTGGTAGCGTTCCCACAAAAGCACCGCGTCAAAGCCGTCCAGCCCCGCAACTGACGGCGGCCGGCGGATGCCGAAGCGGGGTTCGATTCTCTTCAGTCCCCCTTTAAACCCTAACCGAGCCAGGAGAAAACGCAGGTCCAGGTGCAAGGGGGGTAGGCGCAACTCAGGGAAATAGGCCTTGAGGACCGGCAGGTCGAACTGGCTGCCGTTAAAGGTGACGAGCAGGTCAATATCCTCTAAGGCTTCGGGAAACTTCTCTAAATTATGTCCCTGGAGAAACTGGCGCATGGTGCGGCCGTCATAGAGCCCCGCCACCGTCACCAGCAAATGGGGCCAGGCCGCGCCACTGGTCTCAATGTCCAAATACGCGGCCCGGGCGCGAAAATGCCGAAAGGCGCGCCAGTATTCCCCCACCGGCAGGCGGGGGGCAAAATAGTCCGGCTCATCCACATGGACCAGGGACTGCCGCAACTCCCCCTGAAGCCACTGCAACCGGCCCGGGCCCAACCCCGACACCCGCTCCACCTCAAGAAAATCCTCCCAAGTGAACAGCCCCTGACGCCAAAAATGCGCCTCAGTCCTAAGCCCCACCCCAGGAAGATGCACAAAAGTTCGCTTTAGCATGGTTTAAAGGATATAGGATTGTATTTTGGGGGAGGGAGCTAAGGGCCACAGGCCCTTACCCCCTCCCCCA
>JBFLZI010000263.1:0-2533 GCA_040756315.1 Thermodesulfobacteriota bacterium | reverse complement strand
GGGAGGGGAGTTTGAGGGGAGGGCGGGGGAGCCACTGCTCCCCCGGCCCTCCCCTCAAATCACTTTCCTAGACCTAACTAAACTTCCGCCATCAGTTTATCGAATTCGGCTACGGTTACGGCGGGGGAGGTGGTAAAGGCAATCCCCGTCATTTTGCTCAAGGCCACGGAAAACTTCATGGCCTCGGCCACCCCCGGCAGAGTGACGATAAAGATCAGGTCCTTTTCCCCCAAGAGGGCGTACATGCCTTTGATGTCCCCTTTGAATTTCTTAGCCAGTTTCACGGTTTTATCGGTGCGATCGGCGCTGATCTTCTTCACCGCTTCGCTGGAATACTTGCCGCACATGATGAAGGTTGCCATAAAGACCCTCCTTTTTGGCCAAAGGCGTTCTTTTAAGCCGACTAGCCCAATAATGGCCGCAAAATACCAGGAAGCCTGATTTTTGTCAATGATTTTCCAGGGATGGGTGCGCTAGAGATTGCTCGCCTGGTAGCCTGAGTAACCTAGGTCTTGAAAAGTTAATCGGGCCTTTAATCATTCCTCCCTCTCCCCCCGCTGGTGGGAGGAGAGGGCTGGGGTGAGGGGGGTAAAGCTTTATATGCTTTACGGGTGAAGCAGAGGCTCCTGAGCAGCTGACTAATGTTAATAGGGAGTCCTAGTATACTTCTGCTCCCCCTTGGGCACGTACCATTTAGGGAAGTTATAATCGATGCCCGCGGGGGCCGGTTTCACCCCCCGGAAGCGCTTGGAGATGGCCGGCAGGGCATCCGGGACAAAGAGGAAGGTATAGGGCTGATCCTCGGCCAAAATCTCCTGGAAGCGGAAATAGGCCTGCCGCCGCTTTTCCCGGTCAAAAGTATGGCGTCCTTCTTCCAAGAGGGCATCCACCTCCGGGTTCTTATAGTGAATAAAATTCAGCTCCCCAGGCCGGGTTTTGGCAGAGTGCCAGATGTCATAGACGTCCGGGTCCTGGCCGGTGGTCCACCCCAGGAGCACCGCTTCAAAGCGCCCCTTGTCGATGAATTCCTTGATGAACGCGGCCCATTCCACCACCCGGATCTTCACCACGATGCCTACTTCCCGAAGGCGCCGCTGAATGATCTCCGCGGTGCGCAACCGGACATCGTTTCCCTGGTTGGTGAGGATGGTGAACTCAAAAGGCCGCCCCTCCTTTTCCAGGATGCCTTCGGCATTGGGCCGCCAACCCGCCTTAGCCAGAAGGGCCTTGGCCTTCTCCGGATCATACGGGAACCGGGGCACGTCCGGGTTATAGAACCAGGTGCCCGGCTTATAAGGGCCGCTGGCCTCCTGTCCCAGCCCCAGAAGCACGCCGTCGATGATCTCCCGCTTATTGATGGCGTGGGTCAGGGCCTGGCGCACCCGCCGGTCGGCAAAACGCTGGTCCTCCAGGTTATAGCCCAGATAGACGTAAGAGAAAGCCACGTAGCGATATTTATTGAAGAGGCGCTGGAACTTGGGATACGCGGTCTGGCGGGCGTATTGCAGGGGCGTGAGGCTCATGCGGTCGATATTACCGGCCTTTAACTCCAGGAACATGGTGGCCATATCCGGCTTGATGGTATAGATATAGCCGTTCAGATAGGGCCGCCCCTCAAAGTAATCGGGATTATAAGTGAGGACGATCTTCTCCCCGGCCTTCCATTCCTGGAATTTAAAAGGCCCGGTGCCGATGGGATGCCGCGCCAAAGGGGATTGGGTGATGTCCTTCCCGGCCAGGAGGTGCCGGGGCAAGATGGCCAGGCTCCAACTGTTCAGGGCCGGGGCAAAGGGCTTGGGGTAAGTGACCCGGAAAGTGTAATCATCCACCGCTTCCGCCTTCTTCACCTGCTGATAATCCCCGGCATAGGCGGTGGGGGTCTTGGGGTCCACCATCACCTGATAGGTAAAGAGGACGTCCCGGGCGGTAAAGGGCGCGCCGTCCTGCCACTTCACCCCCCGGCGCAGCTTGAAAGTGATGGTCAAGCCATCCGGAGAAATCTCCCAGCTCTCCGCCAGGTCCCCGATGAGGTTTAAATCGCCGTCATACTTCACCAATCCGTTGTAAATCAGCCCGGCCACCCCGTGGGAAGAGGCGTCTGAAGCCAGGGGCGGGATCAGGGTGCTGGCGTCCCCGATGGACGCGTCAATGAACAGGTCCCCATAGGCCGGGCCGGTATCCGGCCCGCCATACTGCTTCTCCTCCTCCGAAGACTTGCAGCCCACCAATAATACCATCAGACACAAGAACCAAAAGAAAAGCCTCCCAATTGTTGGAGACACGGCTGGCCGTGCCCTCTGATTCACCGGACCTCCAGAGTTCCCTTTGACCATATTTCCCTTGCCCAAAGTTCACCTTTTGGATAAATTTAAAACGTCGGGACGTGGCTCAGCCTGGTAGAGCACAGCGTTCGGGACGCTGGGGTCGGAGGTTCAAATCCTCTCGTCCCGACCACGATCGATTACAGTGTTGCGGGGGAAGGGGTAAGGGCCACAGGCCCTTACCCCCTCCCCCGCACCCCCTCCCCCAATCC
>JBFLZI010000262.1:0-2539 GCA_040756315.1 Thermodesulfobacteriota bacterium | reverse complement strand
GGGAGGGCAGGGACCCGAGGTCCCTGGCCCTCCCCCCACAAACCAATTTCTCCCATGTACCATAAGGAGGCCGGATGAATTGGCAACCCACTCTCCCCCAGGAGATCGAGGCCGAGAGCTTCCGCCGCATCGAGGCCCTGGCCGGTCCCCACCAGTTTCCCCCCGAGGTCTGGGGGGTGGTGCGGCGCATGATTCACACCACCGGTGACTTTGATTACCTTAAAACCGTGCGCTGCCATCCCCAGGCCGTTGCCGCCGGGCTGGAGGCTCTAAGGCGGGGTTGTCTGGTGGGCACCGACACTCGCATGCTCCAGGCGGGCATCTCCACCGGTCGCCTGAGCCGCCTGGGGGTGGAGATCTTCTGTCTGATGGACGACCCGGAAGTGGCCCAGGAAGCGGCCCGCCAGGGCACCACCCGGGCAGCGGTGGCCATGGAGCAAGCCTTACCCCGGCTGGCCGGGGGGATAGTGGCCATCGGCAACGCCCCCACCGCCCTGCTTAGGCTCCTGGACCTGCTGGCCGCCGGCGCGCCGCCCCCGGCCCTGATCGTGGGCCTGCCGGTGGGTTTTGTCAACGCGGCGGAGTCGAAAGAGGCCTTGACCCGCCAGGATTGCCCTTATATAACCGCCTTAGGCATCAAAGGCGGCTCAGCCCTGGCGGCCAGCGTGGTGAACGCCCTGGCCCAGATGGCCTTAGAGGAGACGTCCCCATGACCCTCCAGACCGGTACCCTTTACGGGATTGGCGTGGGACCGGGAGACCCGGAATTAATCACCCTGAAGGCCCTGAAGGTGCTGGAGCGGGTGCCCCACATCTTTGCTTCCTGCTCCACCAAGAATAACTACAGCCTGGCTCTGCGCATTGTGAGGTCTCACTTGAACGGCGCCGGCATCGAACATCTGCCCTTTCCCATGACCCGGGAGCCCCAAGTGCTTCAGGAAGCCTGGGAGCGAAACGCCCGGCGGGTGCTGAAGGTGCTGCGCACCGGCGCGGACGCCGCGTTTGTCACCCTGGGGGACCCTTTGACCTATTCCACCTTCGGCTATCTCTTGAAGACCTTAAAGCGCCTGCATCCCGAAGTGCGCATCATCACCATTCCCGGCATTACCTCCTATAGCGCCGCCGCAGCCTTGACCCACATCCCGCTAACCGAAGGGGAGGAATCCTGCTACCTGGTCTCCGGGGCCTTGGGGCCGGCCAAGCTCCGGGAAATTATCGACAAGACCGACAACATCGTCATGCTCAAAACCTATCGCCACTTTGACGATATCTACCGGGCCTTGGAGGAACTGGACCTCCTGGACCGGGCCACCTGTATCAGCCTTTGCGGCCTGGAAGGTGAAACTGTGGTGGAAAACTTGCGGGAACTGCAAGGGCGGCCTCTACCCTATCTCTCCATGATCATCATTAAAAAGAAGGGCCGGGGTTACTGAATGGCCCGGACCAAGAGCCGGGGAGGGTGGTGGCGCTGGCTGCTCCTCCTGTTAATGAGCTTGCCTTTGGCGGCCTTCCTCCTGGGCTTCTGGCCGGGTGGCGCGTCCCACTTTACGCCTCAAACCTTATACCAGCAACTGGCCTCCCCCCTGCTCCGGCTTCTCCTCTATCTGGGGGTGGGCCTCTTGGTGGGCCAGGCCATCGAATCCCTGGGCTGGGCGGCCAAACTGGGAGCCTGGGCTGCGCCGGTCTTGCGCTGGGGCCACCTGAAACGGGAAAGCGGGGCCAGCTTCACCGCGGCCTGTTTTTCCGGAATTCTGGCCAACACCATGCTGGTGACTTTTTACCAGGAGGAGAAACTCAGCCGGGGCGAACTGGCCATAACCTACTTGATTAATAACGGCCTGCCGGTTTACCTGCTGCACCTGCCCACCACTTTTTTTATTATTTGGCCCTTGACCCGGCAGGCGGGCCTGATCTACCTGGGCCTGACCTTGGCCGCAGCTCTCCTCCGGAGCGCGGCCCTCCTGGCTTTCGCCCGCTGGCGGCTGCCGGCGGACTCGGGCCGGGAGGCCCCGGCGCCGGTTAAGCTACCGGAAAAGAAAGAAAAATTGCTGCAAGAAATCTGGAGGAAGTTTCAGAACCGGTTTGTCCGGGTGATTTTTTATACCCTGCCCATCTATATCCTGATTTTTGTATTGAACGATTGGGGCTTCTTCAAATGGCTGCGGGACTGGTCGGCCTCCCACATCGCCCTGGGCTTTCTGCCCATGGAGGCCGCCAGCGTGGTGATCTTCAGCGTGGCCGCGGAATTTACTTCGGGCATGGCCGCGGCCGGGGCCTTCCTCCAGGCCGGGGCACTCACCGTGCCCCAGACGGTGCTGGCCCTGGTCCTGGGAAATATCGTGGCCACGCCGGTTCGAGCCTTGCGCCACCAACTGCCTTCCCATATGGGCATCTTTGCCCCTAAACTGGGAACGGAACTCCTGCTCCTGAGCCAGGGGGTGCGCCTCCTGAGCCTGATCCTGGTGGCCGTCCCTTATGGGCTGTGGGCTTGAGGATGATATTTGGGGGAGGGGACCAGGGGCCGACGGCCCCTGCCCCCT
>JBFLZI010000261.1:0-2552 GCA_040756315.1 Thermodesulfobacteriota bacterium | reverse complement strand
ACCTGAGGTCCCTGGCCCTCCCCCCACTTGAAAAGCATTATTCCCTTTGCAGAGCAAAGGGAATAATCGAATTTTTTTAATTGCACCCTATGAAATATATTTGCTACCATAAGATAGCTATTGTATTTCATATGATCTATAAAAGAGGTCATAAGAATTGCTGGAACCATTGCTGGGATCAAGAAATAGAGAGAGGGTACTGTTGTTCCTCTACGCCCGGGGAGAAGGCTATCCCCGGGAGATGGCCAGGTTTTTTCAGACCGATCTGGATCCTATCCGCAAGCAGTTGGAAAAACTGGAGTTAGGGGGGGTCCTGTACAGCCGGCTGGCGGGCCGGACCCGGCTCTACGCCTTTAATCCCCGGTATCCCTTTCTGGCCGAGCTGAAAAATCTCCTGAAAAAAACCCTGTCGTTTTATCCGGCCAAAGAACAGGAAGAACTACTGCTGGACCGGCGGCGACCCCGCCGGCGGGGGAAGCCCCTGTGAAGCCCATCCGGGAAATGTCTCTAGGGGAACTGGCGGCCTTTATCAGCAGTCATCTCAGCCGACACGGCATCGAGGTGGTTCTCTCCGGGGGCAGTTGTGTAACCATTTACAGCCAAGACCAGTACGTCTCTTTAGACTTAGACTTTATAGAAAGGTTTGCGCCGAGAAAGAAGCTCAGGGAGGCCCTAGCCGAGATCGGGTTTTTTGAGGAGGCCAGGTATTTTAAACATCCCGACACAAAATTTTTCCTAGAGTTTCCCAAGGGACCGCTGGCAGTAGGAAGAGAGCCGGTGAGAGAGGTAATCTCCCTGGAGTTTTCCACCGGGCCATTGAAAATCATTTCTCCCACTGACTGTGTGAAGGACAGATTGGCCGGTTTTTACCATTGGCAAGACAGGCAGTGTTTGGAACAGGCCATCCTGGTGGCTACGACTCAAGAGATTGATATGGGAGAGATTGAGAGGTGGTCCAAGGTGGAGGGAAAGCTGGGGGAATTTCGAAAAATTAAGAAACTGCTGGCAAAAGAGAAACTGTAAAGGCCAAACCTGACTACAAAAGAGAACACAGGTGCTTGGCTTCCGGCGCTGAACTATTTTACTATAACATAACCTTATCATGAATAAGCTACCTGAATCTCCAACACACATCCACCTTCTGGGCATTTGCGGCACCGGCATGGCCGCCCTGGCCGGGATTTTAAAAGAGCAGGGCTATCTGGTCACCGGCTCCGACGAGCACGTCTATCCCCCCATGAGCACCTTCCTGGAGGGCCTGGGCATCCCCCTCCAAAACGGCTATACCCCGGAAAACCTGACCCCGGCCCCGGACCTGGTGGTGGTGGGGAACGTCATCCGTCGGGACAACCCGGAAGCCCAGGCCCTGGAGGATCTGGGCCTGCCCCGGATTTCCCTGCCCGAAGCCCTAAACCGCTTTTTAGTGGGAGACCGCCGGAGCCTGGTGGTGGCCGGCACCCACGGCAAGACTACCACCACCGCCTTGATTGCCTGGCTCCTCTACGCCACCGGCCAGGACCCCGGCTTTATGGTGGGGGGTCTGGCCAACAACTTCCGGTCCAACTTCCGCCTGGGCCAGGGGCCTTACGTAGTGTTGGAAGGGGACGAATACGACACCGCCTTTTTTGACAAACGCCCCAAATTCGTCCACTTCCAGCCCAAGATCGCGGTGCTCACTTCGGTGGAGTTCGACCACGCCGACATCTATACCGACCTGAATCACGTCATCCGGGCCTTTGAAGGTTTTTTGGCCCAACTCCCCCCCACCTCCCGACTGCTGGCCTGGGGGGACGCGCTTTTGGTGCGCCGGGTTTGCGCCCACGCCCAGGCAGCCGTATCCTTTTATGGCCTGGAGGAGAACGCCGCCTGGAGGGCCACGGCAATCTCCCCCGCCACCGGCGGTATGAATTTCACCGTCTACCGAGAAAGCATGCAGTGGGGCCACTTTTTTACACCTCTCCTGGGCACCCACAATGTCCTGAACTCCTTAGCCGCGCTGGCCACCCTGGCGGAGCTAGGAACCCCTGCCGCCGCCCTTAAAACCGCGTTACCGGAGTTCCAGGGCGTCAAAAGGCGACTGGATGTGGCCGGCGAATACCAGGGCATCCTGGTCCTGGACGACTTCGCCCACCACCCCACCGCGGTGGCCGCCACTTTAGAGGCCGTGCGCCAGGGCTACCCGGAGCGCCGCCTGGTGGCCGTGTTCGAACCCCGCACCAATACCTCCCGGCGCCGCATTTTCCAACAACCTTACGCCCAGGCCTTTAAAGACGCGGACCTGATCCTGGTGCGGGAACCCCCGGACCTCTGGAAAGTGCCCCCGGAAGAACAATTCTCCTCCAAACAACTGGCGGCCGACCTCACCGCCCAAGGCAAGGAGGCCCACTACTTCCCCGACACCGACCAACTCCTCACTACACTCCTCTCCCTGCTCCACCCCGGCGACATCACCCTCATCATGTCCAACGGCGACTTCGACCACCTGTTGCCCCGCCTCTGTAAGGCTTTGGGGGGTGGGTGATATTTGGGGGAGGGGGCTAAGGGCCACAGGC
>JBFLZI010000260.1:0-2563 GCA_040756315.1 Thermodesulfobacteriota bacterium | reverse complement strand
TATAACCCCTTAAGGGATTGGGGGAAGGGGTGTGGGGGAGGGGGTAAGGGGCTGCGACCCTTAGCCCCCTCCCCCACAATCACGAAGGAGATCTAACATGGTCAAGCCACAAACTATAACCCAGAAGATTCTCGCCGCGCATGCGGGTAAAGAATACGTGGAGCCCGGGGAGTTGATCCTGGCCAAGGTGGACATCGCCCTGGGCAATGACATCACCGCGCCTTTAGCCATCAAGGCCTTTCAGGAGGCCGGAGGTAGGCAGGTCTTTGACCGGGAGCGGGTGGTCTTGGTGAACGATCACTTTGCTCCCAATAAAGACATCGCTTCGGCCATTCAATGTCAGATTGTGCGGCAATTCGCGAAAGAGCAGGACCTGGTGCATTTCTACGATGGGGGGGACATGGGAGTGGAGCACGCCCTCCTGCCGGAGAAGGGCATTGTCGGTCCCGGGGACCTGATCATCGGCGCAGACAGTCATACCTGCACTTATGGGGCCTTGGGGGCCTTTGCCACCGGCGTGGGCTCCACCGACCTGGCCGCGGTGATGATCACCGGGGAGTGCTGGTTTAAAGTGCCGGAGAGCCTGCGCCTGGTTTATACGGGCCGGTGCCCGGCCTGGGTCACCGGCAAGGACCTGATCCTCTATACCATCGGCGACCTGGGGGTGGACGGGGCCCGGTATTGCGCCATGGAATTTTCCGGGGAGGCCCTCCGGCATCTGTCCATGGCGGACCGCTTCTCCATGGCCAATATGGCGGTGGAGGGGGGGGCCAAAAACGGCATCATGGCCCCGGATGAGGTGACCCAGGAGTATGTGCGGGGGCGGGCCTTAAGGCCTTATACTCTTTATGACAGCGACCCGGGCGCGGCCTATCTTCTGGAGAAGACCTATGAGGTGAGCAAGTTGGAGCCCCAGGTGGCCGTGCCCCCCTCCCCGGAGAATGTGGTGCCGGTCTCGGAGATCAGTAGGGTGCCCATCGACCAGGCGGTGATCGGCTCCTGCACCAACGGCCGCCTGGAGGACCTGCGCCTGGCGGCCCGGGTCCTGAAAGGGCGGCAGGTGGCCCGGGGGGTGCGGCTGCTGGTCATTCCCGCCACGCCCCTGATCTACCGCCAGGCCCTGGAGGAAGGCCTGACCGCCATCTTTCTGGAGGCCGGCGGGGTCATCGGGCCGCCCACCTGCGGTCCTTGTCTGGGGGGCCATCTGGGCATCCTGGCCCCCGGCGAGACGGCCATCGCCACCACCAACCGCAATTTCACCGGGCGCATGGGCCATCCCCAATCCCGGGTCTATCTGGCCAATCCGGCGGTGGCCGCGGCTTCGGCGGTGGCCGGACGCATCGTCGGCCCCGACGCCTTGTAATTCCGATTCGAGACCTCTTAAATCAGGTGGAACAGCCGCTCTCGTCTGTGTTTATGCAGGCGGGACCATACGGCTTTAATGATTTCGGAGAAAATATTTATTGTTTGCCAATCCGGTGTATTTCTGCTAAGATACATCCCTCCCCAAATAAGGAGGGGAAAAATCATGGGCCGGAAGATAACCGGGTGGCTCTCGTTGGCCCTGGCCGTGCTTCTCTTGAGTGGCTGCGCCGAAGTCTTCTCCGGCATTTTAATGGAAAAAAGAAGGGAGAATGGCAGTTCCGACCGCGTCCGGGTAGAGGGCCTGGACGCGGATGCCTGGAAGCAATGGCAGCCCAACCGTAGCAAAAAGTATGATGAAATGGGGGTGATTCTGAAGAAAGAAACGACTTTTTAATTAACCCTGTCTTTTGCCGGTGCCTCCCTAACGCCCCAGAATTCCTCTTGCTCCTGGCCTCCCTGCGCTAGGAGACTTTTTTCTCACCAGAACCCCTACCACAGAATTATCATCTAGGAAATCTAGTTAGCCGATTCTTTCCGGGCCCGCACTACCCGCTCAATTCCCCCATAATCCGGGATTATCTCCAGGCGGTCATAAGCGCCGGTATCCTGTAGAATCTGGCGGACAGCCCCGGCCTGGCCCAGGCCCACCTCCAGGGCCAGCCAGCCGCCGGGCCGGAGATATTCGTGCGCCTGTTGGGCCAGGGGGCGGAGCAGGGCCAGGCCGTCGGCACCTCCCCACAGGGCCTCCCTCGGTTCATATTCCCGGATTTCCCGGGGCAGCGCCTCCCATTCCTCCTCCGAGACATAAGGCAGATTAGCCACCACCAGGGCAAACCGGGGATCAGGCTTAAGCCCGGAAAACAGATCTCCCCGCAGAAAATGGACCCGCTCCAACACCCCTTGCCGCCGAGCATTATCCCGGGCCACCTCCAGGGCCGGGACCGAAATATCCACCGCCACCCAACCTAGCTGAGCCAGTTCCCGGGCCAAAGCCACCACCACCGCGCCGGACCCCACGCCGATCTCCAAACCCCGGATTTGAGTTGGTTCGTGGGGGGAGGGCCAGGGAAATGATCTCCCTGCCCCCCCCCCACTCCCTCCTCCCAACCCGCGGATAGAGTTCAGGGCAGGCAATGACTCTGTCGCCGCCTGTTTTGATTCATCTAACCCATATGGGGTTGGGGGAGGGGGTTTGGGG
>JBFLZI010000259.1:0-2571 GCA_040756315.1 Thermodesulfobacteriota bacterium | reverse complement strand
CGGGGGAGCCACTGCTCCCCCGCCCTCCCCTCAAATTATTACTACCCCCACAACCGCCCCGGGTGGAAGTCCGGGGCGCGGGGGTCGGTGGTTAGTTGGTGCACCGGCAGTCTTTGGGCCAGGAGTTGAAAGTAGATGCCGGCGTCCGTGATGTTGCCTATTAGGGTAACGCCCACCAGGCGGTCCTGGTGAAGCACCAGGCGGCGGTATAGGCCTTGTCGGGGCTCGTATTGGGTGATGACTTCCCCCTGGTCCTCGGGGGGGTTAAGGAGGCCGCCGCTGATGATTTTTAAGTCCCCCAGGGAAAGGCTGTTTTGGGGGAGGAGGCCGTCGTAGCGGCGTCTGGCCCCGGCTAAATTGGCCCCCGCCACCTGTCCTTGGGCCACGGCCGCGGGCCAGATCTGGTAGGAGGCCGGTTCCCCGGTAAGGAGGTGCCGGGGCCGGGCGCAGTCCCCCGCGGCATAGATGTCCGGATGGGCAGTCTGCATAAATTCGTCCACTTGGATGCCGGCCGGACCCGCCAGGCCGGTGCCAGCCAGGAAATCAGTGCGGGGGGTGACCCCGATGGCAAAGAGCACGGCCTGGACGGCGACCTCCCGCCCGTCGGCCAGGGCCAGGCCCCGGACCCGACCCTGGTCCCCCAAGACCTTGGTAGGGCGGCTCTTAAAATTAAGCTCCACCCCCAGGTCTAACAGGGCTTGATGCAGGAAGGCCGCGGCGCTCTCGTCCAGGAGATGGGGCATAGCCCGCGCTTCCGCCTCCAGGAGAATCACCTTAAGGCCCCGTTTGACCAGGGCTTCCGTGGCCTTGAGTCCCACCGGGCCGGCTCCCACCACGGCCACGGCACCGCTTTTAGGCAGTTCCTCGTCCAGGCGCTGCCAATCTTTTAGAAGGCGCAAGGTATAGACCCCGGTCAGGTCCTGGCCGGGCAGGTCCGGCCGGCGGGCCTCCGCCCCGGAGGCGATGAAGAGACGGTCGTAGGGGCAAGCCCGGCCCCCGGCCAGATGCACGGCGTGGGCCTGGGGATCAACCTGCACCACCGGTTCTCCCAATAACGCCTGAAACCCCCATTTCTCCCAATAATCTTCGGGCCGGAGCCAGATCTGCTCCGGCTTGACCTCGCCGCTCAAAAGATAGGTCAAAAGGGGGCGGCTGTAGGGCCGGTGAGGCTCTTCGCTGATCAGGGTGATGGAGCCGTCTCGGTCCCATTGCCTCAGGATTTCCGCCGCGGCCAGGGCCCCGGCGCTGGCCCCGATGATGACGTACCGCATGCTTCATCTTACTGCAAAAAAATTAAGCTGGGAAGAGAAATGGAAGCAGGCCCGGGTACGGGAAAAGTTTCGAGTTTCGAGTTTTCAGTTTCGAGAAAAAGATAATCGTCTCCTAAATTATTTTTGCTCTTTGCCCTAATGCCCCAATACTTGCTATCCCGCCCCGACAGACATATAGTAGGGATAATTACATCTCAATCCGTGGAAAAGGAGGGGGGAAATATGCTCCCTATTTCTCGGGCCTTGATCAGCGTCACCGATAAGTCCGGCGTGGTGGAATTCGCCCAGGCCCTGGCGCAGCACCAAGTGGAAATCCTCTCCACCGGCGGCACCGCCAAAATGCTCCGGGAGGCCGGGGTGCCCGTGGTGGAGGTCTCGGATTTTACCGGCTTTCCGGAAATGCTGGACGGGCGGGTAAAGACCCTGCATCCCAAAATCCACGGCGGCATCCTGGGCCGCCGGGACCTGGAGACCCACCGGCAGCAGATGGAAAAACACGGCCTCAAGCCCATCGATCTGGTGGTGGTGAACCTCTACCAGTTCGAAAAGGCCGTGGCCCAACCCGGCTGCACCCTGGAAGACGCCATTGAGAACATCGATATCGGCGGCCCCACCCTGCTTAGGGCCGCGGCCAAAAATTACCCGTCCGTTACCGTGGTGGTGGACCCGGGGGACTATCACAAAGTGCTCCAGGAAATTAAGATGGGTAAGGGGACCAACTTAGCCACCCGCTTTCAATTGGCCAAAAAGGTCTTCAAGCTCACCGCGGCTTACGACGCCGCCATCTCCAGCTACCTGGAAGATAAGCTGGCCTGCTGATGCACTCCTCCACCATCAGCATGAGCCGGGGGCGGCAGATCGACGTAAGCGGCCCCCAATTCTACCAGGACCTTCTCACCACGATTGCCCAGGAGATTCTTCACGAGCTGTCGGAGATCGAGAAAATCGACTTCACCGCCCTGGGCCCCGAAGGCTTTGAACAGGTGGTGGGCATCACCCAAATCCGCCTGCTGAACGAACTTTACTACTGCCTGGGACAACTCCGGGCCAAAGGCCGGGAACTGGACGTAAAACAGGCCATCCAGGACCTCCGGGACATCTGGAACCGCTATATCGACCAGACCGACCGCCCCGAGACCCTTAAATTCCACGAAGAACCGGAGGAAGGCCAGATTCAGTGAGGGGATGAGGGATAAGTTTTGAGAGGAGGGCCGGGGGAGCAGTGGCTCCCCCGCCCTCCCCTCAAACTCCCCTCCCAACCCCCTTTAGGGGGACTGTGGCAGTCGGGGCCGAAGGCCCC
>JBFLZI010000258.1:0-2578 GCA_040756315.1 Thermodesulfobacteriota bacterium | reverse complement strand
CCCCTCCCCCATACCCCCTCCCCCAATCCCTTATATATCGGTAGCACAGGCTTCCAGCCTGTGCGGGCACGGGCAAGATGCCCGTGCTACCAGAATATAAAATAAAGGGGGTGGGGAGGGGAGCTTGAGGGGGAGGGCAGGTGGAGGACAGCCGCCCCCGGCTGTCCTGGACAGGCGAGGGCGCCTATCCTCCATTTCCCCGGCCCTGGTATGGTTTAGATTATGCCCAAATTTCGGATTATTACTTTTGGTTGCAAGGTAAACCAGGTGGACAGTGCCGGTATGGCCCAGGGGCTGGTTGATTTGGGTTGGCGGGGGGCTGTGGGGGGAGAGGCCCCGGACCTGGTCCTGGTGAATACCTGCACGGTCACGGCCCGGGCGGATCAGCAGGCCCGCCAGGCCATCCGCCGCCAGGCCCGGGAGTGTCCGGGTGCGCCCCTCTTCATCACCGGCTGCTATGCCCAAAGGGCCCCGGCGGAGTTGATGGCCCTGCAGGGGGTCACCGCGGTTCTCGGCAATCGGGAAAAGGGCAATCTCCCGCAATTAATGTCTCACTTTGCCCCGGATGGTCCGCCTTTGGTCCGGGTCAGCGGCTATTCTCCCGGCGAGCCTTTTCAGGCCTGGCAGGTCCGTCATTTTCCCGGCCAGACCCGGGCAAGGTTGAAGGTCCAGGACGGTTGCAACCATGCCTGCGCCTATTGCCTGGTGCCCCAGGTGCGGGGCCCCCGCCGGAGCCTGGAGGCCAAGGATGTGGCCGCGGCCCTAAAGGATTTGGGCCAACAGGGCTATCAGGAGGTAGTCCTTACCGGCATCGACCTGGGGCAGTATGGGCAGGATTTAAGCCCGGCCAGTAGTCTGGCGGCATTGCTGGGGCGGCTGGCTAACCGCTCCTGGCCTTTTCGCTTGCGCTTAAGCTCCCTGGAACCCCAGGAAATTACCTCGGAGTTGCTCCAGGCCCTGACCGCCTTCCCCGGCCTCTGCCCCCACTTCCACCTGCCGTTGCAAAGCGGCTCGGACCCGGTTCTCCGGGCCATGCGCCGGCCCTACCGCGCCCAGGACTTTAAGAATGTGGTCCGGGAACTAAACCGGGCCTTCCCGGAGGCCGCCCTGGGCCTGGATATTCTGGTGGGCTTCCCCGGAGAGAGCACCGCTGATTTTACCGCCACCTATGATCTGGCGGCCTCTTTGCCCATATCTTATCTCCACGTCTTTCCCTTTTCCCCCCGGCCCGGCACTCCCGCGGCCAGCCTAGCGCCCCTGCCCGCCCCGGAAGTCCGCCGCCGGGCATCGGCCCTGCGCAACCTGGGCTGGCGAAAAAAGTTAGAGTTTTACCAGAGCCAGGTGGGACGGATGGGAGAAGTCCTGGTGGAAGGGCCGGGGCTAGAGACCGGCTGGCTACAGGGCCTCAGCGCCAATTATCTCCGGGTAATCCTCCCCGGCCCCCCCGACTGGCGTAACCGCCGCGTCCGGGTGCGCTTCCAAAAGGTCCAGGGCGAGTCTTTGTTAGGGGAATTAATGGAGCCTTTAGAATAGATGATAGTGGGGGGGAGGGCCAGGGACCTGAGGTCCCTGCCCTCCCCCCACAACCCCCTCCTAACCCGCTTAAGGAGGGGCCAGGGGTCAGGGTTCAGGGATCAGTGGGGAAAATTTTTTTGTCTGACCCCTGGACCCTGACCCCTGATCCCTAAACATCTGCCACGGCCTCAATTCCTGGGAGGAAGATGTCAGCCCCAAAAACTTTCTTACTCCGCTTTAAGAAGATCATGGACAATCCCTGGTTGGAATTTGCGGTGGGGATGATCCTTTTGATTACCGGTTTGTTAGAGTTGGTGGAGACCCTTAGAGCCAGGATACCGGTGGTGGGTCTGGGCCTGCATCACGCCGTCCTCTTCCTGGGCGGCGCCATTGTGCTCCGGTCCTTACCGGCTTTATTTCTGGGAGTGGAATTTGTGGATGACGCGGCCCCCCGCCTGGAGGGGCGGGATAAACCCGTGCTCCGCTTCCTGGACCGGATTGCCCGCAGCCATGCCATGGACCTGTTCGTGGGCGGCGTCCTGGTGGTGATCGGGGTAACCGACGCTATCTACAATGTGGCGGAAATCGGCGGGCAGTGGCGCTGGAATGTCAGCTATGGGGTGATCGCCTTCGGCCTGGCCCCTTTTCTTAACTCTTTTCTGGCTCTGTTCATCGGGCTGAAGCGCCTGGACCGGGAGCGGCGGCTCTTGCCGGACCCAAAGTTTTGGGGGCTGTTGGGCCGGGCCATGAAAAATCCTTACATCACCTTTAGCGCAGGCCTGATCATGGTGGGTTCCGGGGTGGCCGAGTTAACGGCCACCCTGTCCGAAAACCTGGCCCTGGGCCACAACCAGGAACTGGTGCATAGCCTGATTCTTTTCGGCACTTACGGCATCCTCAACGCCATGCCGGAAGTTTTCAAGGGCCTGCACCAGATCCTAAACGCCCTCCTCCCCGGCAAGGGGGATGATCTGGTAGAGTAAACCGATTATTCTCTTTGCGGAGCAAAGAGAATAATATTTTTAAGTGGGGGGAGGGCCAGGGACCTCAGGTCCCTGCCCTC
>JBFLZI010000257.1:0-2612 GCA_040756315.1 Thermodesulfobacteriota bacterium | reverse complement strand
GGGGAGGGCAGGGACCTCAGGTCCCTGGCCCTCCCCCCAAAACTCATCCAAGGACCCAACCATGCATGCGGAGATGTTGGTATTGCGGTTTACCAGGGACACCGTGGATAAGCCGATTATTTATCGTCTGGTCAAGGACTACGATCTGGAGTTCAATTTGCTCAAGGCCAACATCACCCCCCAGGTGGAGGGGGTGATCGTCATGGAGCTTCGGGGGCATCCCAAGAACTTCCGCCGCGGTCTGAAATATCTTCGGGACTCGGGGGTTAAAGTGCAACGGGTGGCCCACGAAGTGCGGCGCAACGAGGAGCGCTGCTACCAATGCGGCACCTGCACCGCGCTCTGCCCCACCGGGGCCTTGTTCATCAAACGCCCGGACATGGAGGTGGGTTTCGACGCCGGCAAATGCAGCGCCTGCGAGTTGTGCTGCTCGGTCTGTCCGGCCCGGGCCATGGAGGTGCTGCTCAACCACGAGGCGGTATAAAGCCGGTTTACCTTGATACTGTATTTTTACATCAGCGCTTACTCCATCATTATCTCCGCCCTTTATTTTTTTCTCCCCCTCTATCTCAAGGACAGCCTGAATTTCACCGGCAGCCAGATCGGCCTTCTCTATGGGGTCCTCAGTCTCAATGCCCTGTTGGTGTCCTTTCCGGTGGGGGTCACCGGGGACCGCTACCCGGCCCGGATTCTCACCCGCCTGGGCCTTTTGGGCGCGGCCCTGTGTCTTTGGGGCCTGGCCGCGGCCCGGCAGTTCTGGACCTTCCTGGCCGTGTTCTGGCCCTTCGGCTTAAGCCTGCAACTCTTCCGCCAGTCCCTGGATATTATGCTGTTTAAAGGCAACGCCGCGGACGCCGCCCGGAGCTTCGGGCACTTCAACGCCTGGCGCATGGGGGGCATGACCCTGGGGATTATTCTGGGGGGCTTCTCCCTCTACTTCCTGGATTTTCCCATTACCTTCAAGTTGCTGGGGGGGGGCGTCCTGCTCCTCCTCTGGCCTACCCCATTTTTGCCTTTAACCCGGGGGGTGCGCACCTCTTTGTGGCAATACGGCCGGGACTTCCTCAGCCGGCCGGTGTTGTTTTTCGCCACCTGGCTTTTTCTCTTCACCATGCATTGGGGCGCGGAGGGCACCAGCCTGGGGCTCTTTTTGCAAAAAAACCTGGGCCTCAATCCCCTGGGTATCGGCTTTTACATGGCCGGGGAGTTCACCATCGTCTCCCTCACCGCGTTCTGCTACGGGAGGTTTTGGGCCGGACGCCTTAAGCCCCTGGGATTTTTGGCCCTGGCCCTGGTCGCCTCCGGGTCCGGCCATATCCTTATGACCTACCCTGAGCTTTACTGGTCCTTTGCCTGGCGGGCGGTGCACGGTTTCGGGGACGGCCTCATCTTGATGGAGACTTACACCACCATCTCCCGGCTGTTTCAGGTGGAGCGGGTGGGGGGCCACTCCGGCCTCATCTCCCTGGTCACCACCCTGGGCACCGCGGTGGGGTCCCTTATCTTCGGCCCCATCGGCGCGCAGTTCGGCTATGAATGGCCCTTGCTGATCTCCGGGCTCACCAGCCTGGCTCTTTTGCCCCTGGCTTATTGGGGGCTGAAAGAATAGGGCGAAAAGGGGAAAAGGCGAAGAGGCGAAAGGTGTGGTTCTCTTCTCGTTCCCAAGCTGCGCTTGGGAACGCCTTTAGGACCCAAGCTTGGCTTGGGAGCCATAAAAGAAAATTTTTGGTGGCACAGGCTTTCCAGCCTGTGCTGTCGTAGACTAAAGCCTGCGGTACATTGCCGTAGGGGCACGGCTTGCCGTGCCCTAAAATTGATCAATTTTATGCTCCCGGTAATAACAAAATGAGCCTCGATCCCCTGCACCGAAAACCGAAAACCGAAAACCGAAAACCCCACGCCCCCTCCTCCGTGCGCCGCATGTTTTCCGCCTTAGTGCCCTGGTATGACTTTCTGAACCGCTTCTTGAGCCTGAGACGGGACGTGGTCTGGCGCCGCCGCCTGGTGGCGGGTCTGCCGGATTGGCCCCAGCCTTTCCTCCTGGACCTGGCCGCGGGCACCCTGGATGTGACCCTGGAACTGGCCCGGCGCTACCCGAAAGCCCGTTTCGCCGCCGGGGATTTCAGCCTCCCCATGCTCCGCCGGGGCCGGGAAAAATGGCAGAGCCACAACCACGACCTTCCTCTGCTCCTGGTCACCGCGGACGCCCTGGCCCTACCCTTCCCCGCCGGGTCCTGGGACGCTATCACCGTGGCCTTCGGCATCCGCAACCTGACGCCCAGGCTGGCGGCGTTACAAGAAATGCACCGGGTCCTGAAACCCGGAGGCTGGCTGGCCATCCTGGAGTTCGGGCCGCCCGTCTCCCGGCCCGTCTCCTTTATCTATCACCTTTATCTCAATCATCTGCTGCCTCTCCTGGGCCGCCTGTTCTCCCGGCACCCCCAGGCCTACCAATACCTGGCCGACACCATCCAGGCCTTCCCCTCCCCCGGCGACTTTACCCAGGAACTGCGCGCCGCCGGCTTCCAACCCCTCCCCCCAATCCCCCTCACCGGGGGCATCGCCTGGATTTATTATGGGATAAAGGTATAGTGTGGGGGGAGGGCCAGGGA
>JBFLZI010000256.1:0-2643 GCA_040756315.1 Thermodesulfobacteriota bacterium | reverse complement strand
CGGGGGACCTGCGGTCCCCCGGCCCTCCCCTCAAATCAACCGCCCTCCGTCGCCTCAGTCCCAAGGCCCTGGGCATTCTGGATTATCTTAGGGAGACCGGTCCGGCGCCGGTGAGGGAGTTGAACCGGCTTTTCCCCCGGTGTCAGGGAATCTTGAAAAGGTTAGAGAAACGGGGTCTGGTCTCGATATCGTCCCGCCTGAGCCTGCGGGACCCCTTAGAGGACCAATCCTTTCCCCTGGAACCGGGCGCCCCCACCCTCGTCCCGGACCAGGAACAGGCCCGGGACGCCATAGTTCCGGGAATCCGGAGCCGGACTTTTACTCCCTACCTCTTGCACGGGGTCACGGCCAGTGGCAAAACGGAAGTCTATCTGGCCGCGGCCCAGGAAGCCCTGGCCCTGGAGCGACAAGTCCTGGTGCTCCTCCCGGAGATCGCCCTGACCCACCCCGTGGCCCAGGAATTCCGCCGCCGTTTCGGCCAGCGCGTGGCCCTGCTCCACAGCGGCCTCAGCGAAGCCCAGCGTCTGGACCAGTGGCGCCGTCTTGCCCTGGGCCAGGCGGATATTGTGGTAGGGGCCCGCTCCGCGGTCTTCGCCCCCCTCCCCCGCCTGGGGCTCCTGGTGGTGGACGAAGAGCACGACCCCTCGTATAAAAACGAAGGGGGCCTCCCCTACCAGGCCCGGGATGTGGCCCTCTACCGGGGCAAGCTGGCGGAGGCCGCGGTGGTCCTGGTGTCCGCCACTCCGGGGATCAATACCTTTTACCAGGCCCAGGCAGGGCGCTATCAATATCTCAACCTGGCCCGGCGGGTCACCCCCCAGGCCCTGCCGGAAGTGCAGTTGATCGACCTGAAGAAACAAAGGAGCGGCCGGGGCCTCACCGTCATCTCGCCACCTCTGGCCGCGGCTATGGAGGAAGTGATGCGCCGGGGGGAGCAGGCCCTTCTGTTCTTGAACCGCCGGGGTTACGCCACCGTGGTCTTCTGCCTCTTCTGCGGCAAAATCTTCCAATGCCGCCATTGCAGCGTGGCCCTGACCCAACATCACGCCCAGGGAAGCCTTACCTGCCATTATTGCGGCTATAGGGAGGCGCTGCCGGAACGCTGCCCGAACTGCCAATCCACCGCCATCAAACGCTATGGCGTGGGCACGGAGAAGGTGGAAGCCGAAGTGCGCCGCCTCTGGCCCGGAGCCCGGGTGGCCCGCCTGGATCGGGACACCGCGCCCCACAGCGGCCGCGGCCTCAAGGTCTTTGAGGATTTTTCCGCCGGCAACCTGGACATCCTGGTGGGCACCCAGATGATCACCAAAGGCCACCACTTCCCCGGCGTTACTTTGGTGGGGGTCATCGCCGCGGACCTGAGCCTGTTCTTCCCGGAGTTCCACGCCGGGGAGCGCACTTTTCAACTGTTAGCCCAGGTGGCGGGCCGGGCGGGACGGGGGGAGGCTCCGGGCCGGGTCCTGGTCCAGACCTACCACCCGGAGCATTATGTTTTTGAAAACGTTGAGACTCAGGATTACCAGAACTTTTATGAAAGTGAACTAAAGGCCCGCCGGGAACTGGGCTACCCGCCCTTCACCCGCCTGGCCTTAGTGCGCCTGAGCGGCGTCCCGGAGGACGCGGTGGCCCGCCAGGCCCAACGTTTGGCAGACAGCCTAAAGGCCGCCCTGCGCCGCCAGCGCGACCTTCAATCATTAGTCCGGGTCCTAGGCCCGGCCCCCGCCGGCCTCACCAAACTCAAGGGCCGCTTCCGCTGGCAACTCCTCTTAAAAAGCTACGGCCGCCAACCCCTGCTGCAAACCATCCAATACCTGCGCCGGGCCTGGACCTCTCCCCCCAAAAACAAAATCGACCTCACCCTGGACATCGACCCGGCTAATCTGTTTTAGAGGAGGGGATGGTTGTGGGGGAGGACCGGGGGAGCAGTGGCTCCCCCCCTCCCCCAAATCTCTCAGATTTCCCTCAATACCTTCTCGTAGGTTTCGTAGGTGGGTTTACCGAAGAGGACGAAGCGCACCAGTCGGATTTCCGGGTGTTGGGAGAGGTATTCTTTTACGGTTTTCAGGGCGATCCGGGCCGCGTCCGCCACCGGGTAGCCGTAAACGCCGGTGGAGATGGAGGGAAAGGCCACGGACTTGAGGCCGTGGGCGGTGGCCAGTTTCAGGCTCTCCCGGTAGCAGGAGGCCAACAGTTCCGGCTCCCCCTGGCGCCCGTCATGATAGATGGGGCCCACGGCATGAATGACATATTTGGCTTTGAGATTGCCCCCGGTGGTGATGACGGCCTGGCCGGTGGGGCAGCCGCCGATGCGGCGGCATTCTTCCTGAATCTTGGGACCTCCGGCCCGATTGATGGCCCCATCCACCCCGCCTCCTACTCGAAGTTGAGCATTGGCGGCATTGACAATGGCCTCGGTATCCTGCTGGGTGATGTCCCCCTCCACCAGGGCCAAGACCGACTGACCCACCTTAATTTCCATGGTTGTACCCTAATTATTTGTGATGAGAATTTGGGGGGAGGGCCAGGGACCACTGTTCCCTGCCCTTCCCCCAAGCCCCCCTCCCAACCCTTTATGGGGCCAGGGAAAGCGGGGCCTAAGGCCCAGCTTTCCCTGGCTTTATCACCCCATAAGGGATTGGGGGA
>JBFLZI010000255.1:0-2659 GCA_040756315.1 Thermodesulfobacteriota bacterium | reverse complement strand
GTGTTTGGGGAAGGGGGCAGGGGTCTGTGACCCCTGGCCCCCTTCCCCAAAATAACAATCACCATGCCATTAGGAGATGCGGTTATTACGGCCCTCAAGCCGGTAGTGGCTTATATCGGTTTGGGGGCCAACTTAGGGGACCCTCCGCGGCAACTGCAGGAGGCCTTGGTTCGGTTGGGGGAGGTGGAGGAAGTGGAGGTCTTGCAGGTCTCCGCTTTTTATCTGACCCCGCCCTTAGGGCCGCCGGGCCAGCCCTGGTATGTCAACGGGGTGGCCCAGATTCGCACCCGTCTGACCCCGGAGGAGTTGTTTCGGGTGCTGTTAAGGATCGAAAAGGAGATGGGCCGGGTCCGGGGAGAGCGCTGGGGGCCGAGGCTGATCGACCTGGACCTGTTGCTCTATGACGGCGAAATTTTAGCAGGTCCCGCTTTGGTGGTGCCCCATCCGGAGATGCACCGCCGGGCTTTTGTGATGGTGCCCCTGGCGGAGATTGCCCCCCAGGCCTGGCATCCGGTATTGCAGAAGACGATAGCGGAGCTGCTGGCGGAATTAGACGAGGCTGACCGGGAGGCAGTGCAGCCCGTTTCGTAGAAAGAGGTTTGGGGGAGGGGGCTAAGGGCTTCCACAGGCTGAAAGCCTGTGCCACCGACCCTTAGCCCCATCCCCCAATCCCATCTAGGGGGTTGGGAGGGGAGCTTGAGGGGAGGGCGTGGGAGCCACTGCTCCCCGGCCCTCCCCTCAAACATCCATAAAAGGAAGAAAACTTGCTCTGGCGGATTTTATTGGGTGTGGCTCTAGGCTATGTGGCCTATAAAGTGTACCGGAAGATCAGGGAGTTGAAGAGCCTGGGGAATCGGCCCTTCTTTGGGCCCGTTGGCTCCGAACCTGAGCAGCTGGTGCAGGACCCGGTGTGCAAGGTTTTCATCCCCCGAAAAGAGGCCCTGAAGACTACCAGGAACGGAGAGGAATATTTTTTTTGTTCCGAAGGCTGTTTAAAGCGGTTCCGGAGTAGTGGCAAGGGTTGAAATATGATAAGTTGAGAGGCTATTATGAAATTTTTTATTGATACGGCCAACTTGGAAGAAATCAGGGAAGCCCACCGTTTGGGCCTGGTGGACGGGGTGACCACCAACCCCAGCTTGTGCGCCAAGGTGGGCATCTGCGAACCCCAGCAGTTTACCGCCCATATCCGGGAGATCTGCGAACTGGTCCAGGGTCCGGTGAGCGCCGAGGTAATTGCCACGGAAACGGAACCCATGGTGGCGGAGGCCAGAAAGCTGGCCGAAATCCATGAAATGGTGGCGGTGAAGATCCCCATGACCGCGGCTGGGCTCAAGGCCACCCGAATTCTGGCCCAAGAGGGGATCAGGGTCAACGTCACCCTGATCTTTCAGCCCATCCAGTCCCTGCTGGCAGCCAAGGCCGGCGCGGCTTATGTCAGCCCTTTCATCGGCCGGTTGGATGACATCAACCAGCGGGGTATGGATGTGGTGGACCAGACCTTGACCATCTTTGAGAACTACGGCTTTGACACCGAAGTCATCGTGGCCAGCGTGCGCCATCCTCTCCATGTCCTGGAGGCGGCCCTGGCCGGCGCGGATATCGCCACCATTCCCTACGGGGTGCTGATGCAATTGATTAAACACCCCTTGACGGACGTGGGCCTGAAGAAATTTTTAGAAGACTGGAGCCGCAGCCGCTAACATGACACCGGAACGGGGCGGTCTGCCGCCCTCCTGGAATCTGCCCAATCTGCTCACCGGGGTGCGCATTCTGGCCATCCCGGTGGTCATGGCGCTCCTGGCCTTTCCGGGCCGGTTGGCCAGTTTTTTGGCCGCCCTGGTGTTTATGGCGGCCGGGGCCACCGACTTTCTGGACGGTTTTTTTGCCCGGCGCCAAAAACTGGTGAGCCCCTTCGGCAAATTCATGGACCCCCTGGCCGATAAACTGCTGGTCTCCGCGGCCTTGATCATGCTGATCTCCCTGGGCCGGGTGCCGGCCTGGATGGCCTTCGTCATTATCGGCCGGGAACTGGCGGTCACCGGCTTAAGGGGACTGGCCGCGGCCGAAGGCATTATGCTGGACCCCGACCGCTGGGGCAAGACCAAGACCCTGGTGCAAATGGTGGCCCTGACCGCGGTGATTTTACATTACCCCTTCTTTACCCTGGACTTCCAGCGCCTGGGCGTGGGCCTGCTCTGGCTGGCCCTTTTAGTGACTGTGGCCTCCGGCGTCGGCTATTTCCTGACCTTTTTCCGTCAGACCCAGGAAAATCAAGAACCTTGACAAAAGGAAACTCCTGAGAGACATTTAAATATCACTTAACCGGAGGAAACCACCTTGGCCAGACATCCTTCTGCCTTGAAACGAGCCCGGCAGAATAAAAAACGGCGGGTCCTCAACCAGGGCCGCAAAACCCGGGTCAAACACCTGGTGCGCAACGTGCGCCAGGCCCTGGCCCAACAGAACCTGGAAGACGCGGAAACCGCCCTGAAAAAGGCAGTTCCCATCATCGCCCAAGTGGCCGGCAAAGGCACCCTGCACTGGCGCACCGCGGCCCGCAAAATCTCCCGCCTGACCCAACAAGTCAACGCCCTGAAAGGCGCTTAGTAGGAGAGTTTTTGAGGGGAGGGCGGGGGAGCGGTGGCTCCCCCGCCCT
>JBFLZI010000254.1:0-2699 GCA_040756315.1 Thermodesulfobacteriota bacterium | reverse complement strand
GCCGGGGCTATTGGCCCCGGCCCAACCAAACTTTTAAAACCCCTTAAGGGATTGGGGGAGGGGGTGTGGGGGGTAAGGGCTCACTGGCCCTTAGCCCCCTCCCCCACTTACCTTGCCTATCCCACCTCGGAGGTCAGGCAGTTTTGGAGGAATTGGTTGGTTTGGGGGGAGATGGGGAGAGGATGGCGGTCCAGGAAATTTACCGGCATCAGGCCCATGAGGGAGTTGGCCAGCCAGAGGCCGTTGGCCTGTTGCAGTTGGGAAAGGCTGGTGGGCACGGGTTCCAACCGTTTTCCCTGCCGGACCAAAGCCCGGGAGAGGACCGCAATGGTCACTCCCGGCAGGGCGCTGGCCGCCAGGGGGGTATAAAATCGGTCGGCTTTAGTGAAAACCAGGCTGGTGGCCGCCCCTTCCGAGACCAGGCCATCGCTTTCCAGGATGAGAGCTTCCCGGACACCCTGGTCCAGGGCATACTGCCGGGCGCTCAGGTAAAAAAGGTAATTCAGGCTCTTGTGGCGGCCCAGAAAGGTGGAACGGTGCTCCGGAAAGATGACCACCGGCCAGCCGTCTCGATATTCCGCCTCCCTTGGCGGTGTATAGGGCCGGGCCCAGATGACCAGGGTGGGGTTGGAAGTATCCGGCAAACCCAACGTTGGGGCCACTCCCCGGCTGAGAAGAATCTTTACCGCGGCCAATCCCGTCTGCAGGTTATTAGCGGTTAGCAGCGCATCCAGCGTCTCCTCCCAGGGCAGGCCCTCCGGAAAGGGGAGGCGAAAAGCCCGGGCCGAATTTTTCAGACGGGCCAGGTGCTCCCCCAAAAACCGGACCCGCCCCGCTTCGGCCCGCAAGGTCTCAAAAAACCCGTCCCCATACAAAAAACCCCGGTCGTTCACCGATACCCGGGCCTCCCCCAGGGGTAACAGCTTATCGTTTAGCCAGACAAATACTGATTCTTCCATGCTGTTTATTTAGAGCCGGCTAGTTGCAATCCCGTCAGGATGACAAAACTACACCCGGATAGCGGTAGTCCAGGCTGGAAGCCTGAACTGGGGCACAGGCAAGATGCCGGTGCTACCACTGGGTTAGCTTGTTGACCGTGATATCTTTCTTCCTAACAAAATTTTCTAGGGAAGAGCTGAAAAGGTGAACCGGATTTGATCGGCGCAAGTTATTTCTTTCTCCCTTTTCGCCCTAATTATCCCACGGCCCTCCCTGCAGATTGCCTCTCCCCTTCGATCAGCCGGAACAGGGTGCGGCCCTTGTGGAGGGTTTCGTCGTATTCATCGGCTGCGTCTGAGTCGTAAACCACGCCGCCCCCCACGGAGAAGTGGGCCTGGCCCTTGGAGATGATGGCGGTGCGGATGGCCACGTTCAGGTCCAGGTTGCCATGCAAGCCCAGGTAGCCGATGGCCCCGGTATAGACATGACGCACCACCGGTTCCAGTTCATCGATAATTTCCATGGAGCGGATCTTGGGGCAGCCGGTGATGGAGCCGCCGGGAAAGGTGGCCCGGAGGATGTCCACGTGGCTTACTTCGGGCCGCACCTGGCCGGTGACGATGGACACCAGGTGATAGACGTTTTGATAGGCTTCCAGGCGTTTGTGTTTCTGGACCTTGACGCTGCGGGCCTGGCAAACCTTCCCCAGGTCGTTGCGCAGCAAATCCACGATCATGGAGAGCTCGGCGTCGTCCTTGAGACTGGCGGCCAGTTCCTGGCGCAGGGCCGCGTCTTCTTCCGGAGTGCGGCCTCGGGGCCGGGTGCCCTTGATGGGGCGGGTCTCCAGATAATCCCCCTGGCGATAGAGGAAACGCTCCATGGAAGTGGAAAGGATGATAAAGTCCCGACAATTGAGGTAGGCATAAAACGGGGCCGGATTCAAGGCAAAGAGCCGGCGGAAGAGGCTGTAGGATTCTCCGGTGAAAGGAAAAGAAAAGCGCTGGGAGAGATTGACCTGATAGACGTCCCCCTGGCGGATGTATTCCCGGATGCAGCCCACCGCGGCCAGATAATCGTCCCGGGAGAAGTTGCTCTTAAAGGCCCCCACTTCATAGGCAGCCAAAGCCTCCTCCGGATAGGGCGGTCCCAGGTCCCGGCTCCGGTGTATCTGCCCGTCATGACCCTGGTACGTCACCCGGATGAGCCAATACTTCCCGGCTCGGCGGTCATGGAGCATCAACCGGCCCGGGAAGGCCAGGACCATTTCCGGCAGCCCCAGGTCGTCTTTGGCGGTAGTGGGCAGGCGTTCCAGATGGTTTTTCAGATCATAAGCGAAAAAGCCCAGGCCCCCGGCGGAGAAAGGCGCCAGCGGCGGCGGACCCGACATTTCCATGGCCCCGAGCAGGTCCTCCAACACCTTAAAGGGATTACTGCGATAAATCCGGGTTTCCTCGCCCTGGGTGATATGGACCTGGTCCCCTTTGGCCCTTAAGACCAGAAAAGGGTCCCAACCCATGAGGGAATAGCCGGCACAATCCAGGTCGCCGCCGCTTAACAACAACATGGCATAGGGGCGATGCCGCAACGGCACAAAGAAGTCCGCCAAATCCAACCCTTCCTTCCCGGGCCGGAAAGGCTCCACCTCCATCTCCACAATCCGCCCAAACATCATGCCTCCAAATGGTTTGGCTGATGATTTGAGGGGAGGGCCGGGGGAGCAGTGGCTCCCCCGCCCTCCCCTCAAACTCCCCTCCCAACCC
>JBFLZI010000253.1:0-2799 GCA_040756315.1 Thermodesulfobacteriota bacterium | reverse complement strand
CTCCCCCAAACCCCCTCCCCCAACCCCATATAAGGGGTTGGGAAGAGAGTTTGAGGGGAGGGCGGGGTAGAACGGCCCAGGATGATGTTCTGACCCCCGGCCCTTCCCTCAACTTGCTTTTCCAGCAATCTGGATGATTAGGCCAGCCATGGAGCGGGTAGCCTCAGGTCTGGAAGTCTTTCTCACCAACCCCCCGGCTTGGGCCTTGGGAGCACCCTTGGGGCTCTTGAGCCACCCGGCCAGCCTCAGCCGGGATTGGCAACCGGCCCATAAGCTCATCTCCCGCCATTTTCCCGGCCAACTGAAAGTCCTGTTCAGCCCCCAACACGGTTTTTTGGGGGAAAAACAGGACAATATGATCGCTTCCCAGGACTTCCTGCACCCCCAATTGCAAATCCCGGTGGTCAGCCTCTACGGCCCCCGCCTGGCCCCGCCCCCGGAAAGCCTGGCCCCGATAACCGCCTTGCTGGTGGATTTGCAGGACGTGGGCACCCGGGTTTACACCTATGCCACTACCCTGGCCAAGATAATGGAGACCGCGGCTGAAACCGGGGTGAAGGTGGCGGTCCTGGACCGGCCCAATCCCATCGCCGGGATCCAGGTGGAAGGCAACCTTTTGCAGATGGCCTGGTCCTCCTTTGTAGGGCCTTATCCCTTGCCTATGCGCCACGGCCTTACCCTGGGAGAGTTGGCCTGCTACTACAACGCCACCCAAAAGCTGGGCTGTGACCTCGTGGTGATCCCGGCCCAGGGGTGGCGGCGCCGGGATTATTTTGACGCCACCGGCCTGCCCTGGGTCATGCCCTCCCCCAACCTGCCCACCCTGGAGGGCGCTCTGGTTTACCCCGGCCAGGTACTGCTGGAAGGCACCAATCTGTCGGAAGGGCGGGGCACCACCCGGCCTTTCGAACTCTTTGGCGCTCCCTTTTTGGAACCGGAAAGGATTCTGGAACCTCTTAACAAAAACCCCCTGCCCGGCGTGGTCCTCCGGGAGACGGCCTTTGAGCCCACCTTCCATAAATGGGCCGGACAACTCTGCCGGGGCTTTCAACTTCACGTCACCGACCGCCTGGCCTTTAAACCTTACTTTACTACCCTGACTCTGCTAAAAATTATCCTGGAACTGTATCCCGAACAATTCACCTGGCGCCCACCCCCCTATGAATACGAAACCGAACGCCTGCCCTTCGACCTGCTCACCGGGGACGACGCCGTGCGCCGGGGCCTGGAGAAAGGAACACCCATACCTGAACTGGAAACCGCCTGGCAGGAGGAACTCTCCCAATTCCTCCAAACCCGCCAGGAGTTTGTGATATATGGGGAATGAGTTTTGGGGGAGGGGGCCAGGGGCTTCCATAGGCTGGAAGCCTGTGCCACTGGCCCCTGTTTCCCCGGCCCTCCCCTCAAGACAACCAACCAACCAAGTCGAGGATTGCCATGTCTGGAGCCGTATTGATTTACAATTTGTTTCCGCCGTTGGTGGGTTCTATCCCCCGGTGGGAGGAGCATCTTAAGCGCATTGCCGGCATGGGGTTCACCTGGATTTATTTGAATCCCATTCACACCCCCGGGTTGTCTGGCAGTCTGTATGCGGTTAAGGACTATTTCGGTATCAACCCCCTCTTTTATCCGGAATCCGGGGAGGACCCGGAGGAAGCTCTACGGCATTTTCTCCAGGCGGCCCACCGCCGGGGTCTCCAGGTGATGTTGGATTTGGTCATCAACCATACCGCGGTTGATTCTCCCCTGGTGGAGGAGCATCCGGAGTGGTATGCCAAAGATGAGGAGGGCCGCATCAAGCATCCCGGGGCCATTGATCCCGCGGATGCCCGGAAGGTGACGGTCTGGGGCGATCTGGCGGAACTGGCCTATTGGCCGGTCCCGGACCCGGAGAATTTATTGCATTATTGGGATACGGTGGTGTCGCATTTCCTGCGTCTGGGATTTATGGGCTTCCGGGCTGACGCGGCCTACAAGATCCCCGGAGACTTTTGGGCCAGACTGATCGGGGAAGCCCGGAGCCTGGACCCCGAGGTGCAGTTCTTTGCGGAGACCCTGGGCTGTCGCCTGGAGGAGTGCGCCCAGCTCTCTTCGGCCGGCTTTGACTTTCTCTACAACAGCTCCAAATGGTGGGACTTTCAGGCGGACTGGTGCCTGGAACAATACAACCGCTTCCGTCATCTGGCCCCCTCCATCAGTTTCCCGGAGACCCACGATACCCACCGGCTGGCCGCGGAAAGCGGCGGCAACGCCGCCCTGGCCCGACAGCGCTATCTTTTCGCGGCTTTCTTTTCCGCCGGCCTGATGATCCCGGCGGGCTATGAGTTCGGTTTCCAAAAACACCTCCACGTGGTCCATACCCGGCCCCAGGATTGGGAAAGCCCCACCTATGACCTGAGCGGCTTCATCACCCAGGTGAACCGTATGAAAAAACGCTGCCCGGTGTTGCTGGAGGAAGGCCCCCAACAAAGAGTCAGCCCGGTAGGAGAACCGGTGGTCCTCCTGGTCAAATCCCGGGAGACCCAAAAAGGCCGGGTCCTGGCCGTGATCAATACCAGTCGGGAACCCCAAACCGCGGTGGTGGCTGATCTAAAGGAGATATTGGCATCTCCCCCAAGCGCCTGGCGGGACCTGACCCCCGACGCGGCACCCCTGACCCTGCCACCCTCCCTGGAACTGACCCTGGCCCCATACGAAATGCGCCTCTTCTATAACCCCAAAGCCCCGCCCCTGGCGGAGGCGGTATAGTTTTTGGGGGAGGGGGCCAGGGGTCGCAGACCCCTGCCCCCTCCCCCAAAC
>JBFLZI010000252.1:0-2856 GCA_040756315.1 Thermodesulfobacteriota bacterium | reverse complement strand
GGGGGGAGGGTAGGGACCTCAGGTCCCTGGCCCTCCCCCCACAAATCTCTATCAATACCAATTAGCCAGGGTCAGGACGGTGTCCACGTAAGCATCGGAGTGGTTATAGGCGAAAACGGCCCGGCGCCAGGTATTGCGTTGGTCCGGCTTAAAGCCGCTTTTGTGCAGGTAGTAGGCAATGCTGGTAATGGCGTCCGCGTGGCAGAAGAGGTCCACCTTGCCGTCGCCGTCCCCGTCCCGGCCGCAATTCACCAAGCTGGAGGGGAGAAACTGGGGATAACCGATGGCCCCGGCCCAGGAGCCGGTGATCTGAAAGGGGTCCAGGCGGTGGGCCCGGCAATACTCCAAATAAATCCTCAATTCCCGTCGGGCCCAGGCCGCTTTCTTTTTCAACCGGGGCATAAGACTTGAGCTGACACCGGCCTCATCCATGACTTCCGGAGTATCCATCACCGCCAGGGAGGCGAAGACGTTGAATATCGAGTACTTGCCGGTGATATTGCCCAGGCCCGTTTCGATGGTGAGGATGGCCACGATCACCTCCGGGGTCACCCCGAAACGCTCTTGGGCTTGGACCAGGTTGCGACGGTGCTCGGCCAGATACTGGCGCCCCCGGGCCACTACTTCCGGGGTGAGAAATTTTTCATAATCCGCGGGGCGCTCTTTGCGGAGATAGGCGATTTTCCGGACGATGTCGGGCATGAACTGGTTCCGGGAATCGGCAAAGGTCTTGAGAACGTAGTCCTTATCAATTCCCTGGCGCACCAGTTGATATTGCAGGCCCACATAGGCCACCGGGGTATTATTTTTCTGGGCCCAGGCCTGACCCACCCCCAGACTGAGCAAGACTATTAACCACCCGCCAATTCCGGCCCGCAGCATGACTCTGCCCCCCTTGATGATGGCTAAACGCTACCCGGATTCCCCGGTTTTGTCAAGGAGAGCGTGGGGCTGGTGATGGTTTGGGGGAGGGGGCTAAGGGGTAACATATCTTAAACTATTTGTAACTATGCCTTCCCTATACTATGGTTATGATGCTTAAGACATAAAAATTCAATTTTAGATTATTGGAAACGTGAATTTATCATGATAACATTTTAATATGATATATCTGCTTCTCTTTGGAGGCTTTTTATGAATATTCCGAGACCCATCCCTAAAGAGATTTTAAAAAAGCTTTATTTAAAAAAGCTCCTTGGTTTAAGACAACGTGACGGTAAATATAGAAACCATAGAGTTGTAGAAATTATTGATAAAATACCTGTAAATTTCCGTATTACTTCATTAGATATAAATGAGGAATATGATGCGAAATTAGCCGTATTTGAATTAGAACAAGAAGGATATGTTATTCAAGATCCTGAACACATATATTCAACATATCCAGACCAATATAAAATATTAACTGAAAAAGGAATGCGTGTTGCCCAACAAGATTTTGAAGAAATGAAATTTCCCTTAATCAATATAGACCAGTTACTTACAAATGATGAACTAAGAGAAAAAGTACGTAATGAGTTTATTTCTGATGATTTTGAAAGCGCAACTTTCAAGGCTTTTAAACTTCTCGAGGAAAAAGTTCGTTTCAAAGCAGGGTTACAAGCAGATAAGGTTGGTGAAAAACTTATGTTAGCCGCTTTTAAACCTGAAGGGGGTATTCTTAGGCATCCTGATGCTCAAACCGGTGGTGAAATTGAAGGCTTTCATTATTTGATGCGCGGGGCCATGATGTGGTTTAAAAATCCCCCCAGTCATCGCACGGTAATTTATGATAAAGCTGAGCAAGCCGCCCATGTATTAGCTTTTGCTAATCTTCTCTTAGATATGGTAGACCAATGCCAAAAGGTAGAGCCTTGATTTTTTGATTTGGAATAAAGATTTAAAAATCCATGTCGCTTAAATGGCCAAACATCCGTGGGCCTTTTTATGCCGGTAACCCCCTGGCCCCTCTGACTACCTGGAAGGTGGGGGGCCCGGCCCAATATCTGGCCGTGCCCCAGGACCTGGAGGACGTCTATGCCCTCCTGAGCCTGGCCTATGACCGTGGCTGGCCGGTCTTTTTCCTGGGGCGGGGTTCCAATCTCCTCATTGCTGATGAAGGTCTGCCGGGGCTTACCCTGCATCTGGCCAAGAGCTTCCAGAAACTGGAGCGCCAGGGAGATGTGCTGCGGGTGGGCGCGGGAGTTGCCCTGCCCCGCCTGGCCCGGGCCGTGGCCGCCTGGGGCGTAAGCGGCTTTGAATTTCTGGCGGGCATTCCCGGCACGGTGGGCGCTGGCGTGCGCCTCAACGCCGGCGCAGACGGCCAGGACCTGGCCCAGGTGCTCAAACGGGTCTGGGTGGTGACGCCGCAACTACAACTGTTGGAGTTTACCGGGGCGGAACTGGCCCTGGGGTATCGTTCCTCCCGCCTCCTTAACTTCCCCCACTGGCTGGTGGTGGAGGCGGAATTTGCCTTAGAGAAGCCGGCCCCGCCGGAAGCGGTCCAGGCCCGGATGCGGGAGCTGCTCGCGGCCCGCCGGGCCCGGCAGCCGGCTAATCCCCGGACTTGCGGCAGCGTCTTTAAAAACCCCCCCGGGGGACCCCCGGCGGGCTATCTCATCGAACAGGCGGGATTCAAGGGCCGGCGCCGGGGCGATGCCCAGGTCTCCCGGAAACACGCCAACTTTATCCTTAATCAAGGACAGGCCACCGCCGCCCAAATAGCGGCGTTGCTGGAGGAGATTCAGGAGGCCGTCTGGCGGACTTTCGGCCTGGCCCTGGAGCGAGAAGTGGTACTTTTGCCCCAGGATTTGTTATGAGGTTGGGGGAGGGGGCTAAGGGCCACAGGCCCTTACCCCCTCCCCCAAGCCCCCTCCC
>JBFLZI010000251.1:0-2882 GCA_040756315.1 Thermodesulfobacteriota bacterium | reverse complement strand
ACCTCAGGTCCCTGGCCCTCCCCCCAAATGTTCTTCCATCTTCTCTAACACCTCCTCCGGGCTCAATTCGGTGAGGCATCGGCTGGTTTTGCCGCCCTGGCAGCCGTCCTGGCCGCAGGGGAGGCAGTCCCAGTCCTTTTTGATGGTCAGGTGTCCCTGGCCCCAGGGGCCCCAATTATAGTCGCCGCTGGGGCCGAAGAGGGCCACTGCCGCGGTGCCCACCGCCGCGGCCAGGTGCATGGGCGCGCTGTCCACCCCGAAGAAGAAGCGGGCCTGGGAGATGAGCGCGCCCAGTTCTTTAAAAGTTAGTTGGCCGGACAGGCTCAGGGGTTTTACCCGGCAATCCGCCAGGATGGCGCTGATCAGTTCTTGCTCATGGGAAGCCTGGGACGCGGTGAGGACCACCGGCAGGCGCCACTTTTCCTGGAGGGCTTCGATGATACGGGCATAGCCGGTGGGAGTCCAGCATTTGAAGCCCCAGCCCGCCCCGGGGTGCATGACCACATAGTTGCCCTGGGCCAAATTTAGTTCCCGAAGCAGTTCCTGGACCCTGATCTCTACCTGTTTGTTCCAAAAAAATTGCAGCCGGGGCTTCCGGGGGTTAAGCCCCAGGGCCTTCAGGGCCTCCAGGTTCTGCTCCACCAGGTGCATCTTGACGGGGGGGCGGGGGAGCAAGCGGGTAAAGAGGCCGTGGCGCTGCCAGAAGGGTTGGCCGGGGCGGGCCAGGCCGATCCTTTCCTTAGCCCCGCTGATAAGGGTGTACCAGGCTCCCCGGTCGCCCCCGGAGAGTTCCAGCACCAGGTCGAAGCGCTGCCTTCGGAGTCGGCGGAGGAATCTTAGGGTCTGCCACCAGGTCTCCCGGCCCCGGTCCACCACCAGCAGCCCGTCCAATAAAGGATGGTCGGTGAGCATTTCTTCGGTCCTCTTGGGCACCAGGTAGGTGACCCGGGCCTGGGGCCAGGCCTCTTTTAAGGCCGCCAGCACCGGCGTGCTCACCAGGACGTCGCCGGGCTGCTTCAGCTTGATGACCAGGATATTTTTATAGCTCGGCATCGACAGAGTGTCGGGGACCCAGGGCCACGCCCCGCTCCGAGGATTTGATGAAGTCCAAAAGGTGAGCCACTTCCGGGGTGAGGGGCGCCTCGGCCTCCACTTTCTGGAGAGCCAGCTTCAGGTTGCCCCGTTGGTGGAAGAGCAGGCGAAAGGCCTGGCGCAAAGGGGCAATCTGTTGGGAGGTGAAGCCGGCCCTTTTGAGGCCCACCAGGTTGAGGCTCCGGACGGTGTGTTCCCAATCCATGATACAGAAAGGGGGGACGTCCCGGGAAGTCCGGGAGCCGCCCCGCATCATGGCCAGGGTGCCCACCCGGCAAAACTGGTGAATGACGCAATTGCCGGAGATATAGGCCCGGTCCGCCAATTCCACGTAACCGCCCACCAGGGCGTTATTCACCACGATGACGTGATTGCCCACCTGGGCATTGTGGGCCAGGTGACTCAGGGCCATGAGGAAGTTGTGGTTTCCCACCCGGGTGGCGCTCCCCGGCTTGGTCCCCCGATGAATGGTGGCATATTCCCGAATAATATTGTTATTGCCGATGATGGTGTAGCTTTCCTCGCCTTTAAAGGCGTAATCCTGGGGTTCATGGCCGATGACGGCCCCGAAGCCGATGACGTTGTTTTGGCCCATAGTGGTGTAGGGGCCGATGTAAGCCCGGGCCAGGATGCGGGTGCCGGAGCCGATGCGGCTGGGGCCGTCGATAATCACCCCCGGCCCCACCTCCACGTCCGGGGCCAGGTCCACGTCAGGAGCTATCTTGGCGCTGGGGTCAATGGGCATGGAGGTCGTTCCCCCGGTGGAGTTCCCGCAAATAGTGGTATTTCAAATAATTATAACGGCTGCCCTGCCAGGCCAGGGCCAACCCCAGGGAGCCTTCCCGAAAGCCCTGCTTGAGAAAATAGAGGTTTAGAAAGGTAAAAAAGGGGCGCCAGGTCAGTTCGCCGGGCCGGAGACGGCGGCCATTCCGGGCCATTTCCCGGGCGGCCAGGCGGGCATAGCGGTCCTGGCGGGCGGCGTATTCCTTGAGATTATTATAGGAATAGTGGTCCAAAGGGTTCTTAAGGAAGCCCACCGGCCCGTTCACCTGCACCTCTTCGTGGACCTCCCGCTCCCGGAACCGCCCCACCCCCCGGCGAAAGAGGCGCAGGGTGTAGTCCGGATACCATCCCAACCGCTTGATCCAGCGACCGCCGAAATAATTTTTCCGGGGCACCCGGTAGCCGGGCAGAGGGCCGTCGGCCCGGACTACGGAGAGAATTTCTTCTTGCAATTGGAGCGACACCCTTTCATCCGTGTCCAAACTGAAAACCCAGTCGCCGGTGGCCCGGTCCAGGGCGAAATTCTTAGTGGCCCCGAACCCCCGCCACTCAGTGACAAAGATGCGGTCCGTATAGGCCCGGGCCAGCTCCAGGGTGCGATCTTGACTCCCCGAATCCACCAGCACGATCTCATCGGCAAAACTCGCCGACTCCAGACAGGGAACGATGTTCTCCTCCTGATTGAAAGCGATGACGATGACGGAGAGCCGGGACATGGGCAGGTTTTCTGTTTCCGGGTTCATCCTTTCCTCTCACCGAAAACCGAAAACCTTCATTTTAGCGGCTTGGCCTCGTCAATGAGCATGATGGGGATGTCATCCTTAATTTCATAGAGGAGCCGGCATTTATCGCAAATCAAACCGTCCCCGGCTTCATTCAGATAGATATCCCCCTTGCACTTGGGACAGGCCAAAATCTCCAACAACTCCTTACTGATGGCCATGACGCCTCCCGGTGGAAGTTTGGGGGAGGGGGCTAAGGGCCACAGGCCCTTACCCCCTCCCCCA
>JBFLZI010000250.1:0-2914 GCA_040756315.1 Thermodesulfobacteriota bacterium | reverse complement strand
AGGGACCTCAGGTCCCTGGCCCTCCCCCCACATCAAAAGCTCCTGGCCATCTCCCGGGCCAGGGTGATGGCTTGTTGGCGTTTGGTCTGGGCCACTTCCGGTCCGGCTTCCAGGGTGGGTTCCACGGTTACGGAGCGGATATCGCTAAAGCCGATGAATTTCAGGATGAGTTCCAGATATTTCTTTTGCAGGTCGAAGTCTTCCGCCGGGGTGCCCGGCGGGTACTGGCCGCCCCGGGCATAAGCGATAAAGACGGGCTTGCCGGTGACCAGGCCCTGGTAGCCCGCGCCGGGGGAATAGGAAAAGGTATAGGTGGGCTGCACAATGATGTCCAGATATTGTTTGAGGCGATAGGGCAGGTGGAAGTTCCACATGGGGGTGGCCAGGACATATTTATCCGGGGCCTTGAATCGGGCGATGATCTCCTCCACCCGGCGCCAGGCCGCGGCTTCCTCCGGAGCCTGGGGCCGGCCGTGCATAATATTGTATTTGGCCTGGATCAACAGGCCGTCAAAGGGAGGGAGGTCGGCGCTGAATAGGTTAAGGGTGATGATTCGGTCTTGGGGATGGAGTTCCCCATAGGATTCCAAAAAGGCCGTGGCCACCGCCAGGGAATGGGAACGCGGGCCCCGGGGAGATGCCTGGATAAACAATATGGTGTTCATGGTTGAGATTCCTCGCCGGGATTAATGGCTGCTTGACCTCTGCCAGGGTGGCGGCCTGACTGCTACAACTTACCCAAACCTCGATAACTCCGTATTAAGATAAGGAGGCCGCCGTTAAATGGCAATATGACTCCCCAGATTAATTCGGGAAATCTCTTATCCGAGCCAGAGATCATTGTTTAAAAGCGGAAACCCGGTTCCTGGGGGCGGGGGCGGGGGCGGGGATTAAAAGCCTTAAAACCTGGTTTACTGGCCTTTTACGGCAAACTCAGCGCTCAAATAACCGGACGGTTACCGGTTCACCCCGGCTCAAGCCCTCCACTTCCAGGGGGATCATAACCAGGCCGTGGCTCTTAACCATGGGGGAGAGAAGCGCGGAGGGGCCCAGCACCGGGTCGGCCCAGAGGGTTTCCCCTTCCGGGCGCAGGCGCACCCGGACAAAGTCTTCCCGGCCGCTGGCCCCGGCCAGGTTGCGGGAGAGCCGGGCCAGGACCGTGCCGCCCCAGGGTGAGGCCGATTCGGCCAGGCCGGAGAGCCGGGCCAACAAAGGTTGCCCCAGCACCTGCATGACGATGGCCGCGGACGCGGGATGGCCCGGCAGGCCCAGCAAGGGTTTCTCGCCAAGGCTCGCCAGAATGGTGGGTTTGCCGGGGCGGAGAGCCACCCCGTGCACCAGGATTTCCGCCCCGGGCAAGTCCTGAATGACCTTCAGGGTGAGGTCCCGGGCCCCCACGGAACTGCCGCCGGAGATCAGGATGAGGTCGGCTTCCGGCAGGGCCGCGGCCAGGGCTTCTTTCAGGGCCGGAAAATCGTCGGGGACAATGCCCCAAAGAGCGGGGAGGCCGCCGCCTTCCTCCACCTGGGCGGCCAGGAGATGGGCATTGGCGTCCCGCACCTGAGCCGGCCCGGGTTTTTCGCTGACGGAGACGATCTCATCGCCGCTGGAGAGAATGGCCACCCGAGGTTGCCGATAAACCGTCAGGGTGATTATCCCCAAAGCGGCCAACAGGCCGATGTCTTGAGAACGTAAGCGCCTTCCGGCGGGAAAGAGGGCCTCCCCCGGCCCCACGTCTTCTCCCGGTTTAAGGACGTTTTCCCCGGGGGCCACGGGCCGGCGCACCTCCAAGGTCTTATCCGGGTGCTCGGCGGTGTATTCCAGCATCACCACTGCGTCGGCCCCCGGGGGCAGCATGGCGCCGGTGGCCGCCCGCATTGCCGCCATGGGCCCTAGGCTGTGCTCCGGCGCCGCGCCCATGGCCACTTCCCCAATGATTTGCAGAAATTGGGGCAATCCCGGGCTGGCCCCGAAGGTATCCTGGGCACGGACGGCATAGCCGTCCATACTGGCCCGGGGAAAGGCGGGGACCGGCTCCGGGGCCGGCAGCGCCGCGGCCAGGACCCGCCCATGGGCTTCAACTAAATGGACCTCTTCTGCTCCCACTGCCGGGAAGCGGGTATATAAGGCCAGGACTTCTTCCCGGGTCCGGAGGCGGAAAAATTCTAAGGGGGACATACTGGACTTTGAATTAGATAGGCGGGTACAGCCCACCAAATATTTTAGGTTTTCTCGTAAGCCGCTAAGAAATCTTCTCTGGAAATGGCTGCCTGGGTGCAAATGGTTCTAAGGGTGGAAGCTTTGATTTGTGGATGATTGGGCATGGTCAACGGGGTTTTGCTGCCGTCAGGATTTTCCCGCAGCATGGCAATATGCTCCCTTTCCCGTATTAGGCGAAAACCTAAGGATTCCAGTGTCTTTATTACCCGAGACTTTGGTGCGTCAACCGGCCACTTGGTCATTAAATCTCGATTCCCGCTTCAGCGATGAAAGCTTCCAGAATAGGCGGCTCCATCTCCAGTACTTCCGGTCCAAAGGTCTCGATGTGAAAAGTGATAGCAGATTTTACATCAGTTAGGGCGGCCTCATAGCTATCACCTTGTCCTACCACTACCCCTTTCAGACCCAAAGGATAGGCCACGTAGCCGTCCGGATGTTTTTCGACGATTATCTTGAATTGTTTCATAGAATCTTCTCCCGAATTTAATCCGGTTATCGCTAGTGATTATAACAATTTTGGGATTATTCGGTATGGTAATCAACCCGGAGATAGCGATTTTGAGTAATGTCGGGCGGGCACTGCCCGCCATTTAGGCACAGGCTGGAAAGCCTGTGCTGCCAAAAATTTTAAATGGCGGGCCATGCCCACCTGACATTTTTCCCCTTATGCGGGGGTTGGGAGGGGGTTTGGGGG
>JBFLZI010000249.1:0-2944 GCA_040756315.1 Thermodesulfobacteriota bacterium | reverse complement strand
AAAGGTTCTGGAAACCGTCGTCTACGACGGCGTGCGCTGCCGGGTGGTGGCGGTCCCGGCGGCGGACGGCAGGGAAGAGGTGCGCCTGTGGATGCGCGAGGACTACGGCATTCCTGTGCGGGTGGAGGTCACCTCCGCCGCGGGCGGCAAAACGGTGATGGAGTACAAGAACCTACAGGTGGGCCCCCTGCCGCCGGATACCTTCAAACTGCCGCCGGGCGTGGAAGTGACCGACCTCAACAAGATGATAGAGCGGATAAATTAGAAGTTCCAGTTTTGAGAGGAGGATGTCTAAATGCCATTCAGGTCAATGTGGAAAGCGTTTTTCCTGCTGGTTGTATTTCTGGCGGCGGTTGCCCTGGCCGTTCCGGCCGGTAACACCCCCGCCGCCTGCGCCGCCTCAGGCGACGCCTCCATTACCGTCGTCTACCCCAACGGCAATGAAGTCTGGGAAATGGGGTCGCAGCAGACCATCAGATGGACGTACACCGGCAACCCGGGCAGCCAGGTAAGTATCTATTTAAATCACACCTTTAGGACCTCACTAATCAGCAAGCTGCTTGCCACGGTGCCCATCGGGGAAAACGGCGCGGGCAGCTACACTTTCACCGTGCCGCAGACCCAGCAGCCGGCGAGCAACTACGAGATACGTGTGACTTCGGTTTCGTCCGAAAACATCAGGGACGTCAGCGACTGCCGTTTCTCGATTGTGCCGCCGGGAGGCCAGCCGGCCATCACCCTTTTGTCTCCCAACGGCGGTGAGGTCTGGGCGCCCGGATCTACCCAGACCATCCGGTGGCGGTATACTGGTGAACTGGCCGGAGAAAAGAATGTGTACATTGCCTATATCCGGCCCGGTTCGACCGTTTGGCACTGGATCAAAGTTGCCCCGCTTGGTCAGAACGGGACGGGCAGCTTTACGTGGCAAATACCGGCCAACTTCACCCCCGGCAACTACAAGATCGCGGTGCGCGGCAACAGCAGCAACTTCGGCCACTGGCAGGACACCAGCGACGGCTTTTTCTCCATCGGTACCGGCCCAACCCCACCCCCAGAGCCGCCTGTCCTGCCGCCCGTTGAACCCCAGCCGCCGGTGGAGCAGCCGGTACAACCGGTAGAAGCGCGACTGGTTTACAACCTCCCCAGCCAGTTCTCGGCAACCCAGGGCGCCGACAACTGGTACTACCTCCACGGGAACGCAGCAGGCGGGCCCAGGCAGGCCGCCTGGGACAACCAGGTGCAACCCTGGGGAGTAGTGGATCATTACGGCTGGAACGGCGGGTCCGGCTATTCCGGCCCGCGCTACCTGGAGATCACCGGGCGCGACCAGGCCGACTGGCGCAAACCGGGCCCGGGCGGATGGCTGCAACCGGGGGAAGGGGCCGACATTTCCTTCGGCTGGAAGGCGCCGCGGGCCGGGACGGTATACATCCGGGGCATGCTGAACACTTCCTACCCGGAGGCAACGGCCGGCGGATCCAATGACGACGGGGTCTGGTTTTCCATCTGGAAGGGCAACAGCCGCCTGACCCAGGAAGAAAGGGTTTTCCGCGGCAACAACGAGTCGAACAGGACTCCGTTCGTCACCCAAAAGACTACGGCCACGGTGGCCGCCGGAGACATGATTTACTTTTATATCCGCCGGGGGAACTGGCAGGATTGTGACGGCATGTACTATAGCTTCACGGTATCTTACGATCCCAACGGCGATTTGGATCCTCCCGCCTGCAACCACATGGTCAGCGGCGACACGGTAAGCCTGATTGCCACCGATACGGGCAGCGGTGTGGCCGCCATAGAATACGCCGTTCACGAACAGGCGTCAGGAAAATGGTCGGCGTGGAAAACTTACCAGGGGCCTTTTGTCCCGACCGGCATTGACAAATTAATGTACCGGGCGATAGACAACGCGGGTAACCTTGGGCCCTACCGGCTTGTCGGCGCGGAGCAACTGCAGCCGCCTCCGCAACCCGCTGGCCAGGTGCTGATCAACGACCCGTCCTTCGTGACGCTGACGGCCGTCCCCAACCCGTTCGGTGAGGCAGACATCGCCTACAACCTGCAGGTGAAGGCCAACAACCCGGCCTGCCCGGTGGAGGTTTCCTACCTGCTGCTCAACCCCAACGGGACGCCGCAAAACCCGTCTACGGGCATGGAGGTGCACCCCGCCGGGGAGTTTGAGAGCACCTGGAGCGGCGCGGCGCAGTACTTCTACCACACGGAGGTCGGCGGCTGGGCGCAGCCCCAGTACAGGACCAACCCCCAGATTTTCGGCCTGCCCCACTACCGCACCGCCGTGATGATGCTGGCCCGGTACGAGAAGATTTACCTGGTCTTCTTGCGGGAAAACGACGGCCGGCTGACCTATCAGGTGTTTAAAGGCGGCGCCTTCAACGGCCTGGACGTGCCCGGCCTGGGTCAGGTCACCCGCGCCGGCAACCAGTTCAAGATCCATTCCTCCGGCAGCGCGGTGGAAGTGGGCATCTGGGACAAGGGGCAGTACCGGCACGACGAGGTGAAGGGCTGGGCGCAGCAGAGCTACCAGGCCAACGACAAGCTCTACGATATCCCCCACTACGGCATGTTCATGCTCATGATCGCCCGCTACGACAAGCTGGGCCTCATCGTCGGCAACTTCAACGACGGGCAACTGGGGACCATCTGCTTTACCGGCTCCCGGTATCTCATGCGCGAAACCGTTCCCGGCCTCTGTGAAGTTTCCAGTGTGGGCGGTCTCGATCTCGAAGGTACAACCGGTCGCAGTCCCCGGATCGAGGTCAAGGCCACCGCGGGGAAACCGGTGGAGGTATCCCACTTCGCCTTCGACAACACCTGCTGGCAGTGGGAAGTAGGCGGCTGGGCGCGGGAGGAGTTTAAACCAAACCCGCAGATACTGCCGCTCAAGCATTACACGCCCGGCTTTTTCATGTGCAGCCGCTACGAT
>JBFLZI010000248.1:0-2976 GCA_040756315.1 Thermodesulfobacteriota bacterium | reverse complement strand
AGGGGTCGGCGACCCCTGGCCCCCTCCCCCAAAAGATCCCCAAACGACCTTCCGGGCCCATAGCTCAGTGGTGAGAGCAACCGGCTCATAACCGGACGGTCCCTGGTTCGAATCCAGGTGGGCCCACTGGCCTGAAGGAGGATTAATCATCTTTCGATGGCGTGATAAAAGCCCGGTCTTGTTTAATGATGCTCCCAGGGGTGCTTTGTGCGCACCCCTTTTTTACGTCCCATGGCGGCTCTCTTAAAAGACATTTTAGCCAGATTAGACGCGGCCTATCCCTTCGCCTGGGCCGTGCCCGAGGATCGGGTGGGGCTCCAGGTGGGCCATCCCGAGAACCCCGTGGAAGTAATTCTGGCGGCCCTGGAGGTCAGTGAGCCGGTAGTGGCGGAGGCTCAGGCCAAGAAAGCCCAACTGCTCCTGACCCACCATCCCTTGCTTTACCAGCCCCTAGGAGAGGTCCGGGAGGATCGGGGCGCCGGACGGCTTTTGGCTGCAGTGCTCCGGGCCGGGTTGGCCCTGGTGGCCTGTCACACCAATCTGGACGTGGCCCCGGCGGGGGTGAACGACTATCTGGCCCGTCTCTTAAAGCTTGAAGAAGTGGAGTTGCTGTCGCCCGTCAGCGGGGATCCCCTGCACAAGCTCGCGGTATTTGTGCCCGTGGGCTATGAAGACCGGGTGCGCGAGGCTTTATTTGACGACCGGGTCGGGGTCATCGGGCGCTACTCCCATTGCTCCTTTGCCGGTCGGGGCCAGGGCACCTACCTGCCCCTTCAAGGAGCGCAGCCCTTCCGGGGGGAAGTGGCGAGCCTCACCCGGGCGGAGGAATCCCGGCTGGAGGTCCTGGTGCCGGAAAGCCGCGTTCTGGCCGCCTTAGACCGCCTCAAGGCCTCCCATCCGTACGAAGAAGTAGCCTATGACCTCTATCCCCTTAAAAATTCCGGCTCCCCCTTGGGATTCGGCCGCCTGGGCCGCCTCTCCCCGCCCCTGGACTTTACCCGGGTAGTGGCTTGGGTCAAGGAGGTCTTTGGGGTAAGCGGGGTAAGGGTCTGGGGGCCGGCGCCGGCCCGGGTGGAGCGAGTGGCGGTCTTGGGGGGCAGCGGCGGGGACTTTATCAGCACCGCCCGGGAAAAGGGGGCGCAACTCTATATCACCGGCGAGGTGCGTCACCATCAGGTGAATTTGGGAGACTTAAAAGATTTTGCTATCCTGGAAGTGGGCCATTTCAGCAGTGAAGCGGTCTTTATCCCGGAATGGGTGAGACAACTTAATCTCCTCTTCCAGGAAAACGGTCTTAAAGTGCAGGTGCACGGGGCACAAACCGAGGCGCCGCCCTTTGCCTGCCTCTAAGGGGAAAACCCGCCTCTGGGCCTTAGGGCCCGAAGGCTGAGTCATATTTAAGGCGGAGAAGAATTTTAAAATTTCCTAAAAAAGGATGGAGGATAAACTTTGCTACCGGAGTTAAGTCTACTCATCGATTTACAGGAACTGGATAAAGAGATCCTGGAGGTCACCCAGTCCCTGGGGCAACTCCCGGAGGAACTTCAGGCCCAAACCCGGGAATTGGCGGCCCAGCAGGGAGAGCAGGAGGCCCAGCTCCAGGAACTGGAGAACCTGAAAGGAAAGCGGCGGGATAAAGAAGGGGAAATGGCCGACTTGGAGAAGGGCATCAAAACGAGCCGCTCGCGCCTCATGGAGATCAAGAACAACATTGAATACCGGGCCATGCTCAAGGAGATCGCCTTCAAAGAGGACCAGCGGGATCAGATGGAGACCAAGGTTCTGGAAATCATGGAGCAGATCGAAGCCAAGAACCAGCACCTCGCGGCCCTGAAGACCCGACTGGAAGAACAACGCCAAGCCTTCGGCCAGCGCCAGAAAGAAATTGAGGCCCAGCTAAAAGAGCTAAAAAAGCGAGCCGCGGACCTGGAAAAAAAGCGGGAGGTATTGCGGCAGCGGGTGCCGGAGGCCCTCCTCAAACGCTATGAATTCGTCCGCCAGCGCCGGAACAGCACCACCATCGCCGAGGTGCGCCAGGGAGTCTGCCTGGGCTGCCACATGAACATCCTGCCCCAGCAATTCATCGACCTGCAGAAAGGGGAGGAAATCCTCCAGTGTCCCCATTGCCAGCGCATCCTTTATTGGCTGGGGGAGGAAGAGGAAGCGGAAACGGCCAGCCTTTCCCAAAAGGTCTCTTGAGCGCCCCCTTATGAGCCGCGCCGCCGTCAGCCGGGCCGAGATCTTCGCCGCCCTGGCCCAGGGCCTGGAGGTCCCGGAAATCTTGAGCCGGTTTCACCTGACCCGGGAGGAACTGCTGACCCTCTTTAAGGAAGTGGCGGCTTATTACCGGGACCAGGAAACGGGGTCCTGGACCTTATACTGCGACGGCGCCTCCCGGGGGAACCCGGGGCCGGCCGGAGCCGGGGCCGTACTGTGGACCCCCCAGGGCGAACCCCGGGTCCAGGTCAGTCAATATCTGGGAGTGACCACCGGCAACGTGGCGGAATACCAGGCCCTCCTCCTGGGACTGGACGCCGCCCTGGCCCAGGGAGCCGAACGCATCCAGATCTTCGCCGATTCCCAATTAATGGTGGAACAACTCAACGGCAACTACCAGATCAAAAGCCCCCGCCTTTTCCCCTTCTGGGAACGGGCCAAAAAGACATTGCAAAAGTTCAAGTCCTATGCTATTTCCCACGTGGACCGGCGGGATAACCACCTGGCCGACCGGCTGGCCCGCCAAGCCATTGACCACCACCAGTAAACCGGTTAAAATATAAGATAATATTGTTTCGGGGGGAGGGCCAGGGAGCAGTGGCTCCCTACCCTCCCCCCACCCCCTCTCCCAACCCGCTTAAGAGGGGTCAGGGGTCAGTAATGAGAATCCGTTATTTTCTGACCCCTGGCCCCTGATCCCTGATCCCTCAATAAGGGATTGGGGGAGGGGGGTTGGGGGAGGGGGTAAGGGCCAGTGGC
>JBFLZI010000247.1:0-2979 GCA_040756315.1 Thermodesulfobacteriota bacterium | reverse complement strand
TGGCCCCGGCCCAACCAAATTTTTGAAAGCCCATAAGGGATTGGGGGAGGGGGATTGGGGGAGGGGGTAAGGGGCTGTGCCCCTTAGCCCCCTCCCTCAAACATCATAAATTTAATCCCGTTGCGGAGCAAAGAGATTAATCGGTTGACCCTAACATGCGCCTTTCTTTAAATTGGTTACGGGAATTTGTGGAGATCCCGGTGTCCGCCGCCGCTCTGGCTGACCGGCTGACTCTGGCCGGTCTGGAGGTGGAGGCCCTGGAAGAGGTGTCCCCGGATTTTGCCGGAGTGGTGGTGGGCCGGGTCACCCGGGTGAAGCCCCATCCTCACGCGGACCGGCTGCAAGTGGCGGAAGTGGCAGATGGCCGGCAGACTTACCGGGTGGTTTGCGGCGCTCCTAACTTAGAGGCCGGGGTCCTTTATCCTTTTGCGCCCCCGGGCGCGGTCATTTCCGGGGGACGGGCCATTAAGCCCGCCAAACTCCGGGGGGTGGTTTCCGAAGGCATGCTCCTGGCGGAGGATGAGTTGGGCTTGTCCCCGGATCATGTGGGCTTGATGGAGATTCCCCAGGACCTGCCCCTGGGTCGGGACCTGGCCGCGGCTCTGCAGCTCAAGGACGTCTGGCTGGAAGTGGCCGTTACGCCCAACCGTCCGGATTGCTTAAGCGTTCTGGGCCTGGCCCGGGAAGTGGCCGCTCTCCTTAAGCAGCCCCTCAGCCATCCGAAAATTGATTTTCCGGAAGACCCTAACCCCGTTGACCAGGCGGCCCGGGTGACCATTCTGGACCCCCTCTATTGTCCCCGTTACGCCGCCCGGTTGGTGGTAGATCTGGAGGTCAAACCCTCCCCCTTCTGGCTGCGCCGCCGGTTGGAGCTCTCCGGGCTTAGGGCCATTAACAACCTGGTGGACGTCACCAACTATGTGCTCCTGGAAATGGGGCAGCCTCTCCACGCCTTCGACTTCGACCGGCTGGGCGGCGGCGAGATCGTGGTGCGTCTGCCCCGGGCCGGGGAGACGCGCTTCACCACCCTGGATTCCCAGGAACGCCCCCTGGACCCCGAGACCCTGCTGATCTGTGACGCTGAAAAGCCGGTGGCTTTAGCCGGGATTATGGGGGGATTGGCGTCCGAAGTGACGGAGACCACCCGGCGGGTCTTGATTGAAAGCGCCTATTTCCAGCCCGCGAGCATCCGGCGCAGCGCCAAACGCCTGGGACTGAGCACCGAAGCCTCTTATCGTTTTGAGCGGGGGGTGGACCCGGATGGAGTGATCCGGGCCTTGGAGCGGGCCGCGCAACTCATGGGCCAACTAGGGGGGGGCCGGGTCCTGGCCGGCCGGTTGGACGAATACCCCACCCCCATTCCCCGCCCCCGCCTCACCCTGCGGGTGTCCCGGGCCAATCAGGTCCTGGGCACGACCTTTGCCCCGGAGAAGATGCTGGGACTCCTCAAAGACCTGCATCTGCCCGCCATACTTGAGGGGGACACCCTGGTGGTGCAGGCGCCTTCCTTCCGGGGGGACCTGGAGCGGGAGGTGGACCTCATCGAGGAAATCGCCCGCCTGGCCGGGTATGAGGAGATACCCGTGACCCTGCCTTCGGGGGTCGTGGCCACTCCCAGGCCGTCTCTCAAGGTGCGGTTGCGCCGCGCCGCCCAACAGCTTCTCCTGAGCCTGGGCTTTTCCGAGGTGGTCACCTATTCCTTCCAGCCGGAGCGCCTGAAGGACCTGTTGGCCGCGCCGGGCGGCGCCGAGGCGGCCCTCCATCTGGCCAATCCTTTGAGTGAGGAACAGGCGGTGATGCGCACTTCCCTCCTGCCGGGTCTGCTCATGGCCTTGCATCGCAATACCCAGAGGCTGGTCCTGGACGCCCGGCTCTTTGAGGTGGCCAAGGTCTTCATCCCGGAAGAGGGAGAGGCACTGCCCCGGGAGGAGGAATGGCTGGCCGGGGTCATGCATGGGCGGCGGGAAGAGCCTTCCTGGCTGTCCGCTTCGGAGAGCGTGGACTTTTTTGACCTCAAAGGCGTGGTGGAGACCCTCTTGGCCCGCCTGCTCATTTCTGAAGTATCTTTTCGGGGAGAAGCCCTGCCCCCCTATCTCCGGGCCGGGGCCAGAGTCTATGCCGGGGACCGGGAATTGGGGTGGCTGGGAGAACTTACCCCCCAAAGCCTGGAGAAGATTGATTTACCGGGCCCGGTTTTTCTCTTCGCGCTAAACTTTGACGCTGTGGCCGGGGCCGCCCAGCCCTTTCCCCTCTATTCGCCCCTCCCCCGCTATCCCGCGGTCTATCGGGATGTGGCCCTGGTCCTGCCCCTGGAGGTTCCTATGGCGCAGGTGCAACAGGCCTTGTCTTATTATGGGCGACCCTGGCTGGAGGAAGCCCGTCTCTTTGACGTTTACTCCGGCCCGCCCATCCCTCCGGGGAAACGGAGCCTGGCTTTCCATCTCTCCTACCGGGACCCGGAGAAAACCCTCACCGATGAGATGGTGGATCGGCACCACGACGCCCTGGTGGCGGCCCTGGCAGAGAAGCTGGGAGCCGAACTGCGTTAAACAGGTGGAAAAAGAAGAGATCACCCAAAAACAGTTTTACACCATCGGTGAAGTGAGCCGCATCACCGGAGTGCACCCCCATGTGCTGCGCTACTGGGAGAGTCGGGGCAAGCTCCTCAAACCCAAGCGCCGGCGCTCCCGCCACCGCTTGTATCGGCCCGCCGACATCCAGCTTATTTTTGAGATCAAGCGCCTCCGGGAAGAGGAAAAACTCACCCTGCCGGCCATGCGCCGCCAACTCCAACGCCAACCTGAGACCAAGAAAGACCTACCCCCCATTCCCGTGCCGCCCCCACCCCGGGACCCGGTCCTGGTCCTCCTCCAAAGGGTCAAAGAAGAATTGCTGGCCTTAAAGGACTTTCTGGAATAAAAAAATGGGGGGAGGGCCAGGGACCTGAGGTCCCTGCCCTCCCCCCATACCCCCCTCCCA
>JBFLZI010000246.1:0-3036 GCA_040756315.1 Thermodesulfobacteriota bacterium | reverse complement strand
CCCCTCCCCCAAAACCAGATAGGAGGAACTAATGGCTGAGCCGTTGGGTTATTTTACTTTTGTGTTGCATTCTCATTTGCCTTATGTCATCGGGCATGGGCGTTGGCCGCATGGCATGGATTGGTTGAACGAGGCCGCGGCGGAATCTTACCTTCCCTTGTTGCAGATGTTTCAGCGTCTGGCCCGGGAGGGGCGGCGGTCGGGGGTCACCCTGGGCGTTACGCCGATATTGGCGGAGATGCTGGCCGCGCCGGTGTTTCATGAGGAATTTAATGATTATCTGACCAACAAGGTGGACGCGGCCCGGGAGGACCGGAATACTTTTGCCCGGTTGGGTGAAAGCCATATGGCGGCTCTGGCCCAGGGTTGGCAAGAGCACTACCAGGCGTTGCAAAGGACTTTCCGGGAGGAGTTCCAAGAGGACCTGTTAGGGGTGTGCCGGGGCCTGATGGACGCCGGGATGTTGGAGGTCATTACTTCCGCGGCCACGCACGGTTATCTGCCCTTGTTGGGACGGGATACCGCGGTGCAGGCCCAGGTGAAGCAGGGGGTGGCGGCTTATCGCCGCCATTTCGGCCGGGAGCCGAAGGGTTGCTGGCTGCCGGAATGCGCCTACCGGCCCCGTTATGAGTGGGCCCCGCCCATTGCCGGTCTGGCCGCCAAACCGGTGCTGCGCAAGGGGGTAGAAGAATTTTTGTCCGAAAACGGGCTGAACTATTTCATCATCGATTCCCATCTGCTCAAAGGGGGCCGGGCCATCGGCGTCTATAAAGACCGCTTCGAGGCTCTGGAGCGCCTCTGGCAGCGGTTTGCCGCCCAATACCAGGAACGGCCCGAAGACCAGGAGAAATCCCCGTATCAGGTCTATTTGGTGAGTTCGGCCCCGGAGACCAAAAGGCCGGTGGCGGCCTTCACCCGGGACCCCAAGACCGGGTTGCAGGTCTGGAGCGGAGAGTGGGGTTATCCCGGAGATGGCAATTACCTGGATTTCCATAAAAAACGCTTTCCGGGAGGCCTGCGCTATTGGCGGGTGACCAGCGCCAAGGCCGACTTGGCGGACAAAGGGCCGTATCACCCGGAGTGGGTCGCCGGCCGCTACCAGGAGCAGGCCGACCATTTCGCCCACCTGGTGCGGCAGATCCTGGCGGAATTTCGGGCGCAGCATGGCCGGCCCGGCATAGTGGTGGCCCCTTACGACACCGAGCTTTTGGGGCATTGGTGGTTTGAGGGGCCCCAGTGGCTCTATCAGGTGCTGAAAAGGCTGCATGACGCGGGGGACGTGCACCTGACCACCGGGGGGGCCTTCCTGGAGCAGGCCACCCCCAGCGCCGTCATCTCCCTGCCGGAGGGTTCCTGGGGGGAAGGAGGGTATCACTGGATCTGGCTCAACGACATGAATGACTGGACCTGGCGCCACATTTATCCGGCGGAGGCGGAAATGGAGGAATTGGCCCGGTCCTATGCCCATGATCCTGATCCCCGGCTGCAGGACCTGCTGAAACAATGCGGCCGGACTTTATTGCTGCTGGAAGCCTCGGACTGGCAGTTTCTCATCAGCACCTTCAGCGCCCGGGACTATGCCGAGTTGCGTCTGGTGGTGCACACCGACGATTTCCGCCGCCTGGCCCAGATTACCCGTAATTACGCCGACCAGCGGGAACTCTCCGGGGAAGACTGGAACTATCTGGAGCTTTGCCAGGAACGGGATAAGATCTTCCCGGATCTAGAACCCAAGTGGTGGGCACGAGTGGAGTTTCCGCCGGAGGTCTCTTGATCCTGGGGATTTGTGGCATTTTTGCCACAACTAGCCGGGAGGGCGTGGGTTTTTTACCACAGATTAGGATAATAACCAGGCCGGCAAACTACTGTCTCCAGAATTGCCAAGTAAATCTAAAGCCTTATATCAACCATATTTTGCCGTCTTCTGGTATAAGGTTTGCACCTCTCTTTTCCCGGAGAGGGGTCATCTATGCCTTGGCAAAAGACCTTAGTGAGTTCCGTCAAGTTTACCGGTATCGGTCTCCATCAGGGCCAGCCGGTATCCATGACCATCCATCCCGCCTCAGCTAATCACGGTTTGCGCTTTGTGCGCACCGATCTGCCCCACCGCCCCCAATTGCCGGCCCATTATAGCCGGGTGGTGGACACGGCCCGGGCCACTACCTTAGGGGAAGGCCAGGCCACCCTGTCCACCGTGGAACATCTCCTGGCGGCCCTCCGGGGACTGGGGGTGGATAATGCCTTGATCCAGGTGGCGGGACCGGAAGTCCCCATCATGGACGGCAGCGCCGGGGCCTTTGCCCGGGACCTGATGGCCGCGGGACTGCGCTCTCTGCCCTGGCCCAGGTCTTACCTGCTCATTAAGCGCCCGGTGGAACTCCGGGAAGGGGAGCAATGGATGCGGGTGACTCCCGGCAAGCCCCGCATCACCTATACCATCGATTTTCCCCATCCGCTGATCCGCCGCCAACGTTACACGGTCAATCTCAGTTCGGAAACTTTCCAGCGGGAGATTGCGCCGGCCCGGACTTTCGGCTTCCTCAAAGAAGTCCAATACCTCCAGGCCCAAGGGTTGGCTTTGGGAGGCTCCCTGGATAACGCCCTGGTGCTGGACGACACCGGGGTCCTGAATCCCGGCGGGTTGAGGTTTCCGGAAGAATTCGTGCGCCACAAGATTCTGGACGCGGTGGGGGACCTGGCCTTGCTGGGCCTGCCTGTGTTGGGCCGCCTGGAAGTGGGGCGGGGCTCCCACTCCTTGCATCACCAATTCATGCAATTCCTCATGCGCCAGGAAACCGCCTGGAGCATCTGGGTGCCCCTGACCCAAGACCAGGAAACCCGGCCCTCCCTGACTGCGCCCTCCCTCTGGGAAGGCGCGCCGGCCTGAGACTATCGTCGGGGATTTTGGGGGAGGGGGCTAAGGGCTGGTGGGCCCGCTTACAATCCTCCCCCAAACCCCCACCCCCAATCCCTTATGGGGATAGCCGAGGGCGGCTGTTTTAAACTTTTTGGGCCGTAGCCGGCGGGGCCTCTGGC
>JBFLZI010000245.1:0-3083 GCA_040756315.1 Thermodesulfobacteriota bacterium | reverse complement strand
GAGGGGCAGGGACCACTGGTCCCTGCCCCTCCCCCCACAACATTACCTTCTTTCTCCTAGGCGGTCCAGGATTTTGGGGGCGTAGAGGTCGTGTTCCAGGAGCAGAGGAGAGGTTTTGCGCATCATCCCCAATTTCATCAGATAGAAGTTGAGGCGCTGCATCTGTTTGAGCTTTTCGGCTTCGTCCGGCAGCGTCGCCACCAGGTCCTGGAGGCGGACCACCTCCTTGCGCAACTCCAACTCCGGCGGCAGACAATCGGCCATCTTGAGAATCTTATAGGCCAAGCGCAACTCCGGGGGGACGTGACTGTCATCCTCCAACCGGAGAGGCTTTCCCCTACCCTCCAGATGGTCGAACAACCCCGCGTCAATGGCCTCTAAAATCCGATTCTCGGCGATCCTCTGAAAGAAATCCATGGGGCTTTTCTGTTGGTGATTTGAGGGGAGGGCCGGGGGTGTAGAACAGCCGCCCCCGGCTGTCCTCCCCCGCCCTCCCCTCAATTATCTAATACCGCTTTTTGCGGGCGCGTTCAAGTTCTCGTTGTTCTTCCCGGCGGCGGATAGTTTCTCTTTTGTCGGCTTTCTTTTTCCCCCGGGCCAGGGCCAGTTCCACTTTGGCGTGTTCCGCTTTGAAGTAGAGTTTTAACGGGATCAGGGTATAGCCCCGTTCCTGGACTTTCCCGGCCAGGCGTTTCAGTTCCTGGCGGTGCAACAGGAGTTTCCGGGGCCGGGTGGGTTCGTGGTTCTCCCCGGCCGCGTGGGGGTAAGGGCTGATATGGGCATTATACAAGAACACCTCGCCGTCCCGGAAGCGGGCATAGGCGTCTTCGATATTGGCTTTCCCTAACCGCAGGGATTTGACTTCGGTGCCCTTAAGGACCATACCGGCCTCATACAGGCCGTCAATGGTATAGTCGAAATAGGCCTTGCGGTTGCGGCAGATGATTTTGAGGCGCTCTTCGGTCATTTTTTGGTATTGCCGGCCAGGGCCGAAGCGAATCGGAAGATCTCCGGAAAGCGCCGGCTCATTTCCCGGGCGGCATAGTCATTAACTTCTTCCACGGTTACCATGCTGAGGGCCGCGGCGGCCATCTCCTGGGCGTCCTTAAGGCTGATCAGACGGATGACGTGTTTGACGATGGGGATGGCCATGGCGTTCATAGACAGCTCATCCACCCCCAGTCCCAAAAGGATGGGAAGATAAAGGGGGTCGCCGGCCATCTCGCCGCACATGGCTACCGAGATGCCCATCTCCCCGGCGGCCTGGACTACTTGCAGGATCATGCGCATGACCGCCGGGTGCAGGGGCTGGTACATTTCCGCCACCTGCTTGTTGCCCCGGTCAATGGCCAGGGCGTATTGGATAAGGTCATTGGTGCCGATACTGAAAAAATCCACTTCCTGGGCCAGCAAATGGGACAGGGTCACCGCGGCCGGCACTTCGATCATGGCCCCGACCCGGAGTTGAGGGTCGAAGGGAACCCCTTTGTGCTTGAGCTCTTCCTGGACCGCGGCCAGGAGGCGGCGCGCCTCCCTGATCTCCCGGATACTGGAGATCAGAGGAAACATCACCCGCACCTGGCCATGGGCCGAAGCCCTTAAGATGGCTTTCAATTGGGTGCTGAAGATGCCCTGTTCCCTGAGGCAGAAGCGGATGGCCCGGAGCCCCAGGGCCGGATTCATCTCCGGGGCGTATTCCAGGTGGGAGAGAAATTTATCCCCGCCGATATCCAGGGTGCGGATGGTCACCGGCCGGGGCTGCATGGCCTCCACCACTTTTTTATAATCCTGGTAAAGCTCATCTTCGGTGGGCAGGTGGCGCTGGCGCAGGTAGAGGAACTCGGTGCGGTATAGCCCCACCCCGTCCCCCCCATATTTCATGGCCAGTTGCACTTCCTCCGGCAACTCAATGTTGGCCATCACCCGGGTGGGGTAATTGTCCAGGGTATTGGCCGGCAGAAAGCTGGCTTGGACCACTTCCTCCTTAAAGGCCTCGAATTCCTGCTGACGCGCCTGGTAACTCTTAAGGAGGTCTTCACTGGGGTTCAGGATGACCCGGCCCGTTAAGCCGTCCACAATCACTGCGTCACCGGAAGAAATCTCCCGGGTGGCGTTATCCAGGCCCACTACCGCGGGAATCTCCAGGGATTGGGCTAAAATAGCCGTATGAGAAGTCTTGCCCCCTCTTTCCGTAATGAATCCCAGCACCTGGGCCTTGCTCATCTGGGTGGTTTCCGCGGGGGACAGGTCCCGGGCGACAATGATTAGAGGCTGGTCGGGGACGAGGTAAGCCCGCCGGTCTTTGCCGGCCAGATTTCCCAAAAGACGCCGATAGACCGACTCCACATCCTGAATGCGGCCCTTGATATAACGGTCTTCGATGCGGCGGAATAATTCCTTGACTTTTTCAAAGGCCTGGTACAAGGCCCATTCCGCGTTCAGATTGTTTTCCCGGATTAACTTTAGAGGTTCCTCATAGAGCATCTGATCTTTGAGAATCAGCAGGTGCAGCTCCAGCAGGTGGGCATGCTCCGGGAAATCCTGGGTAATCTCCTCCTTAAGGTGGGTCAAATCCTCAGCCGCCTGGTCCACCGCGGCCTGGAAGCGGGCCAGTTCCGCGGTCCTCTCTTCCTCAGTATAAAGGAGGCGGAAAGAAGCCTGGGCTTCCCCCCGTTCGCTCAACACCCGGGCCTGGCCGGTGACGATGCCGGGAGAAGCGGCAATACCCTGGAGGATACGATTTTTGGGGGTCATGACTCTCCGAACTTTCGGGCAAAAAGACGGACCACCGCCTGGGCCGCCTCCCGGGCCTCGGGACCGGTAGCCCTGACCACCAAACGGGTCCCCTGGGGACAATCCAGGGTCAAAAGCGCCAACAAATCTCTGGCATCCACCTGCACTCCGTCCTTTTCCAAAAACACCTTGGCCTCAAACTGCTGCACTAAGGTGGAGATCTTCATGGCGGGCCGGGCATGCAGGCCCAACCGATTCTCCAACCATAACTCCCTTTCCACCACCGACATGACGGTTTTTGACGATATTGGTTGAGTGATTTTTGGGAGAGGGGGCCAGGGGTCGCAGAC
>JBFLZI010000244.1:0-3094 GCA_040756315.1 Thermodesulfobacteriota bacterium | reverse complement strand
AGGGACCTGAGGTCCCTGGCCCTCCCCCCACAGCTACTCACACCAAACCATATTTCTGCAGCACTTGGCGCAGGCGTTCTTCGTTTTGGGGGGACATGGGGCACAGGGGTTGGCGCACCTCCCCGGTGATTTTCCCCATCATCTTCAACGCGGTTTTGGCCGGGGCCGGGTTGGTCTCAAAGAACATGGCTTCCATCAGGGGCCACATTTTAAAGTGGAGTTTCCGGGCCTCGGCCAGGTTACCGGCAAAGAAGGCGTCGCACATGCCGGCCATGTCTTTGGGGGCCACGTTGGAGACCACGGAGATCACCCCTCTGCCGCCCACGCACAGGAGAGGCAGGACGGTGAAGTCGTCCCCGGACAGGACGATGAAGTCCTCAGGGCAGAGTTCCAGCACCTTGGAGCACTGCTTCAAGTCGCCGGTGGCTTCTTTGATGCCCACGATATTGGGCAGCGCCGCCAGCCGGGCCACGGTCTCGGGCAGGAGATTGACGCTGGTGCGGCTGGGAACGTTATAGACCACGATGGGGATCCGGGTATTATCCGCAATGGTTTTGAAATGTTGGTAAAGCCCCTCCTGGGTGGGTTTATTATAGTAAGGAGTGATCATCAACGCCGCGTCCGCGCCGGCCTCCTGGGCATGTTTGGTCAGTTCCAGGGCTTCGGCGGTATTATTCGATCCCGTGCCGGCCACCACCGGGACCCGTTTTTTCACCTGGTCAAGGCAGATTTCCACCACCCGTTTATGTTCCTGGTGGGATAAGGTGGCGGATTCGCCGGTGGTGCCGCAGGGCACGATGCCATGAGTGCCTCCCTGGATCTGGAACTCGATGAGTTCCCGATAGGCCGCCTCATCGAGTTGGCCGTTCTTGAAGGGAGTGACGATGGCCACAATTGCTCCTTTTAACATGGGCCTCCCTCCTTACTTGAGTTCATCCATCCATAATTCTCCCTGGTAAACCACCAGGGCTTCGCCTTCCAAAGCAACGTCCGTTAAGGTGGAGCCTTGTTCCTGAAAAGACACGGTGAGGACTTCGCCGCCCCGGGTTTGGACCATCACCGGAGAGGTGACCTGGCCCAGGCGGGCGGCGATCAGGGCCGCGGCCACCGCGCCGGTGCCGCAGGCCAGGGTTTCGTCCTCTACCCCCCGCTCATAGGTGCGCACCTCTAAAGAGTGGGGGCCTTTTAGCAGCAGGAAATTGGCATTGGTCCCCGCGGGTTGGAACAGGGGATGGAAACGTATCTGTTTGCCCCACTGCTGCACCGGCACCTTCTCCAGGTCGGCTGCCAGGACCACCACATGGGGAACCCCCACCTTCAGAAAGTGGCCTTGCAGGGTCCGATCATGCAGGGGAATGTCCATATGCAAGTGGAAATCCCCCACGCCGGTCATGCCCACTCTCACTTGCCGGTCATGGACCTCGGCCCGGATGACGCCCGCCAGGGTGCTCAAGGTCAGTTGCGGTTTGGCCAGGCCGCTGAGCACCGCAAAGCGGGCGGCGCAGCGGGCGCCGTTGCCGCACATCTCCGCTTCGGAGCCGTCGGCGTTATAAAAGCGCCAGGCAATGTCGGCCTCTGGAGAAGTCTCCAGCAGGATCAAGCCGTCGGCTCCCACCCCCACCTTGCGGGAACAGACCCGCCGGGCGAACTTAGGCTGGTCCGCGTCCGGGAGAAAATGCCGGCAGTGGTCCATGAGGATGAAATCATTGCCCCCGCCGTGCATTTTATAGAAGGGTAGGCGACGTCTGCCGTTGGCTTCGTCCATCAAGAACCTTGTAAAAAATCGGGAATGCTCTCACCCCAGACAAGCTGGCGATGGGTCTCCCGTTTTCTGATAACATAAAACTCTTGATCTTTCACCAAGATTTCCGCCACCCGGGGCCGGGAGTTGTAATTGGAACTCATGGAAAACCCATAAGCCCCGGCGCTCATCACCGCCACCAATTCCCCGGGCTGATATGCCGGCATCCGCCGGTTTTTCGCCAGGAAATCCCCGGATTCGCAGATGGGCCCCACTAACGACGCGGTGATGGTGGGCCGCTTTTGCTTCTTTACCGCCCATAGGGCATGGTAAGAACCATAGAGGCTGGGCCGGGCCAGGTCGTTCATGCCCGCGTCCACCACGATGAAATGCTTGGCATCGGTGTCTTTGGTGTAAAGCACCCGGGTCACCAGAATGCCGGCATTGCCCACCAACACCCGGCCCGGCTCCAGAATCAACTGGCAGTCCAGACCCTTGAGGGCCTTGACCAGGGCGGCGCCGTACTCCTTGGGGTGCGGCGGCGTCTCCTGATCATAGGTGATGCCCAGGCCGCCCCCCAGATCCAGATAGCGGATTTTGATCTTTTCCTGAGCCAGCTTGCCGATAAGGTCCTTGAGGCGGGCCACCGCGTCCAGGAAAGGCCCCATCTCGGTGATCTGGGAGCCGATGTGACAGGCCGCGCCGACAATGTCCAGATGGGGCAAATCCCGGGCCCGGCGATAATCTAAGAGGGCCTGCTCAATATTGATGCCGAACTTGTTCTTTTTCAGCCCGGTGGAGATGTACGGATGGGTCTGGGGATCAATGTCCGGGTTGATGCGTAAAGCGATGCGGGCCTTAGTTCCCAGCCTTCCGGCCATCCGGGAAATGGCCTCCAACTCCTGGGAAGACTCGATATTGAACATGAGGATGCCGGATTGAAGGGCCAAGCGGATCTCCGCCGGGTTCTTCCCCACCCCGGAATAGACCACCTTGCCCGGGTCCACCCCGGCCTTTAAGGCCCGATACAATTCTCCCCCGGAGACGATGTCGGCTCCGGCCCCCAAACCGGCAAAGAGCCTTAAGATGGCCAAATTGGCGTTGGCTTTGACCGCGAAACAGATAATATGGGGAATTCCCGCAAAAGCTGCATCAAAGACCCGATAATGATGCGTCAGGGTGGCGGCGCTATAAAGATAGAAGGGCGTGCTCACCTTGGCGGCAATGGTCCTGACCGGCACCCCTTCACCATAAAGCTCCCCACCCCGATAATGAAAATGATGCATCTAGGCGTCCCTGTTTGGATGATTGTTTGGGGGAGGGGGCTAAGGGCCAGAGGCCCTTACCCCCTCC
>JBFLZI010000243.1:0-3113 GCA_040756315.1 Thermodesulfobacteriota bacterium | reverse complement strand
AGGGACCTCAGGTCCCTGGCCCTCCCCCCACAACATATTCATTTTGAGGGGCCGGGGGCTTGGCCCCCGGCCCTTAAATCCTTATAATAGTCCCCATGTCCCTGGCTTTGGAATTGACTATTTTCAGCAAGTTGTTTGCCGCGGTGGCGGAGGAGATGGGGATTGTCTTGCGGCGCAGCGCCTTTTCCCCCAACATCAAGGAGCGCCGGGATTATTCCTGTGCCCTGTTCACCGCCGAAGGGGAGTTGTTGGCCCAGGCGGCCCATATTCCCGTGCATTTGGGCGCGCTGCCCAGCACCATGGCCCGCATTTTGCCGGAATTTGAGCTGGCCCCTGGAGATGTGCTTTTGCTCAACGACCCTTATTGGGGGGGGACGCATCTCCCGGATTTGACGGTGATCGCGCCCTTTTATGCCGGGGAGCGCTTGGCCTTCTATCTGGTGAACCGGGCCCATCACGCCGACGTGGGGGGCCTCACCCCGGGTTCCATGCCCCTGGCCCAAGACTTGCGGGAGGAAGGCGTAATTATTCCGCCTACCTATCTTTATCGCCGGGGGAAGTTAAACCAATATTTTCTTGACGACCTCCTCTCCCTAATGCGGGTGCCGGAGGAGCGCCGGGGGGATCTGGCGGCGCAGTTGGCCGCGCTGAACCGGGGCCAGGAGCGCCTGCCCGCCATCGTCTCCCGTTACGGCCTGGGCAAATTAATGGAGATGAGCCAGGCCCTCCTGAATTACGGCGAGCAGGCCATGGAGGCTTTAATCCGGAGGATACCCGACGGCACCTATAAATTTGTGGACTACCTGGATGACGATGGTTGGGGGAACCAGGACCTGGCCCTGAGGTTGACCCTGACTATAAAAGAAGCTGCCGCTACCCTGGATTTCCGGGAATCCGCCGGGCAAACCACCGGCGGAGTGAACGCGGTGCCCCCGGTGGTGGAGGCCGCCGGTTATTACGTCTTTCTGGCCTTACTGCCCGAAGAGTATCCCATCAATCAGGGCTGCTTCCGGCCCCTCACCGTGCTTACTCAACCGGGCAGTTTGCTGGACCCGGTCTTTCCGGCCCCGGTGGCGGCGGGGAACGTGGAAACCTCCCAGCGCCTGGTGGACGTGGTTTTGGGGGCCCTGGCCCAGGCCTTGCCCGAGACGATTCCCGCGGCCAGCCAGGGGACTATGAATAATCTGGCCTTTGGCGGGGTTCATCCCGGCACTGGCCGGGAGTTCACCTATTATGAGACCATTGCCGGAGGCCTGGGGGCCGGACCCCAAGGGCCGGGCCTTTCCGGGGTGCATGCCCATATGACCAACACCCGGAATACGCCGGTGGAAATCCTGGAACACGACTATCCCCTGCTGGTGGAGCGCTATGCCTGGCGAGAGGGTTCCGGGGGCCGGGGACATTTTCCGGGAGGCCAGGGCCTCATCCGGGACTTTCATTTTCTCGCCCCCGTGACCCTTAGTCTGCTCTCTGAGCGCCGGCGCCACGCCCCCTACGGCCTTAACCGCGGTCGGCCCGGCGCGGCCGGGGAAAATGTCCTGCTCACCCCCGCCGGGGAGAAAATCCTCCCCGGCAAGACCAACCTCTCCTTGCCCGAGGGAAGCCACCTCTCCCTCCGCACTCCCGGCGGCGGCGGCTGGGGGGAGGACGAAGAGGGGAGATGATTGTGGGGGAAGGGCCAGGGACCTTCGCACAGGCTTCCAGTCTGTGGAAGCCCCTGCCCCCTCCCCCGAATTTACCCGCAAAAAAGTGCCCTTGCCAAGATCGTCGTAATAAGAGATACTTATATATTGCCTTTAATCTTCTCTACCCGCCTCATCGTTTGAGAAATTTAGAGGCCCGACAAGCAGCTTAACCGAGCAGCCCTCTTTTTGAGGCTAAATCCCCAAAAATTAACCCAGATGACGGGGCGCTTGCCTGGCAAGCTAATTTGTCGATTCACTCTACTGAGGAGATGTTTATGTCTAAAGTAAAGCAGGGGAAATTCGTTCAGGTGCATTACACCGGCACCCTTCAAGACGGCAGTGTGTTTGACAGTTCTGAAGGCCGGACGCCTCTGGAATTCCAGGTCGGCGGCGGCCAGGTTATTTCCGGGTTCGATAAAGCTGTGATGAACATGGAAATCAACGAAGAAAAGACTTTTACCTTAACTTCCGAGCAGGCCTATGGTCCGCCCCGGGATGATCTGCACCGGGAATTCCCTTTAACCATGCTGGGCGACGAGCAAGTCCAGGTGGGGCAGGATCTCTGGTTTAACAGCCCCCGGGGGCCGGTTTCCGGCAAAGTTCTGGCGGTGGGGGCGGAAAACTTTACCGTGGACTTTAACCATCCCCTGGCCGGCAAGGACTTGAACTTCCGTATCAAGGTAGTGGGAATCACTGATCAGCCCACCCAGGCGACCGGTTGCTCTTGCTCCCACGGCACCGAGGGCAGTTGCGGTCCCAATTGCGGCTAGGCTAAGCCCTGACACCATTTCGCCAGCAAACGATAATTTTATCGTAGGGGAGCATCTTGAATTCGCCCTGACCGGGAGCCGAACGCCAGGTTCGCCCCGACTAGTTAATCCCTGGCGCCGGCGAATGGGTGTGCGCCGGGTTAAGCCAAAGAAAAGGCCGGGCTTTAAGCCCGGCCGTGGTCTTGCCTTTTGAGCCGGGCGCCGCTTCATGGCGGTGTCCGGTTTCTTTTCGGGTTTCCGGTTAATCCGTGGCCTTAGGGGGTAGTTCCGGAGGGGGCTGACCCGGGCGAGGCTGGATTATTGACCCCGCCTCTATTCCGGCGGCCCCGGGGATTCCCGGTCATGCCGGAGCCTCTGGCGTTTCCTTGACCCTGGTTATAGTAACAATAACCTTGGTTACCGGAATAATTCGGGCAATTGGGATTATTGCCCGGGCCGCGCCCTGGTCCCCCGGCCTGATTATACCAACACCGGGGACCGCCGCCCCGGGCTTGGGCAAACCCCGCCTCAGTCCAGGTCAAGATCCCGGCCACCACCAGGGCTAACAGGATGGTCAGCCATTTTCGACTTTTCATAGTTTTTACTCCTTCTAGTTCTTTGTTTAAGAAAGACTTTTTTTATTAAGGGGTTTTTAAAGTTTGGTTGGGCCGGGGCCGTT
>JBFLZI010000242.1:0-3147 GCA_040756315.1 Thermodesulfobacteriota bacterium | reverse complement strand
GGCCCCGGCCCAACCAAACCCCTTAAGCGGGTTGGGAGGGGAGTTTGAGGGGAGGGCGGGGGAGCCACTGCTCCCCCGGCCCTCCCCTCAACCCACTCTCTTAACCTGAAGGGGCGGTATGGAGTTTTGGGTATTGGTGATTGATGATGATGCCGGCACCCGGGAGGCGTTGGCTGACATTCTGGGGCGGGCCGGTTATGGGGTGGTCTCCTGGGCCGGGGACGCGCCTTTAGAGGATGTCTTTCTCAGCCAAACGTATCGGGTGGCGGTGGTGGATTATCATCTCCCCTCTTTCAGTGGTTTGGAGATAGCCCAGCGCCTGAAAGAGCTCCAACCGGAATGTCGGATTATTCTCATTTCTTCAGAATTTCCCCATTTGGCGGAAGCGGTGGCGGACGCTCCGGTGGTGGACCGCTTCCTGGCCAAACCTTTCTCCAAAGATACCATTCTGGAGGTAATCGCCCAACTTTGCTCTACCGGGGCCGGGTGAGCCAACCACTCCTTCAACCTTCCGGGGCCGGCGGCCTGGAGCAGTGGCTCAGGGCCTATGTGCGCCAGGAGGATCTGTTTCGCCCGGGGGAGCGGGTGTTGGTGGCCGTGTCCGGCGGTCCCGATTCGGTGGCCCTCCTGCATCTGCTCCAGCGCCTGGAGACCGAATGGGGACTGGCCCTGGGGGTGGGTCATTTCGACCACGGTCTGAGGGGTGAGGAGTCCCGGGAGGACGCGGCTTTTGTGGTCGGTCTGGCCCGGGAGTTGGGACTGCCCTGCCATTCAGGGCAAGGGGAGGTGCGGCGCCAGGCCCAGGCCCGGAAGACCTCCTTGCAGGTGGCGGCCCGGCAACTGCGCCGGCAATTTCTTCAGGAGACCTGCCGCTCCTACAGTTATCAGAAGTTGGCCCTGGGTCACACCGCGGACGACCAGGTGGAATTATTTTTCCTGCGCCTGCTCCGGGGCGCCGGCCCTGAGGGCCTAAAGGGCATGTGGCCGGCCACCCCGGCCGGGGTGGTGCGGCCCTTGTTGGCCGTGGGCAAAGAGGTGATTTTGGCCTGGCTGAAGCAGGAATCCCTGCCTTTTCGGGAAGACTCCAGCAACTTGAGCCGCCGCTATCTCCGCAATCGCCTCCGCCTGGATCTCTTGCCGGAATTGGCCCGGCAGTATAATCCGCAACTGAAAAAGGCCGTCTGGCGGCTGATGGCCCTGCTGCAGGAGGATGAGCGCCTTTTGACCCAGGAGACCGACCGGGTCTGGCCTGGGGTGGCCCGCACCCTGACCCCGGATTTCCTCGCGCTTAACCTGCCCCAGCTTGGACAATTGTCGAACCCTCTCCAGAAACGACTCCTTCGGTTCGCCTTAGGGAGGTTTTTGGTGGATCAGGAGATCACTTCGGCCCAGGTGGCCAACCTCCTGGCCCTGGCCCAGGCGCGGCGGAGCGGCGGGGTGATCTCCTTTCCGGATTGCCGGGTAGCCCGGGCCGGGCCGGAGTTGCATTTCTGGCGACTGCTGCCGCCGCCCCCCTCCGGGGCCGCCACCATTTTACCGGCCTCCTGCCACCGAGTGGATTCACCCGAAGGTTGGCGCTGGCAGGGCCACACCCACCCCCAGCCCCCCTCGACCCTCCCCCCGCCGGAGGCCCACACCGCCTGGCTGGATGCGGCGCGGCTAACCTTTCCCCTGGAAATCCGTTATTTCCGTTCGGGAGATCGCTTCTGGCCCCAGGGCGCACCCGGCCCGAAAAAACTCCAGGATTTCCTGGTGAACAGCAAGATCCCCCGTTGGCTAAGGCCCCATCTTCCCTTGGTGACCAGCGCCGGGGAGATCATCTGGGTGGCGGGACTGCGCCTGGCCGAAACCGCGAAACTGACCCCTGCCACTAAGACGGTCTTAGAACTAAAGATTTCTCCCAACAATCCCTATACGGAGCGCGTCTGGAAAACCCTCCGGGCCTGGCAGGAGCGGGGGGAAGGGGAGAAAAGAGATTGAGGGGAAGGCCGGGGGAGCAGTGGTTCCCCTGCCCTCCCCCAAATACTATCTCATCACCTCTTCCTTAAGAAAGGCCGTGGTATTGTTTATACCAGTGGATGAAGTTGGGGATGCCGGTGTCGATGGGGGTGGTGGGGTTAAAGTCCAGTTTGGTTCGGGCCCGGCTGATGTCGGCAAAGGTGGCGGGCACGTCTCCGGGTTGGATGGGCAAGAGTTCTTGTTTAGCTGTCACTCCCAGTTCTTGTTCCAAGAGGGCGATTACTTTGCTCAGGGGTTCGGGGCGGTGATTGCCGATATTAAAAATCTCGTAGGTATCTAAACCCGGCGCCAGGAGCGCGGCTAAAATCCCCTGGACCACGTCAGCGATATAGGTGAAGTCCCGCTGCATATCGCCGAAGTTGAACACTTTAATGGCGCGGCCGGCCAGCATGGCTTCGGTGAAGAGCCACATGGCCATGTCCGGTCGGCCCCAGGGGCCGTAAACCGTAAAGAGGCGCAACCCCACGGTGGGCAGGCCGAAGAGGTGGGTATAGACATGGGCCATGAGTTCATCGGCCCGTTTGGTGGCGGCATAGAGGCTGATGGGGGTATCCACCCTTTGGGTTTCCGAAAAAGGCAGTTCCGTTAGACCCCCATAGACACTGGAGCTGGAGGCATAGACGAAGCGCTCCGCCTGGGTGGTTTTGGCCAATTCCAGGAGGTTCAAAAAGCCTTCCAGATTGGCCTTTTGGTAGGCGAAGGGATTGATAAGGGAATAGCGCACCCCGGCCTGGGCCGCCAGGTGGCAGATTTTCTGAGGCCGATGGGTCTGGAAGAGGTCCTTTAAAGCCGGCAGGTCGGCCAGGTCGGCCTCCAGGGAGACGAACCGGGGGAAGCTCCGCAGTTCCTGGTCCCGGTCGCGTTTGAGGGCCGGAGAGTAATAGTCGTTGTAATTATCCAGGCCGATGACCCGGGCGCCCTGCTCCAAGAGGTAACGGGAGACGTGAAAGCCGATAAACCCGGCGCTGCCGGTGACCAGAAAAGAATAGCGGGGAATGTCGTCGTTCCATGGGGCCATGCCGGAATTACCCAGGGGGATTATCGCAGACTCCCCCCGGATGCGCAACTAGCCGGAGGCGGAAAAGTGGGAGGTGGGGGGAGGGGCCAGGGACCTCAGGTCCCTGCCCC
>JBFLZI010000241.1:0-3168 GCA_040756315.1 Thermodesulfobacteriota bacterium | reverse complement strand
AGGGGGTAGGGGCCATCGGCCCCTAGCCCCCTCCCCCAGTTCCCTCTTCCAGAGTGTACACCTCCGGCCAGGTGCGGTTTTTTTCGCCGCAGTCCAGGCCGTAGCCCACCAGGAAGCCTCTTTCCACCACAAAGCCCACGTAATCCAAGGGGACTTCCACCTGGCGGCGTTCTTTTTTATCGATGAGGCAGCAGATTTTTAGGGATTGGGGTTGGTGGGCCGCCAGGTGTTTCTTTAAAAAATCCAGGGTGAGGCCCAAATCGACGATATCTTCCACAATTAAGACATGCCGGTCCTTCAGGGCCATTTCCACGTCTTTGGTGATGTGAATCTCACCGGAAGATTCGGTGCCGGCGCCGTAGCTGCGCAGGCGGACAAAGTCCACTTCCACCGGGAACTCCAAAGCCCGGACCAGATCGGCCAGAAAGATGAAGGCCCCTTTGAGGACCCCTACCATAATCACCTCCTGGCCCTGGTAATCCCGGCTGATCTGGGTGGCCAGTTCCTTCACCCGGTGGGCGATGGCCTCCTGGGAGAGGAGCAAGCGTTTGGCAACTGCCATCCTGCCTCCTTGGTTGAAATCAGGATAAAAAATGGCGGTAAGGTTGTCAAACCCTATTTCCTGGGATTGACCAGGAGCAAATAATTAAGACCTGGGAGAAACGTCCGGGCCGGTTGACTGGAATGGGGAGGCAAGGCCCTGGCACCGGGTAATCCCCAGGGCAAAGGTTAATTCGGCCGAGGAGAGTCATGGTAGCGGATGAAACTCTGACACCTGGTCTATTGACTATTCCGGTTCGATAATAAAAAATAGGTCAAAACCCGGGGGCAGGATAGCACAGGATAAGATGATCTGGCGGAGAAAGGACCGACCCGAGAGATTAGCCAAAATTATTATTGAATCACTGTGTATTGTATTGTCCCTACTAATTATAACAACTACCCTTTTTTGTTATGGTTTTTTGAACGATAAAATTATATTTACTGTTATACTTATCAGTTTAGTCCTGTTTTATCTGGTCGGTTCTCGTAATGCCCTGTTAATTTCCCTGTCATTATTTTCCGCCACCCTCCTGATTTCCCTAATACTAAAGGTCGGCGGTCTGGAAAAAAGGATCTATTACCGGCCTTATGAAGTGCTTACCATTTATAATAAGAAAATAGGCTTCTATACCTTTAAACCCAAGGCCTGTCTGGAGATGGTCGTGCCCTTCGGTGATATTTATGCCATTGGCACCAGAAGGGATATTGATAAAGAACCGCATAAGATAGTCTTTAAAACCGATTCCTGGGGCTTCCGGAACGACTGGGACTATCAAGGGGAAAAATATCTCTTGATCGGCGACTCTCTCATCGCCGGCAGCGACGATACCCAGGCGGACATTCTCGGCAACCAGTTGAAGCGGCTTAAGGTCAATACTTATACCCTGGCCCATTCCGGCGGCATCCGGGAGTATGTCCAATACATTAAGTACATGCGCCAGAAATTTGGTAACCATTTCCAGGCCCTGGTATTCCTGTTTGAGGGCAACGACTTTCCGGAGAAGTTTAAGGCACCCCCCCCGCCCCCTCCGGAAAACCCGGTGAAACAGTATTTCCGCGGGTATAAAACCTTTTTTAAGGAGACCAACGTCTATCGCTATACTTTCAGTCTTTACAACCGATTTTTCAAGAAAAAGTGGGACGCGGCAGTTTTAGAAATAAACGGCACTAGAATGGGTTTTTTGACCAGTTATATTAAGGTGAGCCAAAGGCCGCGGTATGAACTGCCGGAGGATCTGGTGGGGATGTTGGCCCAGGTAAAGGAAAATATCGCCCACCTCTTTTTTATCCCCACCAAATATCGGGTCTATTACTCCCTGGCCCAAAACCATCATGCCGCCCCGTTGCCCCATGCCCAATGGGAGGCGGTGGCCAAACTAGGGCAAAGATTAAATATCGGCTGTACGGATTTGACCGGGCCGCTGCTGGCGGAATCTTTAAGATTAAGGAAAGATAACCGATTCACTTATTGGCAGGACGACACCCATTGGAATAAATACGGCATTGCCGTGGCCGCCCGGGTGCTGGCGGATCAGATACAACGGGGAGAGCTCCGCGGTCCGACAGCCGACGGGCCGGGGCAGTAGGGGCGCATCCGCCGCTTACTCCCGGGCCTGGCTCAGATTACCCCAGCAAGGAAGAAATCTTGCCCCTGGCTTATCCCTTTCTCTTAGCCTACCTTTTGGACCTTCTCTTAGGGGATCCCCCCAGTTGGCCGCATCCCGTCAAACTCATGGGGTACATCAGCACGTTTTGGGAAAAGGTCTATTACCGCCCAAAGGTTTTGGCCGGGGCCGTCTTTTGGGCGGTGGTGCTGGCCACCATCTCCGCCTTGTTGCTCCTGGGGTATCAAGCGATTATGCTTTTGCCGCCGTGGGCGGGTCCCCTGGTTTACACCTATCTTCTTTACGCCTGTCTGGCCACCCGCAGCCTGCATCGGGAAAGTCAACGGGTGGAGAAGGCCCTGGGCATAGGTGACCTGGACGAAGCCCGGCGGCGCCTGGCCATGATCGTGGGGCGGGAGACAGCCCAACTCACTCAGAAGGAGGTGCGGCGGGCGGTGGTCGAAACGGTGGCGGAAAATCTCTCCGATGGGGTGGTGGCCCCCATGTTTTACTGCCTTTGCCTGGGACTGCCGGGGATGCTTCTCTATAAAGCGGCCAACACCCTGGACAGTATGGTGGGCTATAAAAATGTGCGCTATGCCGAGTTCGGCCGGGTGGCGGCCCGGGTGGACGACGCCTTGAACTTTCTCCCCGCCCGGCTTACCGCCCTCCTCCTGGTTCTGGCCGCCGCCATCCTGGGATTAGACAGCCGGAGGGCCTGGTTTATCGTGGGCCGGGACGCCCGGAAACCCAGCAGTCCCAACGCCGGCTGGCCGGAAGCGGCCATGGCCGGGGCCTTGGGGGTGCGCCTGGGAGGCCCCAGCACCTACTTCGGCGTACAGGTGAAAAAACCTTACATCGGGGAGGCCATCACCTCTATAAATGAGAGCCACTACCACCAGGCCGTGCGCCTCCTGTACACTGTCTCCCTCATCATGGCGGCCCTCACCTTCCTGACCCTCCTCCTCACCGGCGCCGGCCTCTGGGGCTTGGTGGGGTGAAGTGAGTTGTGGGGGGAGGG
>JBFLZI010000240.1:0-3199 GCA_040756315.1 Thermodesulfobacteriota bacterium | reverse complement strand
GGGGCAGGGGTCTGCGACCCCTGGCCCCCTCCCCCACAACAATCCTACAACCTCCCCCCGGCCTGCAGGGCGTTTTTTAGAGCCAGGGCTTTTTCGGCCACGGTCATGGGGTCGGGACCCAGGATAAGGGTTCCCGGTTCCAGGCCCCAGTCACCTTTGGTGAAGATCAGGTCGGGGGGTGGTTCTCCGGGTTTGAGGAGCGAGGCTATGTCACAGTAGAGGGTGTCCTGTCCCGGGGGGGTGGATTGAGGGGGTTTCCGGGAGGGGTCCAGAGTGGCGGTGTTGAGGTGGAGCAGGGGGGCCAGGTCGTTGAAATCGTCAAGATATTTGATGTTCATAGCCGCCCGCAGGTGGGGATGGGTGTTCATGGCGGTGAGGATGGTGGCGGCGATATGGCGGGAGGCGCCGAACGCGGGCGAAGCGGGAATGATGACGCCTTCCGGGCCTTTGACCAGGCGGCCCGGAAATGCGGCCACGTCCCGGGGGCCTGCCGGGTAGGGGGTGGCGTAGCCCAGGTTGGTCATCACTTCCGGGATGAGGGGGCGGAGATTTTCTTTTTGCAGGCGGGCCGCCGCCTGTTTTAAGGCCTCCAGGACTTCATACCGACTCAGGTCCCGGGCAAAGGGAGCATAGGGGTTGACCGGCCCCACGCCGCCGCCCAGAGGGAGGCCGAAGCGCAGGGACTGGAGCACCAGGTCTCGGGCCTGGTTAACGGCTTCGGGCACGGACCGCCCCTGGGCCAGATGCGCGGCCAGGGCCGTGGCCAGGAGGCAGCCGGAGCCGTGGTGATTAGGGGCAGGGAGGCGAGGATTGGGCAGATGATAGAAATTCTTCCCATCGGTGAGGACGTCCACCGGCTCCCCGGGGAGATGGCCCCCTTTGGCCAGGACCCATTTAGGCCCTAAAGCCTGGAGGCGCCGGGCCGCGTCTTCCAGGTGGGCCGGGGTGATGATTTTAAGACCCGTCAGGGCCGCGGCCTCCGGCACGTTAGGAGTGAGGATGTCGGTCAAAGGAAACAGTTTCTCCACCAGGACCTTGACCCCGGCCTCATCCAGTAAGGCCGGGCCATGCCCCGCGGCCAACACCGGGTCCAGCACCAGGGGCGGCAGTTTCATCGCCTGAAGTTTCTCGGCCACGGTCTGGGCGATGGCCCCGGTGGCCAACATGCCGATTTTGACGGCTGCCAAGGGAAAATCGCTTAGCACCGCGTCCAGTTGGGCGGCCACCACCTCCGGGTCCACCGGGTGCAGCGCCCGGACTTCCCGGCTGTTCTGTATGGTGAGGGCGGTGACCACCGTCAGACCATAGGTTCCCAAAAGGGTGGCCACTTTCAGGTCTTGTTGCAGCCCGGCGCCCCCGCCCGGGTCCGAACCGGCGATAATCAACACGGTTTTCATAGATTCCTCCGGCCCGAAGTAAGACACCGCAAGGCCTCTTCCAACAGAGTGCGGCGGTAATCCCAGGAGAGATAAGCATTCCGGGCGATGCGCAACTCCGCCAGGGCCATATAAAAGGGATTGAGACCCAAGAGGCGCCGGGTCAGAGCCGCATCCGCCCCTAGGGTCTCCAGGTAAGCCTGGAAGAAGTGGCGGATGGGACCTTCGGCCCCCAGGAAATCACCGGCCCGCCAGCCCCAGGCGTGCTTTAGCTCCCCGGCCACCCAGGAGAGGTCCCAGAGGCGATCCCCCACCCTAAGACGCTCCAGGTCCAGGGCCACGGCCCGCCCGTCCGGAAAGAGAAAGTTGGTGGGGGTGGCGTCGCCGTGGATCAGGACCTGGCGGTCGGGGAGGTTCTCTAATAACCTCTCCCAAGCCCCCCCTTCTTTCTCCAACCTGGGTTCATCTCCGGAAGCCAGCAGGCCTTGTCCGGCCAGTTGGCGCACCAGTTTAGCCAGATAAGCGAGAGCCGGGGACGGCGTCACCGGGCCGGCCGCCAGAGGCCGGCGGTGGAAAAAGGCCAGCAGCCGGGCCAATTTTTCTAAATAAGGATAAAGGGAATCAGGACCTTCCGGCCCACTGGCCCGGGCCAAAAGAGAGTCCAGGTCCGGGCCGGGAATGGCCTCCAGCAACAGTCCCAGACGCATTTCCGGGCAGTGTCCCAGCAAGCGGGGAATGGGGCCCTCGGGTCCATTTAGACCCCAGGCCGGAGCCTCCAGATAGTTATGATATTCCCGGGATAAATCCCGGTCCTTGGCCGTGGCCGGGGGATAGGCGGAAAAGAATTTGCCCACCACCCTGGCTGTATCCCCTGGAAAAGTAAAACAAAAGACCCGGTGGGAAGCCGGCAGGCGCTCCAATAACACTTCTCCCCTCCTCGGCCCCGGGACCTGGGTCGGCCCCAGGATACGCCGCAGGGTTTGGGTCAGGCGATGGTCCGGGGGCAATCTGGTCATGGCCGGGAGGACTGCAGCAAATTGATGGCCTCTAAACAACACCCCAAGGCCCCGTTAAATTGGGGGAAGGAAGGTACCCAAACCCGGAAATCTCCCCACTCCTCTAAAAAGCGCACCACCGCCCGGTTCAGGGCCACTCCTCCCACAAAGACCAGGGTGCGGCAGGGGTAGCGCCGCACCATAGCCAAGGCCCGGCGGGCCACCGAGGCGTTGACCCCCGCGGCCAGAGACGCCAGGGGCACCCCTTCCAGCAAATGACCGATGAGTTCGCTCTCCCCAAAGATGGCGCAGGTCTGGGAAATATCCACCGGCTCCTCCCAGGCCCCCCCGAATTCCCGCCAGGGCATCTTCAGGAACCGGGCCATATTCTCCAGATAACGCCCGGTTCCCGCGGCGCACCGGTCATTGGTGAGGAAATCGAAGACCTTCCCCTCCTGAATATACAATACCTTAGTGTCCTGCCCCCCCATCTCCAAAAGGATGAAATGCTCCAGCCCGGTCTGAAAACGGGACCCCAAAAAATGAGCCCGGATCTCCGTGATGGTGGGGAAATGCGCCTTGAGCAAATCCTTACCATAACCAGTAACTATCAGGGCCTCAGGCGGCTCCATTTGCAACCGCCCCCAATCAATAACCAACGCCCCTCCCTGCCGGACCAAGAAATCCCGATAAAACACCAGACTGTCCAACCGGCGCCGCCCCCAATCCCCCTCCCCCTTAGGATACACCAACTTCACAAACCGACTGCCAAAATCCAACCCCAGGGCTTGGGGGGGAGTGGAGTGGGGGGAGGGCCAGGGACCTGAG
>JBFLZI010000239.1:0-3237 GCA_040756315.1 Thermodesulfobacteriota bacterium | reverse complement strand
AAGATGCCCGTGCTACCGATATATAAAGGGGGTTGGGAGGGGAGTTTGAGGGGAGGGCGGGGGAGCCACTGCTCCCCCGGTCCTCCCCTCAAATTACTCCTTTCAAGGCCTCCTTAAGATGAGGGCGGCCCAGTCTTCTTGGGTGAGGCAGCCGGCTTCTTTCAGGCCCGTGGTCAGGAACCGGGGCAGGACTGCCGGCAGGTCTTCTGTAAGGAAGCCGGAGATGATCAGGGAGCCGCCGGCAAGCAAGCGTCCGGCCAGGGCCTCGGCCAGTTGTTGTAAGTCTTGGCTGGTGAGGTTGGCCAGGATCAGGGCGAATTGTTGCCTCAGCTTGTCCAGAGGGGTGGCTTCCACCAGGACTTGATCTTCCAGGGCATTGAGGCGCACGTTGTCCAAGGCCGCGGCCACAGCTTCTTCATCCACGTCGATGGCCAGGACCCGGGCGCCCAATCGGGCCGCAGCCAGGGCCAGGATACCGGTGCCGGTGCCCACATCCAGCACCTGCCAGGAACCGGCGGCTAGAGGCAGGGACTGTCGGTCCCAAATCTGTTCCAGGGCCTGGAGACAGAGGACCGTAGTGGGGTGGCGGCCGGTGCCGAAGGCCATGCCGGGGTAGATAGTGATGGCGATCTCCTCCGGGGCCGGTTCATAGTTCTCCCAAGGGGGGCAGATGACCAGAGATGAGGTTATTTTCCTGGTTTTAAAATGGGTCTTCCAGGCCTCGGCCCAATCTTCCGCGGCCACCCGGCGCGTCTCCAGCCCCAAAGGACAAAGGCCATAACCGGCCAGGCGTCCCAGATATTCCTCCAGTTCCTGCTGCTGCCAGGGGCCGAATTCTTCCGGGAGAAAATAGGCCCGGATCAGCACCCCGTTAGAGGCATGATCGTCCTCCAGGATCACCCCCCGCCCGCTGAAGTCGGTCAAATAGCAGGAAGCCTCTTCCTGCATCCGGGCCGGCACCAGGAGGCGCACTTCTATCCAGGTTTCCTCTGTCATTGAAGGAAATTATAATGGGGGAGGAGTAAAATTGCAATGAATCCAGACTATCCCAAGGTAAGAGCCGGTTTGCCGCCTATCTCCCTGAACCTGCACAGCTTTTTGGCATTCAAGGGGCAGGAGTTAATAACCCAAGTATCCGGGAAGGGAGATCATCACGGTTATGAGGCGTGACCTGGAGCAAAAGCCCTCCCGGTTTCTCTTTGACCCGGGTTATATAACCGCCGCCTTTTTCGGCCACGGTAAGGAGAAGGGACACCGGAGCGTCCCAGAGGCGCTCCACGGCCTGGATAAAGGCCGGCGAGAGGCATTCCATTTTACCGATTTCATCCACCACGATGAGCTCAATGCCGGGAGCCGGTTTTAAGGCAGGCAGGGCCAGGCGGTGCAGGTTGTCCAGATTCACCCCGTACTTCCCCACCCGTTTAGGGCCGGGGAAATCCACGTGGCTCAACCAGGCCACCCGGCCATCCAGGGTAACGATCTCAAAACCCACCCGGCGACCTGCCTGGCGCACCTCCCGGGTATAAAAGCCCGCGGCTTTACCGGGAAAGGCCGCCACCACCTTCTGGACTATCGTGGTTTTGCCGCATTGAGGTGGGCCGGTGAGTAAAATACGGGAGGGCTGGTTCATTTGGGGATTTATTTGAGTCATTCTTAATCTATCTGAGAAAGGTAGGTTATCCCTAGTCTGGGTCGTGAAACTGGAGATTCTTCGCTTCGCTCAGAATGACCACAGGCAATAGCACAGGCAAGATGCCTGTGCTACTGGTATAAAGCTTGATTAACTCGGCGCAGTCAGCGCCGACTTAATCAAGCCTATAAGGGATTGGGGGTGGGGGGTTTGGGGGAGGGGGTAAGGGCCTGCGGCCCTTAGCCCCCTCCCCCAAAACTCTCTTCACCCCCTCTCCTCAATCCGGCGCACCACGGTGAGGATCCAGGGGAGGAGGGCGAACGCGGGCCAGGCGGCCAGGAAGCTCAGGAAAAAGAAGTTGGCGTACCCGAAGGTGGCCGCGCCCCAGCCCCCCAAATAGCCAAGGACCCGGGCGCTCAGGGCGAAAAGCATGGCGAAGAAGGCATAGTGCATGGCGCTGAAGCGTTTGTCGCACAGGCTCATGAGGAAGGCCATAAAGGCCGCGGAACCCATGCCGGAGGAGAAGCTCTCCCCCTGGGAGGCCAGGTAAATGGGATAAATGGGAACGGCCTGGCCCATCAAGGGCAGATAAAAAAGGACCTTCCGGCCCAGGCCCGGCAGAGCCGCGGCCCAGTATCCCAGGTTGGAGAAGGCTTGAAAAACGCCCATGCTCCAGAGGCCGTGGCCGATACCCCAGCGGGTGGTGAGCACCCCGCCCAGCAACCCTCCCAGGATGGTGGCCCCGGAGCCTAAAATGCCGGAGATCAGCCCGAATTCAGTGCCGCTGAAGCCCTGGTCTTTCCAAAAGGGACTGATCATGGTGGCCATCACCGCGTCCCCGGCTTTGTAAATCAAAGTGAAGAGAATAATGGCCCAGAAGTGGGGCAAACCCTTGAGTCCCCGGAAAGCCTCCCGAATCTGCCCGAAGCCCTTGGCCCGGTCGGGATTGGCCGCTCCGGCGGTGGGCCGGGGCAGATGAAAGGGGCGGAAAACAATGACGGTAACCACCATGGCCGCCATCACCACCCCGATACCCACGAAGGCGGGTTGCCACCCCACCCAATCACTTAAGATGAGCAAGCCCGAACCCGCGGACAGTGCCCCCACCCGATAGGCACCGTTGCGCACCCCGTTGGCCAGGCCCAACTCCCGCACCTCCAGCAGATCAATGGTGTAAGCGTCCACGGCCAGGTCCTGGGTGGCCGAAGCCACGCACAAAAGGCCCACCAGAATCCAGAAGCTCAGGGTAACGGGCTTTCCGGCCAGATGAGCCAGGGCCAAAAGACAGATGACGATGACCCCCTGGGCCGGCACCAGCCAGGCGGCTCGGGAACCGTAACGGTCCGCCAGGGGACTCCAAAGAATCTTCAAACTCCAGGCCAGACCCAACAGACTGAGCACCCCGATCTGCTCCAAAGGCACCCCCAGCCCCCGGAGATAAAAAGACAACGCGGTCACCACAAACCCGTAAGGCACCCCCTCGGCAAAATACAACACCCCCACCACCAATAACTTCAGGGGAAAAGACATCTCCAAGCGCGCAGCATTTGTTTGGGTCATGGTATTGATGTTTTGGGGGAGGGGGCTAAGGGCCGCAGGCCCTTACC
>JBFLZI010000238.1:0-3244 GCA_040756315.1 Thermodesulfobacteriota bacterium | reverse complement strand
CAGGGACCTGAGGTCCCTGTCCCTCCCCCCACTTGAAAAGCATTATTCCCTTTGCAGAGCAAAGGGAATAATCGAATTTTATTAATTCCCACTTTTGGGGGGAGGCGGCGGGAAACCCGGTCCCGGCCCTGGCCCAGGGCCCGGTTCCTGGCCCCGGCCCATCCCCATGCCCATCCCCATGCCCGGCCCCATGCCCGGCCCCCGGAAAGGGCCATGACCATGCGGGGGTCGGCCCCGGCCGCCATGGGGCGGGCACAGACGCCGCTCCAGCACTTTTCGGAACGCAACTTTCTGCTCCGGTTTCAGGTGTCTTTGAAACTCCACCATAAACCGCACCACCTCTTCTTCCAGGCTCCCCTGAGATTCGCTGATCTGCCGGATTTTGGCTTGAATCTCCGGCCAGGGGGTGCCTTCCTGATTAATCAAGGCAAACAGTTCCTGCCTTTTGGCGGCTAATTCCCGGCGTAGTTCCCCCACCCGGCGGCGATGCTCCGGGAGAATCTGCCCCAAAGCCTGGCGCTGCTCCCCTTCCAGATGGAGTCGGCCCCAAAGTTCCCTTAAGGGGATGGGCGGCAGCTCCTTCTTCAGGGTGGCTTCCCGGCGGTCCTGATAGCGCAAATAGACCAAAGTGCCGATGGTCCCCAGATTGAGGGCCAACGAAAAAATCACCAAGTAAAGGAGCCAATCCCGCTTCATGCGCCGTTACCCTCTTCGCTCTGATAAGAGACCACCAGAGTGCCCAAGGAACCCCGAGGGAAATCCTGGAAGACCTCGGTGACCATGGTTTCCCCATTGCTGCTGGTCTGCCCGGGATAAAAATTCCCGGCCAGGGCGCCGCCCAGGACGATCCCTAACAGCAAGGAGGCCGCCAGGGAGAGGGATTTCCACCAAACGGCGGGGCGCGGCTGAGGCAAACGGGAAAGAACCCGGGCCGCCAGATGCTGAGGCGCCGGCACTTCCAGGCTGCCCAGGGCCTCATCCAGACGGCTAAGCTGGGCCAATTCCCCCTGGCACAGGGAACATCCCTCCAGATGGGCGGCGATCTTGGGGCCTAAAGCCCGGTCCACTTCGCCGTCCAGCCAGGCGGAGAGATGCTCTTGAACCTCTTGACACTTCATGATCTCTTACCCTCTAAAATTTATAACACCGAAAACCACTAAATCCGGCGTTAAGATTTGTTTTTTGAGGGGGGAGCCGGGGGTATAGGACCGCCGCCCTCCACTGTCCTCCCCCGACCGACCCTCCAACTCCCCTCCCAACCCCCTTTATTCCAAATAATTTCCGGCCAGACCTTTATTTTTTCTCCAGGAGAAATTATTGTAAAGCCTAAAGCCGTTAATTTTTCCGGGAGGATATTGCCATGATGTCACAAATTCCCATTGATCTGAGCAAGGTTAAAAAAGCCGACCTGAACAAGGAAATTCTCCGGGCCGGGATCATCGCCGAATATGACGCCATCAATCTTTACGAGCAACTGGCGGCCATGACCGATAACCAGGATATCCGCAAGATTCTTCTGGACATCGCCAAAGAAGAAAAGACCCATGTGGGGGAATTTCAGGCCATGCTCCTCCGCCTGGATAAAGAGCAGGTGGAAGAACTGGCCCACGGCCAGGAGGAAGTGGAAGAGCTGACCGGAAAGAAGAAATAGGCGCTCTTTACAGGGGTGAAGCCTCATGGTTTTTAGCCCCTGACTGACTCCCGGAGTCATTCCAAATATTCCTTCAGGGCCTTTTTCAAAAACTGGCGGGCCCTTTTCAGCAGACCGTCCACCGCGTCCACGCTGAGGCCCAGGGAAGCGGCGATTTCCTGATAGGAAAGTCCGGCGAAACGTTTCAGAATCAGGGCCTGGCGCTGGTTTTCCGGCAGGGCCGCCAGCAGTTCTTCCAGCCGGCGGCCCAGGACCTGCTCTTCCAGGGCCTCCAGGGGGGTAGCCTGGGGGTCACGCACCTCCGGGGCCTCAGCCGTGTCCAGGGATTCCTGGGGCACGCGGCTCCGCAAGCGATTCAGGCAATGATTGGCGGTGATGCGGTTGAGCCAGGCTCTCACCGTGCCCTGGGGCTCAAACCGGGAGGCATTCTCATAGACCTTGAGAAAGACCTCCTGGAGGGCGTCTTCGGCCTCCAGGGAGTCTTTCAGGAGACGATAGGCTACCTGATAAAGGCGGTTTTGGTGCCGCCGGATCAACTCCGCCAACGCCGGCGACTCGCCCCGGGCGATCCGGCGGAGCAGGGCATAGTCCAGGTCGGTGGGCTGAGTGCTCAAAACACCGTCATCAGGATAAGATCGCCCCGTTTCGTCGCCCGGAGCAACTCCAGGTGACGCAAGGTGGCGAACTCCCGACGCATTTCTTCCTCATCCCAACCCAGGAGTTGGGCGGCCAGAGGAAAGGGGATTTCCCCCTTTTCTTTTATCAGATCGAAAAGGCGCTGCTGCCTCGGGGTCAATTGCAGCCCTTCCCGCTCTTTGTGGCTCCGGGCCAGATGCACGGCCCAGGGGTCGCAGGTGCGCACCGGACTCAAAACCTCCAGATAACAGTCTTCACAAAGGGCCTGGCCGAGATGCTCCCGGGGCTCCTCTCCCTCCAGACCGGCCCCGCAACGCTCACATTTCATATTGTTTTCCTTGGTTAATTTGTTCGGGAGAGGGCAGTTAAAAGCGAGCGGTGAGCAGCAAAATCGGCAATTCCTAAAACTGCTCACTGCTAACTAATTTCCCTGGCCCTCCCCACTTCCTTACAACTCGTAATCCCCTTCCATGTCCAGGAGGAATTCCCGGATTTTCTCGGTGGGCTTCACCGTAAAAGTGCCCTGGCCTCTTAGGGTGGCCAGTTTCCCGGTGCCTTTATAGACCTTCCAGGTGCCGGTGGTAATTTTGCTGTTGCCGTCCCGCTGGCCTTCGAAACGGCTATAGACCTGGCCGTACTGAAAGGTGCTGATGGCATAGCCTTCCATCTTGCCGGAACCTTTGATGCGGTCATGGAAGCCCACACTGCGCCGGGAAACAAATTCTCCGGCCACGCCCACCGTCAGTTCCACCGGCTCCCCTTCCAATTCCGTGAGCATCAGCGTATGGTCCGGCGTATCACCCACATAAAGCATCTCCCGCCGCGTCACCACAATCTTATAGACTGCCTTGCGCCGCGCCATGGTCTGTCCTCCTTGAAGAATGGTTTTGGGGAAGGGGGCTAAGGGGTGCAGCCCCTTACCCCCTCCCCCAAGCCCCCTCCCCCAATCCCTTAATG
>JBFLZI010000237.1:0-3260 GCA_040756315.1 Thermodesulfobacteriota bacterium | reverse complement strand
GGGGCCTGCGGCCCCTGGCCCCCTCCCCCAAATCTAGTGGAGGTTCATATGTCCAAAAAGAAAGGCGGCTTTTTCCGGGCCCTCAAGGAGTTCGTTTACGGCATGGCGGCCCATGATTCGGCCCGCTTTGCCTTAAAGACCCGGGCCAGCATGGAACACCTCTTCATCTTGGTGACCATGGGGGACATGGTGGGCGTGCCTCTGCTGCCTCCTTATTATTCTTTGCGTCTCCTCCCTTACGTAGTGCCCCAGATAGCCACCTGGAAACGGCGCATGCTCCGGGAGAAAGACCTGACGGACGCGTTGGCGTAATTTGCGATCAGCCGTCAGCTATCAGCTATCAGCAAACAACACCCTGAGATCACTGCGGTTTTAAGGCTAGTTGGTGATAGCTGCTAGTACTATAGGGCGTGCCGCGCACGCCGAATGATGGCGGCCACGGGCCGCCCTATTTCCTGAACAGATCCCTCTTGCCTTAAAATACTATTAATAGTACATTTAAAGTACTATTTGGAGGTGCAACGTGGGAAAACTACCCAACATCGTACCCATCAGTGATTTAAGGCAGGATGCGGCCAAGGTTCTGAAGCAAGTCCGGGGTTCCCGGGAACCGCTGATCATTACCCAGCGGGGACGAGCCGCGGCTGTCCTTCTCAGTGTGGAATCATTTGAACGTTCCGAAAGGGATAAGGAACTCTTGCGTCTCTTAGCGAGGGGTGAAAGGGAGATCGCTGCGGGAAAGGGCTATGATCTGGATGCCGTGCTGGCGGAGGCCGATGCCCTTCTGGCCGAAGAGACGCTGTGAAGGTCAGCTTCACCCCGGCGGCCCGTAGGCAGTTTCTTGCCGCGCTGTCATATATCCGGGCAGATAATCCTGGAGCCGCAAGGCGAATCCGAGAGCGAACCGAGAGTATTCTACGCCGACTGGAGCAATTTCCCGAATCCGGCAGAGTAATACCGGAATTCCCGGAGCTTCCCTACCGGGAGGTGGTAATTACTCCTTATCGCTTCTTTTACCGAATCAACGGGGAGACCATCTGGATAGTGGCCGCATGGCATGGAGCGCAACTGGCAAAGGAACCAGGATTGTAAAAAGCTATAACAATGGCAGCAAATATAGGGCGTGCCGCGCCCGCCGAATGATAGCGGCCACGGGCCGCCCTATTTCTGACTAGTTTTCCTATGCATCTTTCATTTTTTCTGCTGACCGCTGACAGCTGACAGCTTCTAAACGGAGGTGCCCCATTTCCCTCGCTACGCTCCTCAAAGCTCAACCCGACCGCCGCTACCTGATGTTCGGCGGCAAAGGCGGTCTGGGCAAGACTACCTTTTCCGCCGCGGTGGGTTACTGGCTGGCCCGGCAGGGCCACAAAGTCCTGGTCTTCTCCGTGGACCCCCAGGCCTCCCTGAGCGACATCTTTCAGCAAAACATCTTCGGCCAGGGGCCGGTCAAGATCATGGACAACCTCTGGGCCCAGGAGATCGACGCGGACCAGCGCATCAAGGCCTACCAGGAGGAAATCCGCCAGAAGATCCGGGACATGTACGGTTTCACCGAGCTCCCCGAAGAGATCGAGTCTTACATCCAGGCGGCCTCCGCGGAGCCGGCCATGGAGGAGTCCGCCATCTTCGACGCGGTGGTGGACATCGTGGTGGCCGGGGATTATGATTACTACATCTATGACCTGGTGCCCCTGGGCCACGCCCTCTATTACCTCTCCATGGCCACCGTCTATGACGCCTGGATCGGCAAAATCACCTCTTTGCGGGAGCAGATGCAAGAGTACGATCAGGTGGCGGCTCATCTGGGCAAAGAGGAGGCCGGGGAGGAAGACGCCATTTTAAATGAACTCCTCTACATCAAGGACCGCATCCAGAAAAGCTCCCGCATCCTCACTGACCGGGAGCACACCGCCTTCTTCTTCGTGTTGGTGCCCGAGGGCATGATCATTGAAGACACCCAGAAGGCCGCGGACCTCTTCGCCCGCTTTAAGGTGCCCCTGTCCGGTTATGTGGTGAACCGGGTCCTGCCGGAGTTTCCGCCGGACCAGGAGATTCCGGAGTATCTGCGCCACCGCCTGGCCATGCAGGGACAGTATTTGACTGAGATTCGCCGGACTTTCGGCGTCCAGATTCTGGCCGAAGTGCCGGAGTTGGAACGGGACGTCACCGGGCTGGACATGATCAGCCGGGTGGCGGAGTTTCTCTGTAAATGAGGTGGGTCATGGCCGAAGCGATCACTACCGGCATGCGGCAATTCTTGGGAGAGCGGCCCACCTTAAAGTTCCTCTTTTTCGGGGGCAAGGGCGGGGTGGGCAAAACGGTGATGGCCGGCGCCACCGCCCTGTGGCTGGCCCGCCAGGGAAAACGCACCCTTTTGGCCTCCACCAACCCGGTGCACTCCCTCTCCGCCCTTTTAGAAATGGACGTCTTCGGGCGGGTTACGCCCATTCCCGGAGAAGAGCGGGCCTTTGCCTACGAAATCGATACCAAAGACACCATCGAAAAATCCCGGAAAGATATCAAAGATAAGATCAACTGGTTTCTCCGCTTTGCCGACCTTCAGATCAAGGCCGACGACTTTGTGGAGGCCGCCACCCTGAACCCGGCCTTTGAAGAGTCCGCCATGTTTGAAAACATGCTGGACCTGATGTTCGGGGAGGAGTACGACGTTTACGTCTTCGACACCGCGCCCACCGCCAATGCCCGGCGCCTCCTGGGCATGTCCCGGGTCTATTCCCTGTGGGTCAACAAGATGGTGCGCAGCCGGGAGGAAGCCAAGTCCCTGCGCCAACTCCTCTCCTTCTCCAAGAAGAAGGAAGAAGCCGACCCCCTGATGGATTACCTGGTGAACTTTCGGGAGCGCCTGGGCCACGCCCGGGAATTGCTCACCGACCCGAAACTTACCGCGTTTTTCTTTGTGACCCTGCCGGAAGCTTTGCCTATCGCGGTGATTACCCGGTTTTTGCACTGGTTCCATGACTTCGGCATCCCGGTGGGAGGTATCGTCGTCAACGGCATCCTGCCGCCGCCCACTTCGGCCCAGGTGCCGGAGTTCGTCCGCCACCGCCGGGCCATGCAGGCGGAACATTTGCAGACTATCTGGCAACTCTTTGACGGCCAGGTCCGGGCCTTGGTGCCCCTGTTCGACACGGAAATCCGCGGCCTGACCGGCCTGGGCCGCCTGGCCGATATGCTGTTTGTTTGATTAGGTGATTAGTTGAGGGGAGGGCCGGGGGAGCAGTGGCTCCCCCGCCCTC
>JBFLZI010000236.1:0-3285 GCA_040756315.1 Thermodesulfobacteriota bacterium | reverse complement strand
AAAAGCTCACCTCCCCTCAGCTTCCCTCCCCAGGCGGCCAGAGTGCCAGGCGTAGATGAAGTAAAGGAGCAGTCCGGCCCCGAGCCACAGACCTAGCCGCCACCAGGAACTTCCCGGCATGGACAGCATCAGTCCCAGGGAGAGGATTGCCCCGAAAAAGGCCACGGTTTTGCCTATCGGACAGCGGAAGGGCCGGGGCAGGGTAGGGGAGGTGAGGCGCAGCACCAGCACGGCCACGCACACCAGGAAGAAGGCGAAAAGGGTGCCGATGTTGCAGAGATAGGCCAGCTTCTCGATGGGGGTGAGGGAGGAGGCCAAAGCCACAGCCAGGCCGCAGAGGATGGTGAGGCGATGGGGGGTGCGGTAGCGGGGATGCAGCTGGGCCACCCACTCAGGCAGCAAGCCGTCCCGGGCCATGGCAAAGAGGACCCGGGGCTGGGCCAGGAGCAGCATGTAAAAGACGCTGGTAATGCCGATCAAGGCCCCCAGGGCCACCACGTCCGCGGCCCAGGGCAGCCCCACCTGGCGGAACACGGTGGAGAAAGGGGCATCCGCGTCGATCTGCCCGAAGGGCACCATGCCCACCAATACCAGGGCCGCGGCCAGGTAGAGGAGGCTGCATAAGGCCAGAGAGCCGATGATGCCGAAGGGCACGTCCCGGGCCGGGTCCCGGGCTTCTTCCGCGGTCACGGAGATCACGTCAAAGCCCAGATAGGCGAAAAAGACCAGGGCCGCGGCCTGAATCACCGCGGCGCCCCCGTGGGGCATCAAGGGCAGCCAGTTGCCGGGTTTCACCCAGCCCACTCCCAGGGCCAGGATAAAGGCGATGACTCCCAGCTTGACGGCCACCAATCCCCGGGCCACCAGGGCGTTCAGGCGGGTGCGGAAGATGAGGAGAACGGTGAAGCCCAGCACCACCAGGGCCGCGGGCAGATTTATTATGCGTCCCGGCTGGCTCAAAGGGGGGCCGCTGGCCCAAACCGGCAGGGCCAGGCCGTAAGCCTTCAGCAGGTCCTGGAAGTAGAAAGACCAGCCCGCGGCCACGGTGGCCGCGCCCATGCCGTATTCCAGGACCAGGTCCCAGCCGATGATCCAGGCGGGCAGCTCCCCAAAGATGGCAAAGGCGTAAGAGTAGGCGCTGCCGGCCTGGGGCATCAACGCGGCCAGTTCCGCGTAGCACAGGGCCGCCAGAGTGCAGGCCAGTCCGGCCACCAGAAAGGACAGGACAATGCCCGGCCCGGCGATTTTCACCCCCACCCCGGCAATGACAAAGATGCCGGCGCCGATGATTTGGGCCACGCCGATGACCACCAGGTCCAGGCGGCTTAGGCTGGGGCTTAAAGAAGCCGCGCCGGCCTCCGGCGCCGCGGCGGGGCGCACCGGCTTTTTACGCAGGAGCCGGGTCAGGCGGGATTGGGGGGTCCCTGGGCCGGGATTTGCCGTCCTCAGAATTCCACCGCTTCGGCAATGACCCGGACGGTGGCCGGATCCTGCCCGGAGGGGGGCTGCACCGTGCCGGTCACCGTCAAAGGCCGGGTTAAATTTTGGGAGGTCAGGCGATGCATCTGCTTTTTGTCCGGCAGGTTCCCGAAAAACACCTCCACCAGGCCTTGAGGGGATTTGAGCAGTAAAGATTTGCGGTGCATCATAACCGGCCCGGGTTCCCCCTGGACGATCACCCGGGTGCCCATGAGGCGATCCCGGTCTTTTAGAAGCTGGCCGACGCTCAGGGGTTCCGTCACCCCCGGCGAGGCCCCCGGCGGCTGGCTGAGTTCAGGCGGCGCGGTGAGTTTGGCCAACTGGCCGGCAAGTTGCTGCTGGCCGGCTTCCAGTTGGGCCACCTTCTCTTTCAAGGCGGTGATTTCCGCCTTCAAGGCCTGATTTTCCTTACGCAACTCTTCTTCCAACTTGGGAGAGGTGCAGGAAGTACACAGCAGCAGCAGCAAAACCCAGACCAAGAGGGGACTATTACCGGGTCTTGGCCAAAGACGGGGGGAATTCACCAGCTTCGGCCCCGGCTCCTTCATCCACGCGCCAGGCATTCCCATAGCTCCTCCGCCCAATAATCATATCGGCAGGGGCACGGCTGGCCGTGCTCCGACGCCGATATGCCCCAGGGTTCAAAGGCCCCGGCCCTAAAATTCAGGACCGTATTTCCTGATCTAGTTTTCCCCAAGGAGCATTTCCTGTCAATCAACAATTTACCTGAAGCTTCAGTCCAGTTAAAATGGAAGATGCCACGTTGACCTCTCGATAAGGAGAAGCACCTTATGACCCGAATCTTGGTCACCGGCGGAGCGGGGTTCATCGGCTCCCACCTGGTGGAGCACCTCCTCAGCCAGGGGCATGACCTCCTCAGTCTGGACAATTATTTTACCGGCTCCAAAGAAAACCTTCTGCATCTCCGGGATAACCCCCGGTTGGAGCTGATCCGCCATGACGTGGTCAACCCCGTCATGTTGGAGGTGGACCAAATCTATCATCTGGCCTGCCCGGCTTCCCCGGTGCATTATCAATACAACCCGGTGAAGACCATCAAGACCAATGTCCTGGGGACCCTGAACATGCTGGGGCTGGCCAAACGGGTCAAGGCCCGCATTCTCCTGGCCTCCACTTCGGAAGTTTACGGCGACCCTCTGGTCCACCCTCAGACGGAAGATTACTGGGGCAACGTCAACTGCTTGGGCCCCCGGAGTTGCTATGACGAAGGCAAAAGGGTGGCGGAGACCCTGATGATGGACTACCACCGGCAAAACGCGGTGGATATCCGCATCGCCCGGATTTTCAATACTTACGGTCCCAGGATGGCCTTGAACGACGGCCGGGTGATCAGCAACTTCATCGTCCAGGCCCTCACCGGCCAGGAGATTACCATTTATGGGGAGGGGCGCCAGACCCGGTCCTTCTGTTTTGTCTCGGACCTGGTGGAAGGCCTGGTGCGCCTGATGAACTGCGAGAGTTTCGCCGAGCCGGTCAATTTGGGCAACCCGGAGGAATACCCCATCATTGAACTGGCCCGAAAGATTCTCTCCCTGACCCAAAGTCCGGCCGGGCTGACCTTCAGCGCCCTGCCCCCGGACGACCCCACCCAAAGACGGCCGGATATCACCCGGGCCGGGAAACTGCTGGGCTGGCAGCCCAGCGTGCCCCTGGAGGCCGGCCTCAAGGAGACCATTCCTTATTTTGCCCGGAAACTCAAACAAGAAGGCCGCTTGGCCTAGGCCGGGCCGCCGGGGTAGTTGGGGAAAAATATTTGGGGGAGGGGGCCAGGGGTCACAGACCCCT
>JBFLZI010000235.1:0-3288 GCA_040756315.1 Thermodesulfobacteriota bacterium | reverse complement strand
GGGGGAGGGGGTAAGGGTCTGCGACCCTTAGCCCCCTCCCCCACTCTTCCGAGAAGCCAGCAGGTAGAAGATCACCGGCACTACTATCAGGGTGAAGGCGGTGGAGGCGAAGATGCCGAAGATAAAGGACCAGGCCAGGCCGGAGAAGATGGGGTCCAGGGTGATGACCCAGGAGCCGAACATGGCGGAGAGGGCGGTGAGGAGGATGGGGCGGAAGCGCACCGCGCCGGACTTGATGACAGCTTCTTCCAGGGTTACGCCCCGGTCCAGGTTATGGTGGATAAAGTCCAGGAGGATGATGGAGTTTCTGACCACGATGCCGGCCAGGGCGATCATACCGATCATGGCGGTGGCGGTGAAATAGATGGGGTTGGCAAAGCCGGCCACCGGCTTGGTGAAGAGCAGGTTGAGGAGGGCAAAGCCGGGCATCACGCCAATCAGGGTCAGAGGGATGGCCACCATGATCACCAGGGGCAGGCCGTAGGACATGGTCTGGAGGATCAGGAGGATATAGATTCCCAAGAGCGCCCCGGCAAAGGCGATGCCCAGGTCCCGGAAGACGTCCACGGTAATCTTCCATTCCCCTTCGCCGTTCCATTTGACCTTGAATCCCGGGGGCAGAGGGTGAGCCCGGGCCGCATCGGAGAGGGAAAGGATGGCGTTCACCGGGCTTAAGCCCGCGGTGTCCCCCATGACCAAGACCACCCGCTCCAGGTTCTTCCGCATGATGGGCTTTTCCGCCACATCTCCAGAAAACCGGCCTAATTCTGCCAGGGGCACGGGCTGGCCCAGGGGGCTTTGTAGATAGAGCTGGCCCAGGTCCAGGGTGGAGGAGCGGGCCGCCTCCGGCAGGCGCAGGAAGATGTCCAGAGGCAGACGTTCGGTGTCCAAATGTACTCGGCCTACGGCTTCCCCTTCCAGGCCGATCTTGAGGGAGCGGGCGACCTGGGCCTGGTTCAAACCGCTCAACGCGGCCTTTTCCCGGTCAATGAGAAAGCGGAACCGGGGTTCGGCTCCGGGCACCGAAGTATCCACGTCCACCACCCCTTTTTCCTTGAAAAAGAGACCTTCGATCTTGGCGGCTTCTTGGATGAGTTGCGGATAGGGGGCGCCGGGAGGGCCGTAAACTTCGGCCACCAGGGTCTGGAGCACCGGCGGGCCGGGGGGCACCTCCACGATCTTGAGGCGCACCCGGTGCTCCCGGGCGATGGCCTCCAGGGCCGGGCGCACCCTGAGGCAGATGGCGTGGCAGCCCGCCTGGCGGTGATGCTTGGCGGCCAGGTTGACCCGGATTTCCCCCACATAAGGCCCGCGCTTGATATAGTAATGGCGCACCAGGCCGTTGAAATCCATGGGTGAGGCGGCGCCGGCAAAGGTGAGGAGGTTGTCCACCTCATTCACCGTGGCCAGATAGCTCCCCAAGGCCCCCAGGGCCTGTTGGGTGTCTTCCAAAGTGCTGTCTTCGGGCATGTCCGCCACCACCAGGAACTCATCCTTGTTATCGAAGGGGAGCATCTTCAAAGGCACCAGACCCACCACCGGCAGGAGGCAGGAGATCACCAGCAAGCCCAGGATACCCCCTAAGAAGAGGTAACTTAGGCGCCGCCGTTCCAGGAGCGGGGCCAGGAGGCGCTGGTAAAAGCGATAAATCCCAGTCTCCTCCAGGACGAAGGTCTTCTCCTCCCGGCCGTATTCTTTTTTCAGGAGGTGATACGCAGCCCAGGGAGTCACGGTAAAGGCCACCACCAGGCTCATGACCATGGCCAGGGGCACGTTTAAGGGCATGGGCCGCATGTAGGGCCCCATCATGCCGGTGACGAAGAACATGGGGATAAAGCTGATGATAACCGTGAAAGTGGCTAAAATGGTGGGCGTTCGGACTTCGTCCACAGCCACCAAAGTGGCCTCCAAAGGCGGATACTGCCGGAGTTGAAAATGGCGATGGATGTTTTCCACGTCAACGATGGGGTCGTCCACCAGGAGTCCCAGGGAGAGGATCAGGGCGAAAAGGGTCACCCGGTTGATACTATAGCCCATGAGCATATTGCCGGTGAGGGTGACGGCCAGGGTGAGGGGCACGGCCAGGGCGACAACCAGGGCCTCCCGCCAACCCAGGAACAGGGTGAGGAGCACGGTGATGGAGATGATGGCGATGAGGAGTTCCCGGATCAGTTCGTTCACCTTTTCGTTGGCGGTCTCCCCGTAATTGCGGGTGACCTGCACCTGGATATGGGCGGGCACCACCTCCCCTTTAAGTTCGTCAATCTTTTGGAGCAAACCTTCGGCTACGGTCACCGCGTTGGTGCCGGTGCGCTTGGCAATGGCAATAGTGACCGCGGGATAGAATTGGCCCCGAGTGATACCGGGCTGAGACGCGGCGCCGGGGCCGAAGGCGATGCGCCCCAATTCCACCGGCTCTTCCGGGCCGTCGATGATTTGAGCCACGTCCCGGAGATACACCGGCTTCCCCTGGTGCAAACCCACCAGAACCTGGGCCACTTCCGCCGCGGACTTGAGAAAAGGCCCGGCCTCCACCAGGTATTCCTTATTTTGCCGGGAGAAGCGGCCGGCGGGCAGATTGACGTTGCTTACTTCCAGGGCCCGGGCTACCGCCAGGAGGTCCAGGTTATGGGCCGCCAGTTGCACCGGGTCGGCCACCACCCGCACCTGGCGCTTGCGCCCCGCCACCACAAAAGAGCGGGCCGTATCCGGAATCTGCTGCAAACGGTGCAACAACTCGTCCGCCACCCGGCGCAGTTCATAATCATCAGCCTGATCACTATATAAAGTCAGGGTGACAATGGGCACATCATCGATGCTCATGGGCTTGACCACCCAGCCCGTCACCCCGGAGGGCACCTGGTCGATATTGGACCAGACCTGGTTGTAGAGCTTGACCAGGCTCCGCTCCCGGTTCTCCCCCACCTTGAATTTGGCGGTGACGATGGCAAAGCCGGGCTGGGCCAGGGAATAGACGTCCTCCAGGCCGTCAATCTCCCAGAGCTTTTTCTCCAGATTGATGACCACCAGGTTTTCCACTTCCTCGGGGGAGGCTCCCGGGAAGCGGATCAAGACGTCCATCATGGGCACGACGATCTGGGGGTCTTCTTCCCGGGGCGTGGCCAACAGGGCCACCATCCCGGCAAAGAGACTCACCAGAATAAAAATGGTGGGGAGCTTGGAAGTGAGGAAGACCTTGACTAAACGGGCCGTCCAACCCAGATGCACTTCTTCCGCCATAGGTGACCTTTGGATGAGGGGGAGAGGGATGAGTGGGGGAGGGGGCCA
>JBFLZI010000234.1:0-3313 GCA_040756315.1 Thermodesulfobacteriota bacterium | reverse complement strand
GGGGTTTGGGGGAGGGGGTAAGGGCCTGTGGCCCTTAGCCCCCTCCCCCAAAACAATTTCCCGGAGGCTTTATGGTTAAAGCGATAGTGTCTGGTGCAGCGGGGCGGATGGGGGGCCGCATTATTCATATGATGGAAGGCGCGGACGGGATTGTCCTGGCCGGGGCCTTGGAGCGGTCCGATCATCCCGCGGTGGGCAAGGACGTGGGGGAGGTGGTGGGGTTGCCTCCCAAGGGGATTAAGGTGAGCGGTTCCTTGGCGGAGGTTTTGCCTGAGGGGGAGGTGCTCATTGAGTTTACCCATCCGGAGACGACTCTGGAGCATTTACAAGAGGTGGCTGGGGCGGGTAAAGCCATGGTCATCGGCACCACCGGCCTTTCCGCGGCCCAGGTGGCCGAGCTTAAGAACCTGGCCGCCAAGACCCGGGTAGTCTTCGCCCCCAACATGAGTGTGGGGGTGAACCTGATGTTCAAGGTGGTGGAGAACATCGCCCGGGTGCTCCAAGAAGGCTATGACGTGGAGATCGTGGAAGCCCACCACCGTCTGAAGAAGGACGCGCCCAGCGGCACCGCCCTGAAGCTGGCCCAGGTCATGGCTCAGGGTCTGGGCCGGGACCTGGAACAGGTGGGCGTCTATGCCCGGCAAGGCCTCATCGGGGAGCGCACCAAAGAAGAGATCGGCATTCAGACGGTCAGGGCCGGGGACATTGTCGGGGAGCACACAGTGATCTTCGGGGGCATCGGGGAGCGCTTGGAGATCATTCACCGGGCCCACAGCCGGGACAATTTCGCCCGGGGCGCGGTCCGGGCCGCACTCTGGATCGTGGGCCAGCCCAACGGTCTTTACGACATGCAGGATGTCCTTGGTTTGAAGTAGATGGTTGCAGCCGAGATTGCGAAGTCACTGGTCTTCTTTATCATTGCGGGATCATGTGAAATAGGAGGCGGCTATTTAGTCTGGCTCTGGCTAAGAGAAGCAAAGAGCGCCTGGTATTTTCTGTTTGGAGCCTTGGTTCTGATTCTTTATGGCATTATCCCCACCTTCCAACCAGCGAATTTCGGAAGAGTTTATGCGGCTTATGGAGGCGTCTTCGTCGTGCTGTCAATCTTATGGGGGTGGCAGATTGATAAAATCATCCCCGACAGGTTCGACATTATTGGGGGCTGCATAGCGCTTATCGGGGTCGGTGTTATTATGTATTGGCCAAGGGGTTGAAATAGATGCGTATTGTACGCTTCGAGAAGATGGGCCGGTCGGGTTACGGTATTCTGGAGGGCGAAAAGGTTTCCGTTCTGTGGACCACGCCCTATGAGGGTTTAGCCACCACCGGGGAGATTCTTTCCCTGCCGGAAGTCACCCTCCTGGCCCCTTGTGAACCCAGCAAAATCGTCGCCCTGGGGATGAATTATCGGGATCATGCCCAAGAGATCGGCCTGCCGGTGCCGGATGAACCCCTGCTCTTCATGAAGCCCTCCACCGCGGTGATCGGCCCGGAAGACGATATCGTCTATCCCGCCATGTCCCGCCGGGTGGACTATGAAGCGGAACTGGCGGTGGTCATGGGCCGCGCCGCCAAGGGAGTGACGGAAATAGCGGCCTGGGATCATATCCTGGGCTATACCGCCTTCAATGACGTCACCGCCCGGGACTTGCAGAAAAAAGACGGCCAGTTCACCCGGGCGAAAGGTTTTGATACTTTTGCCCCCTTAGGTCCCTGGATTGAAACGGAGATTGCCGATCCGAACAACGTCACGGTGGAAGCCTTTCTCAACGGGAAGCGGCGACAGCATTCCAGCACCCGTAACCTGGTCTTTGGGGTAGCTTATCTGGTCTCTTTCATTTCCCGGATCATGACCTTGCTCCCCGGCGACATTATCGCCACCGGCACCCCCGCGGGCATCGGCCCCATGCGCCCCGGGGACGTGGTGGAAATCCGGGTGGAAGGCGTCGGCTCTCTGAAAAATCGGGTGGTCTCAGGAGAAGGGATTTGAACCATGCAGTTTTTTGAACCCGCAGCCCGGCTAAAGTTGATTCCTCCTTATCTCTTCAAAGCCATTGACGAAAAGAAAGAAGAAGTCAAGGCCCGGGGGATGGACATCATCGACCTGGGGGTGGGAGACCCGGACCTGCCCACGCCTCAGTTCATCGTGGATAAAATGAAAGAGGCGGTGCAGGACCCCCGCACCCATCGCTATCCTCTTTACTCCGGCCTGAACCTCTTTCGGGAGGCGGTGGCCCGCTGGTATCAGCGCCGCTTTGGCGTGGAACTGGACCCGGAAAGCGAGGTCCTCACCCTCATCGGCTGCAAAGAAGGCCTGGCCCACCTGCCCTTAGGGGTAAACAATCCCGAAGACATTAACCTGATGACCTCCCCGGCCTATCCGGTCTATCACCTGGGGACCATGTTTGCCGGGGGCAACAGTTTTTTTGTGCCCCTGCAAGGGGAAAACCACTTTTTACCGGTACTTAGAGACATCCCCCCCATCGAAGCCCGGGACGCCAAGCTCTTCTTCTTTAACTTTCCCAATAATCCCACCGCCGCGGTGGCCGATCTGGAATTTTTTCAGCAAGTGGCCGATTTTTGCCGTGAATTTCAGATTGTCCCGGTCCATGACGCCTCTTACACCGAAATGGCCTTCGACGGCTTTAAGCCTCCCAGTTTCCTGCAGGTCCCAGGAGCCAAGGAAATCGGTGTAGAGTTCCATTCCTTGTCCAAGACTTACAGCATGACCGGCTGGCGTCTGGGTATGGCCGTGGGCAACCGGGAGGTGTTGGCGGCCTTGGGCAAAATCAAAAGCAACATCGACTCCGGCGCGTTTGACGCCATCCAACTGGCGGGCATCGCCGCCCTGGATTCGGACCAGATCTGCGTTAAAGAATATTGCGCCATCTACCAGGAACGCCGGGACCTGCTGGTGGACGGCCTGAAAAAATTGGGCTACCGGGTGGAAAAACCCAAAGCCACCTTCTACGTCTGGATGGCAGTGCCCCCGGGCCTGACCTCCATGAACTTCGCCGGCCACCTCCTGGAACACGCCGGAATCGTCGCCGTCCCCGGCATCGGCTTCGGCGACCCCGGCGAAGGCTACGTGCGCCTGGCCCTCACCGTCCCCAAAGAACGGCTGGAAGAGGCTCTGGCGCGGTTGGGAAGATTAGGTTGATTTGAGGGGAGGACCGGGGGAGCAGTGGCTCCCCCGCCCTCCCCTCAAACTCCCCTCCCAACCCCCTTTATGGGGGTCGAGGAAGTGGGGGCCTTTGGGCCCCTCTTCCTCGACTAAATAAAATCCCCATAAGGGGTTGGGGGATGGGGTTTG
>JBFLZI010000233.1:0-3353 GCA_040756315.1 Thermodesulfobacteriota bacterium | reverse complement strand
CCAGGGCCGAAGGCCCCGGCCCAACCAAACCCCTAAGCGGGTTGGGAGGGGGGTGTGGGGGGAGGGCCAGTAGCACAGGCTTCCAGCCTGTGCTCAGGTCCCTGGCCCTCTCCCCCACGTCCCTCAAAACATCCCGGGAATCTGCATGCCTCCCGTCAACTTGCTCATTTCCTGGGCCATCATTTCCCGGGAGCGGTTCAGGGCTTCGTTGATAGCGGCGACGATGAGGTCCTGGAGCATTTCCAGGTCGTCCGGGTTGGCCACTTCCGGGTCTATGTGCAAGCTCACCAGTTCCTGGCGGCCGTTCACGGTGGCCTCCACCATGCCGCCCCCGGCCTGGGCGCGGACGGTGCGGTTGCCGAGTTCCGCCTGCAATTCCTGCATCTTGCTTTGCAGCTTCTGGGCCTGCTTCATGAGACCGGCCAGGTTTTTCACTGGGGTTCCTCCTTTTCCGGGGTGGGGGTCAGCCAGCGTCCCCCGAAGATCTCCAGGGCCTGTTGTTTGAGGGTGGGCGGGTCCAGGGGCTGGGGAGTCGCCGCCGGGGTTTCTTTCCTCTCCCCGGGTTCCGGGTGCTCCAGCTTAAGAGAATATTGGGGGCCGAAAAAGGCCCGGACCAGTTCCTTAAGCCGGGCTTCCTGCTTGGCGCCGGCCAGGTGCCAGGAGCGGCCGGTGGCCACCTGGAGACTATTATCGGTAATACCCTTCAGGCGGCAGCGGCTGAGCTTGCCGAACAGCGGCCCCCCCTCTTTTTTCTGGACATAGCTCAGGAAGGCCTGCCATTTTTGGGCCGGGTCCTCCTCCACCGGCGCAGTGGCGGGGTCCACAGGGGGAGGGCCGGGGGGCGGCGCGGTTTCCGGTTTTAGGGATAGGGGGCTGGGGGCTTCCGAGAGCACCGCGGGATATTTCTCCAAACGGTGTTCCAGGGCGGCCAGGCGTTTGAGCCACTCGGCCAAAGGGACCACCGGTTCCAAATGAATCAGTTTCAGGAGCAGCACTTCCAGGGCCAACCGGGGTTGGGGGGCCCGTTTCAGCTCTTCTTCGCCGTTCAAGAGAACACTGAGGAGGTTATGGAGATGAAGGGCCGGCGCTTCCCGGGCCAGGCGGCTTAAGGTTTCCCATTCCGCATCCGCCACTTCGGCCAGATGCCGGGTCTCGGGATGGAGGCCGGCCAGGAGGAGGTGCCGGGCGTATTGCACCAGGTCCTGATAGAAGCGCTTCAGGTCATGGCCTTGATTATAGAGATCATCGATGAGTTCTAAAAGAGCCGGTCCCTGGCCCGTAAGGACCGCCTGAAGCGCGTTCAGGAGCGCCCCCCGCTCCGTTACCCCCAAGATGCGGGCGATCTCCGGCGCGCTCACCGCGTCCCCCCCGAAGGTCACCACCTGGTCCAGGAAGCCCTGGGCGTCCCGAAGGCTCCCTTCCGCCTCCCGGGCCAGCAGGGCCAGGCCCTCGGCGTCAATCTGCCAGCCCTCCTGCTCCACCAGCTTCTCCAGTTGCTCTTGAATCATCGCGGTGGGAATGCGGCGGAAATCATAGCGCTGGCAGCGGGAGAGGATGGTCACCGGCACCTTGTGAGGCTCGGTGGTGGCCAGGATAAAGACTGCGTGGGCCGGAGGCTCCTCCAGGGTCTTGAGCAAGGCGTTGAAGGCCTCTTTGGTGAGCATGTGCACTTCATCGATAATATAAACCTTATATTGTCCCTGGGTGGGCAGATACTTGATCTTCTCCCTGAGGTCCCGGACCTCGTCAATGCCCCGGTTGGAGGCGCCGTCGATTTCCAGGACGTCCAGGGCGGAGCCATGGGTGATTTCCTGACAGACCTGGCACTGATTACAGGGATGGGGCCCCACCCCCTGGACGCAGTTCAGGGCCTTGGCCAGGATGCGGGCCACGGAGGTCTTGCCCACGCCCCGGGGACCGCTGAAGAGGAAGGCATGGGCGATGCGGCCCTGGGCCAGGGCGTTCTGCAGGGTCCGGGTGATAGGCTCCTGGCCCACCACCTCTTCAAAGGTCTGGGGACGCCACTTGCGGGCTAGAACTAAATACATAAACGCGGTTTTCGGTTTTCGGTTTTCAGTTTTCGGTAAAAGATCATATTTAGGTTAGGAAGGTCCGCTCTCTCGGTTTGCGGCCAGAAAGGGCTAACATATTATTTTTTTATAAGATTTTCCACCGAAAACCGCAAACTGAAAACCGAAAACCAGGATAAATGGCGGAGAGAGAGGGATTCGAACCCTCGGAGCGCGGTTTAGACGCTCACACGATTTCCAGTCGTGCCCCTTCAGCCGCTCGGGCATCTCTCCGTGTTTGGTAGTATTGTTGTGGGGGAGGGCAGGGACCTCAGGTCCCTGGCCCTCCCCCCACATCTAAACAGTGGCGGAGGGGGTGGGATTCGAACCCACGTGGGAGTGGTTAGCCCCCAAGTCGATTTCGAGTCGACCCCGTTACGGCCTCTTCGGTACCCCTCCCATTCCTAAGTAAACTCAAGTGGCACAGGCCTCTGGCCTGTGCCGGGAACAGGCTGGAAGCCTGTTCTACCTTTAAATGATTGTTTTGTCATTCTGAGCCGCCAGCGTCGGCGAAGAATCTCCATTGAGACCCTTCGCCTGCGGCTCAGGGTGACAACTTTTATGAAGTATTTCAGGGACCGAAAATTCCCCCCTTTTCTAAAGGGGGGTCAGGGGGGATTATGAATAACCCCTCAATAATCCCCCTAAATCCCCCTTTAGGAAAGGGGGACTTTAGGTTCCAGTCACCCGGAAGGTTTCGGCCCAAAAATTACGATAGCTCACAAAACCAAGCAATAGCTTTATGTTGCAGGTGACTTTATCGGTCCGCTTGCGCTCCCCGCCGGGCCTGAAAGAACTGCTGCAACAGCTCCCGGCATTCGGCTTCTCTTACCCCCCCCAAAACCTCAATTTGGTGGTTGAGACGGCGATCTTCCGGGAGGCGGTACAGGGACACACAGGCCCCGGCCTTGGGGTCCGGCGCGCCGAAAACCAGGCGCTTGACGCGAGCCTGAATCATGGCCCCCACGCACATGGGGCACGGTTCGATGGTAACATATAGGCTAGTGCCGGGCAACCGATAATTCCCCAGGAGAGCCGCGGCCTGCCGCAGGGCCAGGACCTCGGCATGGGCGGTGGGATCAGCAAGCCCAAGGGGCCGGTTACAGGCCCGAGCCAAAATCTTCCCCCCCTCACCCACCAACACCGCGCCCACCGGCACCTCACCCAAAACCAAACCCTCCCGGGCCTGGGCCAACGCCTCCCCCATATAGTAGAAGTCCGTTTGCATATGGATATGGATGTTTTGGGGGAGGGGGCTAAGGGGCGCAGCCCCTTAGCCCCCTC
>JBFLZI010000232.1:0-3373 GCA_040756315.1 Thermodesulfobacteriota bacterium | reverse complement strand
GCCAGGGGTCTGTGACCCCTGGCCCCCTCCCCCAAAAAACTCAAGCCGGCTTAACCACCAGGCCGGAGCGCAGGCAGCGGGTGCAGACCTGGATATAGCGGACAGTGCCCTGGTTCAGGGCCCGGACCCGGCGCAGGTTGGGTTTCCAGCGGCGTTTAGTGCGGTTATTGGCGTGGCTGACGTTATTTCCCACTTGGGGTTTTTTCCCGCAGATCTCACAAGTGTAGGCCATGTTTAGGTACTCCTTCCCAAAACTTTTTAATATTAAACGATTATTCATAAAAGACAAGGTTAAAACGTGAAAATTTTCCGGACGGGGTATATCTGGCCGGTATCTTTGCTTCTGGCTCTGGCCCTCCTGATGCCAGGGGCCGCGGGTGGAGCGGACTTAAGTCTCTCCGCCGAGGCGGCCCTTTATTCTCTGGCCGATCTGGGGCCGGTGGACCTCTCCCCTAAGACGGTGCCGGTGGAGGTCTTTTTCTCTCCGGCGGCGGAGGTATATTCTTTCGTGCGCCAATGGCCCGAGGTGTGGCCCAAAGTGCAGCAGTTTTATGCCCGGATGGGGGTCAACCTGGAGGAAATGCCGGGCCAGGGGACCCCGGGGCCGCTGGCCCCGGCCCGGCGTCTGCGGCTGGAGGCCTTGTCCCATACGGAGTGGCTGGCCCGGAGTTTTAAGGCCTTTAAGGTGGAGCCCCCTTTCCGCCTCCGGTTTCTGGCGGTCTGCAAGAATAAATATGCCTTTGCCCACCTGCCCTTATCGGTGGTGCATATCTCCGTGAAACGTTTTCAGGCGGAGGTCTGCAGCCCGGAACCCGGGGAGGAGAGGCAGAACCACCAATGGCTGGCCAACCTGCTGATCCATGAATTGGGTCACCTCTTGGGTCTGTATCACGCCCATGAATTTACTAATGATCCCATCGAGGAGTTCCTGCCGGACGGCAAGACCCCCAATTTCATGAGCCATAATATCGCCTGCAAGGGGGAGATGGGGTTCGTGGAGATACAAAAACGGCTGGTGCACAGCTATTTGGGCCAGGGCAAGGTCTTCCAGCAATACCGCCAGGTGGACTTTGACCCCCTGGCCTATCTGGAAATGATCAAGCTGCACAACAATTACCGGGAGGCCAAGCCGGAAAGATCGGCGATCAAGGCCTTAAGGTCGGTGGCCTTGGGGGATTATGACGAAGACGACGAGGATGAGGAAGACTAATTAGAAGCGCATCCCGCCTTTAGCATTAGGCCATCTCTAGACTTCCGACGATTAACATTTTCTGCCCTGGCGAATAAATTGCGGCATAAGTGAAGTCAAACCAGAATTGCCGAAGGCGGGAGGCGCTTTGCTTTCCCGCCCTACATCTAGTTTTGATTCACCGGTAGGAGCGAATCTTGTATTCGCCCTGGGGCGAACACGAGGTTCGCCCCTACGGCCATATTTTCTAAAGAACCGAAAACGGTATTATTCGGTGCCGATGAAAAAGGGGCGGAAGGTCCCTTCATCCCTTTTTAAGGCCCTTTTTAAATTATCCACCATCGCCTCCTTTTCTTCCGGCAGCCGCCCGGAGACGTCCAGATAATTAGTATAGTGGTCGCTCACCACCCGGGTGGGCACGGTGACCGCCTCAATCAAGGCCAGGGTTTCCCGGAGCACCTCATGGGGGCTGAGCATCTGAAAGCGCCCGGTCAGCACCTCTTCCAACAAGGGCGTGTTGATCTTGGGCACCAGGGTGCGCAGGCGCAGGAAATCCGGGGGGCTGGCGTTAATCACCCGGGCGGTTTCCCGGGCGTGCTCCCGGCTCCTCTCCTTCCCCCCCAGCCCCAGGATCACATAAGTGCTGTTCTCGATGCCGGCCTCCCGGAGCATCCGGCCCGCCTCGATCTGCTGGGCGCTGGTGGCGCCTTTTTGGACCCGGGTCAGGATGGCGTCGTCGCCGCTCTCCACCCCCACATGGATCCGCCCCAGCCCGGCCGCCGCCAGGATGCGGAGCTTGTCCGGCCCCTTCCGATAGATAAATTGGGAAGAGCCGTACACGGTGAGGCGCTGCAACCGGGGAAACAGGGCGTAGCTGGCTCGGCAGATCTCGGCCAGGGCCTGGGTAGGCATGGCAATGGTGTTGCCCGCGGGAAAAAAGATGGTCTTAACTCCCTCCCCAGAGACCCGCCGCGCCTCTTCCAGGTCCTCCATAATATCCCGGGTGGGCCGCACCCGGAACTTGATTCCCTTATAGACCATGCAGAAGGTGCAGCGGTTGTGGGGGCAACCCACGGTGGCCTGGATAAGCAGACTGTGGGCCTCGCTGGGAGGCCGGTAAATCGGGCCTTCGTAGCGCATGGCGGTTAAGCCTTCCCTGGTGATTCGCTTAAGACTGATATTTGGATTTTTATTGATTATAATATTAAACCAAAGAAGGCCGAAAGGCCTGGGCGGGCGAGCCATGCCCCTCAAAATCAAGCGCATTTATGAGAAACCTGAGGAAACGGACGGGGAACGCTATCTGGTGGATAGATTGTGGCCCCGGGGGATCAGCCAAGAGGCCGCCCAATTAGCGGGGTGGCTGAAAGACCTGGCCCCTTCTTCAGACTTGCGCCAGTGGTTTGCCCATGACCCGGAGCGCTGGCCGGAATTTCACGCGCGTTACACCGCCGAGTTGCAGGCTCCGGAAAAGGCCGCGCTGATGCAAAAATTGGCCGAGCAGGCCCGCCAGGGGATCGTTACCCTGGTTTATGCCGCCCGGGACGAAGCCCGCAATAATGCCGTGGTATTGAAGAACTTGCTGGAACAATATCTTCAGGCGGACCAGACCTGAATTCCCCTTAAGTCTAAACTAAGAGCTTGCCATGACCAACCCCTGCTCCAACGCTTGGCTCTGCCAACAGGTCGTGGCCGAAGCCGGGGACGCCATCATCTTTGCCGACCGGGACGGCCTTATCCGGCTCTGGAACCGAGGCGCGGAAAGGATTTTCGGCTATTCCGCCAATGAGGCCCTGGGACAACCCCTGGACCTGATTATCCCGGAAAATTTGCGGGAACGGCACAACCAGGGCTACCGCCGGGTCATGGCCACCGGGGTCAGCAAATACGGCCGGGAACTCCTGGCCGTGCCGGGGAAACGGAAGGATCAGGGGCGCATCTCTTTAGAGTTTACCATCTCCCTGATCAAAGACGACCAGGGCCAAATCCTGGGCGCGGCCGCCATTCTCCGAGACGTCACCGCCCGCTGGCAAAAGGAAAAAGAACTGAAAAAACGCCTGGCTGAATTGGGGGGAGGTTGAGGAGTTTTTTGGGGAGGGGGCTAAGGGGCACAGCCCCAAACCCCCTCCCCCAAACCCTTATGGGGTTTTAAGTAGGCCGGAGAAGTCGGGGCTGATAGCCCCG
>JBFLZI010000231.1:0-3400 GCA_040756315.1 Thermodesulfobacteriota bacterium | reverse complement strand
CAAACCCCCTCCCCCAACCCCTTATGGTTATTTTGGTAGCACAGGCTTCCAGCCTGTGCTCCTGGTTTTTTGGAGAAACCGGTAGCCTCGGCCCGACTTCCCCGATACCTATTAGCAGCTTGGGAGTGGGATAAAGGAGAGGCCGGAGGCACCGGCGTCTCGCCGGCGCTTCATTCCCCGGCTCTCCCCCATAGCGAGCGTTCATGGTATTATATCATTAAGGGAATTTTGCAAAAAGCGCTTCCCTTGCCGGAAATAAATGTAGAACCGCCGCCCCCGGCGGTTCCTGAGCCGCCGGGGGCGGCGGCTCTACATTTTAAAAATAGAGGATTGTCCTTTTTGCTGGAGTTTCACTTAGGAGAGTGCTGATGGAATGCCGATTTCATCCGGGGCGGCAGGCTTACGTGCGCTGTGAGAAGATGGAGTATGGCTACTGCCGGGAATGTCTGGACCAGTGCCGGGCCTGCACCGACCCCTGCAATTATTGCAAGACCCGCCCTCAATGCGTCATTTGGGAACTCTGCGGCCCGGAGGCCAAGAAGCGCTGCCGGGAGGCGGAAGAAGCCCGCCAACCGTAGGGTGCTTCTTACGCACTGCCTTTTAAACCATCAGCGGATTTTTCACCACCAGAGCCGGAAAACGACTGAAATCCCGGTCCGCGCTCCACAATTCCCGGACGCCGTGGCTTTGACACAAGGCGGCGATGCGGGCGTCATGAATCTGGGGGCCGGCGACTCGGCCCAAACGAAGAGCACTGGAGAGCTCCGGCCAATATCCTTCGGATTCCGCCAGCAACACCAAACTGGGAGATTCCAGCCAGGCTGCCACTTGATCCACCGCGATTTCCAAGGGGGTCGGGGGATTATAAATTCTGGGATGGGTAATGATGGCCAGGAATTCATGGAGACAAGGCCAGGGAATGGCCCAAGCCCCCCGTCCTTCCGCCAGTTCCGCCAGGCGGGCGTAAGCCGGCTCATGCCAGGGGGAATCTTCCCGATGGGCATAGACCAGGAGGTTGGTGTCCACCGCAATCATGCCCCGTGCCCTTCATAGATGATATCCCGCAGCCGCTCCCAGGATGCGCCCCTGACCTGGGGTTGCAGACCGTCCCCCTTGAAGGTGACCTTCCGCAGCTTAAAGCCGGGGCGCTGCTCCCTTTCCGCCACGATTTTCCGCAAACCCTCCTCCACCAAGGCCCGCACCGTAGTTTTTTCCCGTTGCGCCACCCGGCGGACCGCTTCCAAAAGAGGGTCTGATATCTCTATGGTTGTCTTCATATGGGTATATGTATCATTAAACACATCTAGATGTCAATGCCGGGAGAATGTTTTAAATTACCAGCCGTAAGGTGCGTCTGACGCACCATCTTTTTAGCCTGCCAATTATTAATGGTGCGTGGAACGCACCTCCATTAATAAACTTTTTCCTGAAAAATACCGTTAATTTTTATGCGGAAGGGTATCCGGTGTCGGTTAATTCGCCTCGTTCCCAAGCCCCTGCTTGGGAACCCGGGGGGAGAAAAATGAAAGAGTGGAAACCGCGTAAGACGAAAAGACCGCGATTTGTGATGGAAGTTAATGAAATAAACGGCAAGCCGGTGAGCGAGACCTTCCTTTTGGATATCACTGCCGACGGCGCTCAACTGGCCACGACTCTTTTCATGGTCGCGGGAGACCTTTTAAGGTTCTGCGTCTCAATACCGGCAGAGGATACGAGAGAGAAGACCAAGCATTTTTTTGACGGCAGAGTAATGTGGGTCAATAAGACCTACTCAAACCCGGAAGAGCAGGACCGTTATCGCATCGGCCTAAGTTTTTCCACTTTTTATAGGAAGACGGAAAGAATTATGGAGAACTTCCAATTAAAATATTTTTATTTTTAGGGGGACGCGGCGGCTTACGCACCGTATTTGTTTTAGCCCGCCAATAAATGATGGTGCGTGAGACGCACCCTACGTCCCCTCGTTCCTAAGCTCCTGGATGGGAACCAGAGAGAAATTATCAACTTGCTGTTTCTCGAAACTCGAAACTAAAAACTCGAAACTCAAGCTAAACCTTCTTCTCCCACCTGAGCAAATCAGTAACTTCCGCCAAAGTCTTACCTTCTTTAATCTCTTCTCGTATCCTATTTTCTTTTTCCAGGACGTCCATGGCCCGGTTGGCGTATTCCACGGCCATCTTTTGGGGCAGGACCGCGACCCCGTCGTCGTCCCCCCGGAGCCAGTCCCCGGTCTCCACCCGCACGTTGCCGATGCGGATGGGCACGCCGATCTCCCCAAAGCCCCGGGGTTCCCCGGCGTTAGGCATGACCAGGCGGGAGAAGGCCGGAAACCTGAGTTTGACAATGTCCCCGGAGTCCCTTAAGGCCCCGTCGATGACCACCCCGGCCAGGCCCTTTTGCAGCGCCGAATGGGTGGCCAGCTCCCCCCAGATGGCCGGCCCCACCCCCCCGGCGTCGATGACCAGGACGTCACCGGGCTGGGCCTTGTCGATGGCCTCCACCGGCTTGGCCCAATCCCCGGGGTAGGTGCGCACCGTCAAGGCCCGGCCCACTAATTGGATGCCCGGAAACAGGGGCTTAAGACCCTCCAGGATTCCGCCCCGGTGCAGGGCGTCAGATAAGTTGGCCGCGGAGACCATCTCCAACACCCGGCGAATCTCCTCCTCCCCGGCCCGCTTGAACAGGGTGGTGGGAATGACCACCCCTTCGTCCAAGGCCCGGCGGATTTCCCGGGTGGCCGCGGCCGGGTCCTTGGCCTTGGTGATGGCCCCGCCGACAATCACGTAGCTGGCCCCGTGGGCCACCGCCTGGGCGGCGGTCTCGGAATTGACGCCCCCGGCCACCCCCACCGGTACTCCCACCGCGTGACTGACGGCAAAGAGAGTGGCAAAAGGGTCCTCCCCCCGCATCTGCTCGTCAATGGCCACGTGCACCGTAATATAATCCGCGCCCAATTCCTCCACCTGCCTGGCCCGGGCCACCGGATCAGGCACCGCGATCAAGTCCACCACGATCTGGGCCCCGTAATTCTTCCCGGCTTCGACACACTCATGAATGGTGGCGTCAGTGGCCGTGCCCAGAACATCAATAACCTGGGCCCCGGCCTTGGCCGCGGCCTCCACTTCGATGCGCCCCGCATCCATGATCTTCATATCCGCCACGATAATCTTGCCGGGGAAGAGACGCTTCAACTCCCGGACCGCATCCAAACCTTCACTCTTGATCAAAGGCGTCCCCACCTCCAACCAATCCACTCCCGCGGGCACCGCCTTCTCAGCGACCCCCACGGCCCGATGCAAATCCACAAAATCCAAAGCTAATTGCAAAATAGGAGGCATTGTCTAGTTCCTTGAGATGGTTTTGGGGGAGGGGGTAAGGGCCGCAGGCCCTTACCCCCGAC
>JBFLZI010000230.1:0-3405 GCA_040756315.1 Thermodesulfobacteriota bacterium | reverse complement strand
TGGGAGGGGAGTTTGAGGGGAGGGCGGGGGAGCCACTGCTCCCCCGGCCCTCCCCTCAAATTTACTCTCCCCCAATCTCCTCGATAGTGCGGCCGGTGAGGACGGATCGGGGTTGGGTGTCCAGGAGGTTTTGGTTGGGGTCGGCCCGGTCGTCGTCCATTTTCACCAGGAGCCAGTTTTCGTCCGGGGGCTGTTTGAAGCGGGTCAAGGCGTAGCCGCCCTTGAGTTTGCGGCCTTCCAGCCAGATTTTGGCGTGGCCGTGGGCCAGGGCTTCTTCCAGGGGGATGAAGCGGCCTTTTTTTTCGGTGAGATTTTGGTAGGTGCCGGTGTCCCAGACCAGGACGGTTCCCGCGCCGTATTCACCCGGGGGGATGACCCCTTCAAAGTCAGCGTAATCCAGGGGGTGGTCTTCGGTGGGCACGGCCAGGCGCTTGTCTTTGGGGTCGGTGGAGGGGCCTTTGGGAAGGGCCCAGGATTTCAGGACCCCGGCCACCTCAAGGCGAAAGTCATAGTGGAGCCGCCGGGCCGCGTGTTTCTGGATGACGAAGATGGGCTCCGGGGAGGGGCCCCGCCCGCCGGAAGGCTCCGGGGTCTTGGCAAAGTCCCGTTTCGCCAAATAAGGCTTGAGGGAATTTTTGGGGGTCATGGGCGGATTCCTGGAAAAATACTTGACAATTGGATAAATTAATTAATATTTTGTAAAGTTAATGTATTAATGAAAGGGGGCTGATCGTCATGCACTGTGTAAGCGTGAAACCAGGAGTAGATTGTACCTTTATGACCAAAAAAGGCTGTTCGTTCAACGGCGGCAAATGCCGCCCGGTAGTGGAATCCTGCGAGGGTTGCGAACGCGTCCTGAACTTCGAGGAAGGCGTTTATTGCCTGGCCTTCCCGGATCCGGCCAGCAAGTGGCGCCGGGGCATCTGCAATCTGGCCACTCATCAAAAGAACGGCAACGGCAAAGGCGAAACCACCGCCAAGATCAATCCACTCAAAGCTTCCAAGCGGAGTGCGGCGCGCCGCTAATCAAGGCGTTGAACGGGCAGCGCGGCCGCCTGCCCAAGCGGCCGGCCGCGCTCACCTTCCCTTCCTGATTATCCCAATTTCCCCAAGGCTTCCTTGATCCGGTCTATGCCGGTGGCAATGCGTTCCCGGGAAGTGGCAAAGGAAAACCTGAGGCAGTTGTCCTCCCCGAATTCGGCCCCCGGCACCGCGGCCACCCGGGCCTCCTCCAGGAGATACTCCGCCAGGCACTGGGAATGGCTCTGCCCCGGACCTGGGGTCAATTTGCCGTAATAACTGGAAAAATTAGGAAAAATGTAGAAAGCTCCCCCCGGCTTGGTGCTGGAAACCCCGGGAATCTCCAGGACGCGCCGATAGACGTCGTCCCGCCGCCAGGCGAATTCCGCCACCATCTTGGCCACCGCCTCCTGGGGGCCGCTTAAGGCCTCTACCCCGGCCTTTTGGGCAATGGAATTGGGATTGGAGGTGCTCTGGGACTGCAAGTTGGTGGCCCCTTGAATGGCCGCGGCCGCGCCGGCCAGATAACCGATGCGCCAGCCGGTCATGGCATAGGTCTTGGAGAGACCGTTTAAAATAAAGGTCCGCTCCTTTAACTCCGGGGCCAGCATGGCCATATTGACGAAGCCGGCGCCGTCAAAGAGAATCTTGTCATAGATGTCGTCGGAGATGACATAAAGATTCTTCTCCAACACCACTTCGCCCAGGGCCTGCAATTCCTCCCGGCTATAGACCGAACCGGTGGGATTGGAGGGGCTGTTTAAAATGATGGCCTTGGTGCGAGAGGTGAGCCGCGCCCGCAGTTCCGGCGCGGTCAGCTTAAAACCATTCTCCTCCCGGGTGGGAATCACCACCGGCGCCGCCTCCGCCAACATCAGCATGGGGGGATAAGACACCCAGAAAGGCGCCGGCACCACCACCTCATCCCCGGGATCGAAAAGGACCTGGAACAGGTTGTAGAGGCCGTGCTTGCCCCCGCAAGAAACCATGATTTCCCCGGGCGTATAAGAAAGCCCCAAATCCTCCCGAAACCTCCGGATGATGGCCTCCTTCAGCTCCAGAATCCCTCCCACCGGGGTGTAGCGGGTAAACCCGTCCCGAATCGCCTGGATAGCCGCCTCCCGGATATTCTCCGGGGTGTCGAAATCCGGCTCCCCCACCCCGAAATTGACGATGTCCACTCCCTGGGCCTTAAGCTGATTGGCCTTGGCATTCAAGGCCAAGGTCGCCGAAGGCGGAATCTGCATTATTCGCTTAGCAAGCTGCAATTTTCGGTCACTCCTTGCGATGGAAGTTAATTTTTGAGGGGAGGGCCGGGTAAGTCAGTGATCAGTAATCAGTAACCAGTAATCAGTGTCATTATGGGTCATCCTCACTGATCACTGATTACTGATCACCCCCTCCCCCAAATCGCCTTCACCAACAACGGCCTAACAATGGCTTTGATAAATACCTGAGAATATGATAGTTGTCAACTGTGGGAGGTTAACTAGTGCAGAGTTGGGCCATTATTACCAAGAAGCACAAGCGCGACGCCTGGGACGCGGGCCGGGGGCTGCAAGACTGGTTCAAGGCCCGGGGACTTAAGGTCCATCTCACGGAAAATAAGCCGGAGCCGGAAAAGCTTACCCTGCCTGAGAACGTGGAGCTTATCGTGGTTATGGGGGGGGACGGCACCTTGCTCAGTGTGGCCCGACGCTTCGGTCAAAGGGGCATTCCCGTCCTGGGAGTTAACGTGGGCGGGTTGGGCTTTCTTACAGAGGTGGCCCAGGAAGAGCTTTACCCCGTCATGGAGCAAATTCTCTCCGGCCGGTATGAAGTGGAAGAGCGTCTGGTGCTCACGGCCACCATCTTCCGCCAGGGCCGGCCCTTTTGGCGGGAACACGTCCTCAATGACGCGGTCATCAACAAAGGGGCCCTGGCCCGGATAGTGGAGTTGACCGCCTGGATCGACGACGAATACCTCACCACCTATCGGGCCGACGGCTTGATCGTCTCCACCCCCACCGGCTCCACCGCCTACACCCTGTCCGCCGGCGGTCCCATTGTCTATCCCACCCTGTCCCATATCATCCTCCTTCCCATCTGCCCCCATACTTTAAGCAACCGCCCCATCATCCTCCCGGACACGGCTACCGTGGCGGTGACCCTGGACGAAAAAAGCCGGGATGTTTATCTTACCTTAGACGGCCAGGTGGGACAGGCCCTTAAACCGGAGGACCGGGTGGAGGTCCGCTCCGCCCCCCACCACCTGAAGCTCATCAAAGCCCCCCACCGCAGCTACTTTGAAATCCTGCGCACCAAACTGGGCTGGGGCGAAATGGGCGGGCCGAAAATGGAAAATGAGAAGGAAGGTGGGGGAGGGGGCTAAGGGCCGCAGGCCCT
>JBFLZI010000229.1:0-3468 GCA_040756315.1 Thermodesulfobacteriota bacterium | reverse complement strand
GTGGGGGAGGGGGTAAGGGTCTACGACCCTTAGCCCCCTCCCCCGCAAAATTAATTCTCTTTGCGGAGCAAAGGGAATAATCGGTTAGCGAAAATAAGTTTCTATCAGGTGGAGCCAGTCTTCCAGGGTGAGGCCGGAGCTAAATTCGTCCTCTTTAACTACGGGCGGGCTGGATTCATCGATGATCGCCTCGGCCGTGACCAGGAGCACCGGCCACCCCGGCCTCCCCGGCGGCACATGGCAGCGTTCCACTAACCGATAAACCGAAAAGGCCTGGGCGTCGCAATAGACTAAATATTTCTCTCCTTGATAATCTAAGGTACGTTTTTGCTCCCAGAGGCCCAGGTCCCGGAAAAGCTGCTGAATCCTGGCTAATTCCTGGGACGCCGTCTTTCCTGCACCAGCCATAGCTGATCCCCGTTAAATCGGCGGTGGGCCAAAATTTTCGCGGTAGCGCTGCTGGAATTCGGCCAGAGTAACTCGATGCTCCTGGGTGCCCGGCTGCTCCACGGCAAAACTGCCCAACACCGCGCCCATCCGGGCCGCGGTAGCCCAAGGCAGGTTCAGGCACAAACCTTTAAGGAGTCCGGCCCGGTACGCGTCCCCGGCCCCGGTGGGGTCCAATACCTGCCTGGGCGGGGCCGCAGGAATGCTCTCCTTACCCTGGGGAGTGAGCAACTCCGAACCCGCTTCCCCTTTAGTGGTGATAATCATCCCGGTACAATCCTGCAGCCTGCTTCCCCTCAGTCCGGTCTTTTCCAGAAACATCTCCAGTTCATAATCATTAACGATCAGGGCCAGGGCGCCGGTAGCCATCTCTTTAAGCTCCGCCCCCCCCCAGGCCGGGATGGATTGCCCCGGATCAAAGATATAGGGCACCCCCTTCTCTTTATAAAACCGGCTGTAAGTCAACATGTCCTCCAGGTTCCCCGGGGCGATGATGCCCAGGGCCTTGCCCGGGTTAAGGCCGTCAAAGCCGTACCCGGAGGGGTGCTTCATGGCTCCGGGATTGAACCCGGTGATCTGATTGTCCGCCAAATCGGTGGTGATGTAAGCGCTGGCAGTGAATTCCTCCGGGATCAGACGGACGCCCTCCAGGGTTAACCCCAAAACGTTGAGCCACTCCTGATATGGCCCGAAATCCCGACCCCCCGTGGCTAAAATCACCGGCTTTACCCCCAACAAACTCAAATTGTAAGCAATGTTGCCGGCAGTGCCCCCGAACCGCTCCGTCAAACCGTTCACCATAAAACAGACATTCAAAATGTGAATCTTCTCCGGAAAAATGTGATCCGCAAACTTTCCCGGAAAATCCATGATCCGATCATACGCCAACGACCCCGAAACAAATATACGCATACACCCTCGCTTGACGGACTGATGTGGGGGGAGGGCCAGGGACCTGAGGTCCCTGCCCTCCCCCCCACACCTCCCTCCCAACCCGCTTAAGGGGTTTGGTTGGGCCGGGGCCTTTAGCCCCGGCCCAACCAAACTTTTCTAACCCCCTAAGGGATTGGGGGAGGGGGTGTGGGAGAGGGGGTAAGGGCCTGCGGCCCTTAGCCCCCTCCCCCACCTCCCCGGAAATACTCCTTGGCTTCGCCTACGGTGTAGAGGGAGCCGGTGATGACTATGCGGTCCTGGGGGCCGGCCAGGTTTTGGGCCTGTTGGACGGCCGTCTCCACCCGGGGTTCCAGGATAGTTTTTACTCGATAGGGTTTGGCCCGGCGGGCCAGGTCCTCCGGTTTGGCGGCCCGGAAGTAGCGGGGTTGGGTGAAGATGACGGTGTGGGCCAGGGGCAGCAGACGGGCCAGGATAGCTTCCAGGTCTTTATCGGCCATAATTCCCAGGACCAAGATAAGGCGGCCGTGGTTATGGGACTGTTTCAGGATTTGGGCCAAGGCCCGGGCCGCGGCGGGATTATGGGCGCCGTCCAGCCAGACCCGGGGGTCCTGGGGAACCTGTTCCAGGCGTCCCGGCCAGCGGGTGTGTTTCAGACCCTCCCGGATGGCCGTCTCGCTCACCGGAAAATCGCTCTGGTTCAGGAGTTCCACAACGGCCAAGGCCAGGGCGGCATTGGCGTATTGGTGGCGTCCCTTCAGGTTCAAGTAGAGTTGGCTCAAGGAGTTATGGAGGCCCCGGTAGGAGAACCGGCCGGGAGGGCCGCCCCGGGCCTGAAAATCCAGGCCCCCCACATACATGGGGGAGGCCGACTCCCGGCAGTGTGCCCGAAAGAGGTCCAGGACCCGTTTTTGCCGGGCATAGGTGACCAGGGGCACACCGGCCTTGATGATCCCGGCCTTCTCCCGGGCCACGGCCAACAGAGTCTCTCCCAGGAAGTCCTGGTGGTCCATAGAGATATTGGTGATGACGCTGACCAGGGGAGTAACGATATTGGTGGCGTCCAGTCTCCCCCCCATGCCGGTCTCCAGGATGATGGGGGTGGCCCCTTGCTGGAAAAAATAGAGGAAGGCCATGGCGGTGGCGAATTCGAAGAAGGTGGGAGGTTCGCCCTCATCCACTGCGGCCCGCACCTGGTTGATCAGGTCCAGGAGGCGCTCCGGGGTGATGTCCCGGTCCCCCAGGCGGTAGCGTTCCTGGAATTCCACCAAATGGGGGGAAGTGAAGAGTCCCACCGGGTACCCGGCCTGGGTGAGGATGGCGCTCAACATGGCCGCCACCGAACCCTTGCCGTTGGTGCCGGCCAGGTGGAGATAGCGCCCTTGCTCATAAGGCAGGTTCAGGCGGCTCAGCAGGTTCAGGGTGGAGGACAGGCCGAATTTGATGCCGTACTTCTGTAAATCAAAGACCCAGGTGGTGGCCCGGGAGAGGTCCGAGAAGAAGGTCATTTTTATTCCCTGCTAATATTCCTTGTATTCATGGCTCATGACCGTTTCCCCATCAGGCTTGAAGCGGATGGTGAGGGTGCTCTTCAGAATCTTGCCCTCAGTTTTGACTTTCTTCTTTTTAATTTTCTTATCCTCGTCTATGAAAAGCAGACTAGAGGATTGTTCATCCACTTCCTTGTATAGCTTGGTACTCGGAAGGGCCGGCGCATCTTTGTAGCTCTCATATTTATAGATCGCCCCCTCGGGAGTGCGGTCCACGTCCTTGGGATCGCCGAACCAGAGCATAATCTCATGCCGGGTGGTCACCCCGTTTTTGATGCGGGCCACGTAGCGGGGATTGATGGTGTTGCCGCTGACGTCCCGCCAGGCTCCCAGGACCAGGGGCAGGATGAAGGCCAGCAGGAGGATGAGGCCCCTCCTGGGAAGAGATGAGACGGACTCTGACCTGGACGCCGGCGTCCGGATAGATTTGTTGATTTTGCCGACCATTTCTCCTCCTTTCTTCTCTTGGGTGAGGGGGCTAAGGGGCACAGCCCCTTACTCCCTCCCCCAAACCCCCTCCCCCAATCCCTTATGAGGGTCATAACTTTGTCCGTGGCAGTCGGTGCTGTTAGCACCGACT
>JBFLZI010000228.1:0-3487 GCA_040756315.1 Thermodesulfobacteriota bacterium | reverse complement strand
CAACCCCCTTTAAGGGGGCTGTGGCAGGCGGGGCCACAGGCTCCGCCTGCCACAGCCAAACTTCCACTCGTTCCCAAGTTGCACTTGGGAACGACAATAAAGGCCAAGCTAAGCCTGGCTGGTAAAAGCGTTCCCAAGCACAGCTTGGGAACGAGTCTAAACCGAGTCTAAAAAGTGGCACAGGCTTCCAGCCTGTGTTTTTTTGCTTTAAACCTAACTCTCGAACCTCTTCCTTGACATATGACCCCGCCCATCAGTTATAATTGTTTGTGAAATAGTTCTGGAAAGTTTCGATATTTGTTAAGGGAAGCCAATAGTTAGATAAGCGATCAAATTAGGAAGCCTGTTAAATGGCCACCAAGAAACTGCCCCCGGTGCATCCGGGCGAGATTTTGCTGGAAGAATATCTGAAACCCCTGGGGCTGAGCCAGAACAAACTGGCCCGGGACCTGGGCGTCCCGGCCCTGCGCATCAATGAGATCATCCGGAAAAACCGGGCCGTCACCGTGGACACGGCCCTGCGCCTGGCCCGGTATTTCCATACCACGCCTCAATTCTGGCTTAACCTGCAAATACACTATGATCTGGAGATGGCCCGAGACACTCACCTGATGGACCGGATAAACCTGGATGTCCGGGAAAATGATAGGATGGTGTCTCGGAATATAAGGAAGGGAACCGTCGGGGTTTGATGAGGATTTATGGTGGGCCATGCCCACCCTACATGACTCTTTAAATTCTTTGATAGCTTTCTTTCCAAGGATTTGGTTATTTCTTTGCAATGGAAAAGAAATCTTTTCTCAAAGGAATAGAATATGACTTGTCCAGAATTACTTAGCAACCGTAGTGAAATAGAATTAGAAGAGTTAGCCCAGGCTACCGATACATCTCTATATAGATATTTGCATAATGATGGTAAGAGACTAATATCCAGTTGGTTTAAGCGGGCTTGGGATAAGCGTAACTGTGAAAAAAAGGACTGTTATGAACCTTTTATATTCACTTGGATTGCCTTCAACGGATGGTCTGCTTGTGTTACCTCATATGATACTGATAGAGATTGGATGCACTCACTAATGTTGAGTGTGGATGTTTGTCAGAAATTTAATACATTAATTGCAGATAACAATTCTATTTTCTCTCAGTATGCTAATGAATTTAAATATTATTGGCCGATTTTTAAGTCTCAAGAAATACGACGGAGAGGAATACAGCGGATATCAAATAAGAATCGCGAATATATCGTTAATCATTATTTATCAAATAATGTTAATAAATTTGAGCCACAATGTTGGACTAAGCATAGAGAACGACAAGAAGAAGCACCGCTTGATTGGCCCCATACTCTGGCAGCTTTATACCGGGTACGTTGTAATCTTTTTCATGGGGAAAAATCCCCAGATTCTGAAAATGACCGCTTGATTGTTTCAAGTGCTTTTCGCGTATTAGTTCATTTTTTAAAGGATGCTCATTATATATTATGACTGCGAAAAGGCCGGTTTATCCCTTTGCCGCGTTAGTAGGGCAGGAGCTTCTTAAAAAAGCCCTGATCCTCAATGCCGTTAACCCCAAGTTGGGGGGGGTGTTGGTCCGGGGGGAGAAGGGCACGGCCAAGTCCACCGCGGCCCGGGGCCTGGCGGAGTTGTTGCCCCCTATGCCGGTGGTGGCCAACTGCCCTTTTCATTGCGACCCGGAGCAGGAGGAGATGATGTGCGACTCCTGCCTGGAGAGAAAGGCTAAAGGGGAAGCCCTGCCGGTGCGCCTTAGGCCCATGCCGGTGGTGGACCTGCCCCTGGGAACCACGGAAGACCGCTTGCTGGGCACCATTGACTTGGAGAAGGCCATCAAGAGCGGGGAGAAGCACTTCGAGCCGGGCCTTTTGGCCGCGGCCAACCGGGGCATCCTTTACGTGGACGAAGTGAACCTCCTGGACGACCACCTGGTGGACGTGCTTCTGGACGCCGCGGCCATGGGCGTCAACGTGGTGGAGCGGGAAGGCATCTCCTTCAGCCACCCGGCCCGCTTTATCCTGGTGGGCACCATGAACCCGGAGGAAGGGGAGCTCCGCCCCCAGCTCCTGGACCGCTTCGGCCTGTGCGTGGAAGTGAGCGGGCTTCAGAACGTGCCCGACCGTATGGCCGTGGTGGGGCGGCGTCTGGCTTACGAGGAAGGTCCCGAGGAGTTTGCCGGCAAATGGCAAGGAGAGCAGGAACAACTGCGCCAGGCCATCATCTCCGCCCGGGAGCGCCTGCCCCAGGTAAAATCCTCCCGGGACATCCTGCGCCTGATTACCTGCGTCTGTCTGGACCAGGGGGTGGACGGCCACCGGGCCGATATCTATATGCTTAAAGCCGCCCAGACCCTGGCCGCGTACCACGGCCGGGAAGAAGTGGACCTGGAGGACGTGCGCCAGGCCGCCATGCTGGTGCTGCCCCATCGCCTGCGGCGCAAACCCTTCGGCGAAGCCAAGATGGACCAGAAGATCCTGGAGGAAAGCATCCGGAAACATCGGGAGGAGCAGGAAAAGGGCCACCTGCCGCCCCACGCCGGGGTGCGGCCCGAAGCCGCTTCCTCCCCGGAGGACGCCCACCGCATCGGCGAAGTGACGGTGGCTCCCGGAGAGCCTTTTCCGGTGAAGCCTCTAGAACTCCCACCGGACCGGGCCGCCAAGCAGGTCCCGGGCAAGCGCACCCGGGCCAGAAGTGAGGACCAGACCGGCCGCTATGTGCGCCCCACCCTCACCCGGCCTTCCGCCCCGGACCTGGCCCTGGATGCGACCCTCCGGGCTGCGGCCCCCTATCAGGGTATCCGGGAAAAAGGCAATCTGGCCCTGGCCATCACCGACCCGGACCTGCGCTATAAGGTGCGGGAGCGCCGCATCGGTCGGCACATATTGTTTGTCGTGGACGCGTCCGGCTCCATGGGCGCGGACCGGCGCATGGCGGAGACCAAGGCGGCCATCCTCTCCCTGCTCCTGGACGCCTACCAGAAACGGGAACGGGTGGGGCTGGTGGTCTTTCGGGGAGAGGATGCCAAACTGGCCCTGCCCTTCACCAACAGCATCCAGACCGCGCAAAAATATTTGCAGCATCTCCCCACCGGGGGCAAGACCCCCCTGCCCCACGCCCTGCACCTGGCCTATGACCTCATTAAAAAGGAAAAGGCCAAATGCCCCCAGGACGCGTTCCTGCTGGTGCTCATCACTGACGGCAAGGCCAATATCAGCCTGGGCCACCGCCCCCCGGTCACCGAAGCCAAGGAACTGGCCGTGCAAATCAAGAGCCTGGGCGTCAACGCCCTCATCCTGGACACGGAAAGATACTGGCACGAAGAGGGCTGCCTGGTGGCCCTGAGCCAAATCCTAGACTGCCGCCGCTTCAGCATCGACAACCTCAAGGCCCCGGAAGTGGTATCCCGAATTGGGGAAGCGTTGGGGGGATGAGTAGAGAAGATATTGAGGGGAGGGCGGGGGACCTGAGGTCCCCCG
>JBFLZI010000227.1:0-3498 GCA_040756315.1 Thermodesulfobacteriota bacterium | reverse complement strand
GAGGGCGGGGGAGCCACTGCTCCCCCGGCCCTCCCCCAAAAACTCCAACCCACCTCCCCTACCGCAAATGGCAGGAGAGCCAGTGGTCCGGGGCGATTTCTCGGAATGTGGGCGTGCTTTCCCGGCAGAGGGGAAATTGGGCTTCCGGGCAGCGGGGGTGGAAGGGGCAGCCCGTAGGGAGGTTCACCGGGGAAGGGGGATCCCCCTTGAGTTGGGGGGGGCGGAACCGGCGTTCCGGGTCCGGCAGGGGCACGGCGTTCAACAGGGCCTCGGTATAGGGGTGCAGGCGGGCCTGGTCGAAGACTTCCCGGGAGCCCAAGTCCACGATCTTCCCCAAATACATCACCGCGATGCGGTTGCTGATCTGGGAGATGACGCTCAAATCGTGGGAGATGAAGAGATAGGTCAGTTGATGACGGCTCTGGAGTTCGGTGAGCAGATTGAGAATCTGGGCCTGGATGGAGACGTCCAGGGCCGAAACCGGCTCGTCCGCCAAGATGAGTTGGGGCCGCAGGGCCAGGGCCCGGGCGATGCCCAGGCGTTGGCGCTGGCCGCCGCTGAATTCGTGGGGGTAGCGCTCCAGGTGCTCTTCCGACAGGCCCACTTCGGCGAGCAATTCACTCACCCAGGTCCGGCGTTCGGCCTTGGTGCCCAGACCGTGAATGACGTAAGGCTCTTCCAGGATGTGGCGCACCGTGAGGCGGGGGTTTAGGGAAGAGTAAGGGTCCTGGAAGATGATCTGCATCTGGCGGCGCCGCGCTTTCAGGCGGCTTTTGGGCAAGGCGAACAGGTCTTCCCCGGCGAACCGCACCTGGCCCCGGGTAGGGGGCAGCAGGGCCAGGAGCAGGCGGGCCAGGGTGGATTTGCCGCAGCCGGATTCCCCCACCACCCCCAGAGTTTCCCCGGAGTTAATGGTAAAGCTCACCCCATCCACCGCTTTCAGCAGCGGGCCTTTGCCCCAGGGCCCAGCCAGGCGGAAGTAGCGGCATAAGTCCTTAGTTTCCAGCAAGGTCTCAGACATAATTCCAGCACCTTACCTGATGGCCGGGGGCCACCTCGATCCAGGGGGGCGGTTCCTGGCAGCGCTCCTGGGCCTCGTCGCAGCGTTCCCGGAAAAGGCAACCAGAAGGCGGCTCATACAGACCGGGCACCTGGCCCCGGATGGTGGCTAAGTGCGCCCCCGAGGGATGGTGAAAGTCCAGGCGGGGCACCGAAGCCAGCAGTCCCCGGGTGTAGGGGTGTAAGGGGTTCTTAAAGAGGTCCGGAGTCAGGGCCTCTTCCACCAGGACCCCGGCGTACATCACCCCTACCCGCTCCGTGGTCTGGGCCACAATGCCCAGGTTATGGGTGATGAACAGGACCGCCAGGCCCAGCTCTTCCTTGAGGCGGGCCAGCAGGGCCAGGATCTGGGCCTGGATGGTGACGTCCAGGGCGGTGGTGGGTTCGTCGGCGATCAAAAGTTCCGGATTGCAGGCCAGGGCCATGGCCATGAGCACCCGTTGCCTTAAGCCCCCGGAGAGCTGATGGGGGTATTGGCTGAGGCGGTGGGAGGCGTCGGGGAGACCCACCCGGCCCAGGGCCTGGGCGGCTTCGGCCAGGGCGGCGGCGTGGCCCAGGCCCCGATGCTGGCGCAGCACTTCCGCCACCTGCTCCCCGATGCTGAAGACCGGGTTCAGCGCGGTCATGGGTTCCTGGAAGACCATGCCGATGCGGTTGCCCCGGATTTGGCGCATGTTGTCTTCCGGCAGGGGGAGGAGGCTCTCCCCGGCGAAGGTGATCTCCCCGGAGATTTCAGTGGGGGGAGAAGGGAGGAGCCGGAGGATGGACAGGGCGGTGACCGTCTTGCCGCAGCCGGATTCGCCCACCAGGCCCAAGGTTTCCCCGGCCCTAAGCTCCAGGCTCAAGCCTCCTACGGCCCGGAGCCGGCCCCCGGGGGTGGGGAAGTGGACCTCCAGGTCCCGTATCGTCAGCAAGGGGCCGGGAGATATATGGCTCAAGGGGGCGGGGCCTCTTCCAGAGGAATCTGGATGGTGAAGGTGGACCCTTGCCCCGGCTGGCTCTCCACCAACATACAGCCGCCGTGTTCTTCCACGATATTCTTGCAGATGGCCAGCCCCAGGCCGGTACCCTTTTCCTTGGTGGTGAAGTAGGGTTGGAAGATATTGGCCTGCACCTCCGGGGTCATGCCTGCCCCGGTGTCGCTGATGCTGACTTCCACCTGATTATCCTTAACCCGGGTGGCGATGGTCAACTCCCCGCCCTGGGGCATGGCCTCCAGGGCGTTTCTAAACAGGTTCATCAGGACCCGGTGCAGTTGCTGGGGATCAAAGTGCAAGGGGGGCAGGGGTTCGTGGTCCACCCGGCGCACCCGGATATTCTGTTCCTTAAACGCGGTTTCAAACAATAACAGAATTTCCTCCAGAAGCAGGTCCAGTTGCCCGTAACTTTTCTGGGGCGGGGGGAGGCGGACAAAATCCCGCATTTCCCCCACCATGGCTTCCAGGCGGGAGACTTCTTCGGTGATGATGGTCAGCTTCTTTTTGTCCTTGGGGTCCAACTCCGGCACTTTGAGCAATTGCCGGGCGAACCCCCCGATGATCAACAAAGGGTTTTTGATCTCATGGGCGATATGACTCACGGTATTGCCGATGGCCGCCAGGCGCTCGGATTGGACCAGGCGCGCTTCGATCTGTTTGTATTCGGTAATATCCCGGATAATGCCGGTGAAAAAAAGCCGGCCCTGGATTTCCGCCACTGAAAAGGAGATGCTCATGGGGAATTCGGTGCCGTCCCGGCGCTGGGCGGTAAGCTGCACGTGTTTGCCGATTAAGCGGGCCTCCCGGGTGGCCACGTAACGGCGCACATATTCCTGGTGCACCTCTTTATGGGGCGGGGGAATGATAATCTTTAAATCCTGCCCCAGGGCTTCCTGCCGGGGATAGCCGAACATCTGCTCGGCCCCATAGTTGTAACCGATGATGCGGTGGTCCTCGTTAATGGTGACGATGGCGTCGGTGGCGCTGATGAGGATGCCGGCGTTGATTTCGTGTTTCTGGCGGAGTTCCTGGAACTGGCAGAGAACCTTCTCCAACATGGGCGAGCCGGGCCCGGTGACCAGGTTGTCTAACTCCTCCGGGGGCGCACCCGCCAGCGCCCCGGTCCAATGCTGCCAGTCCAACACCAGATCATAAGCTTCGGGCCGGAGTTCCGACAAGGGCTGCAAGGGCTGCTGGACCTGTTCCGGGAACAGACCCAGGAGAACGGCCTCGGGAGGAGACTCGGCCACCGACGGCGGGCCTGGCTGTGCCTGGGGAGGAGCGCCTGCCTTGAAAAACTCAATCTGCACCAGGGGATAGCCGACCACGGAATAAGGCAGGGCCAGGGGCAGACAACTGGCCTCTTCCCGATCCACAATGATGGCAATGCGAATAGACTGGACGTCCTGCTTCATCTCAACGGCGCGGTTGGAGACTGAAAGATTGGGGGAGGGGGCAGGGG
>JBFLZI010000226.1:0-3525 GCA_040756315.1 Thermodesulfobacteriota bacterium | reverse complement strand
GGGGTTTGGGGGAGGGGGTAAGGGCCTGTGGCCCTTAGCCCCCTCCCCCAAGAATCTTATTTAAAGCTGCCCCAGACCACTTTCTTCTGTTGGGCGGGTTGTTCCAGGAGTTGCAGGGCGCTTTTCAGGATGCCGGGGGCGTCCAGGCCGTATTTCTGGCGCAGGATGGCCGGGGCGCCGTGTTCCACGAAAATGTCCGGTATGGCCAGGCGTTTCACCGGCACGCCCAGGAGGTCCTTGTCGGCCAGGAGTTCCAGCACCGCGCTGCCGAAGCCCCCCGCGGCCACGTTCTCTTCCACGGTGAGGACCCGGCCATGTTTGGCAGTGAGGCTGAGGATCAGGTTGTCGTCCAGGGGTTTGACAAAGCGGGCGTTCACCACCGTGGCCTGATAGCCCTGTTGGGCCAGTTCCGCCGCCGCGGCCAAGGCGGGATAGACTGAGGCCCCCAGGGCCAGGATGAGCAAATCTTCGCCCTCCCGCAGCACTTCGGCCTGGCCGATGGGGATCTTTTGGAGCGTGGGAGAAAAGTGCACTCCCACTCCCTGGCCCCGGGGATAGCGCAGGGCTATAGGCCCCGGGTGGTCCAGCGCGGTAAAGAGCATGTGGCGCAGTTCGTCTTCATCTTTGGGGGCCATCAGCACCAGGTTGGGGAGATGGCGGAGATAGGAAAGGTCAAAGAGCCCTTGGTGGGTCTCGCCGTCTTCCCCGACGATGCCGCCCCGGTCCATGGCGAAGACCACCGGCAGGTTCTGCAGGCAGACGTCGTGGAGCACTTGATCATAGGCCCGCTGCAAAAAGGTGGAATACACCGCCACCACCGGCCTGATCCCCTCCAGAGCCAGACCCGCGGCAAAGGTGGTGGCATGTTGCTCACAGATGCCCACGTCGTAGAAGCGCTCCGGAAATTGGGTCCGGAAATCCACCAGCCCGGTGCCGTCCGGCATGGCCGCGGTGATGGCCACGACCTTGGGGTTCTCCCGGCCCAGGCGCACCAAGGTGTCCCCGAAGACCTCGGTATAGGTGGGCACTTCGCTGACGCTCTTTTTCGGCTCGCCGGTGTCGGGGTCGAATTTGCCCAGACCGTGGAAGCCGGTGGGGTCGGTCTCCGCCGGGAGGTAGCCCTTCCCCTTGGTGGTGAGGACGTGCACCAGAACCGGCCCTTGTAAATTTTTCACATTATTAAAAGTCTCGATGAGATGATCCAGGCGGTGGCCTTTCACCGGGCCCAGGTAATTGAATTTCAGGGCCTCAAAGAGCATGCCCGGAGTGAAGAAGCCCTTGAGGGACTCTTCGCTTTTCTTGACCCAGGCCAGAAGGTCCTCGCCGATCCCCGGGAAAGAGCGCAGCAGCTCCCGCACCTGGGCCTTTAAGTAAACCATGGTGCGGCCGGTGAGCTTGCGGCTGAAAAAAGAGGACAGGGCCCCCACGTTGGGGGCGATGGACATGCCGTTGTCATTCAAGACGACGATCAAGTCCTTGTGGAGGTCACCGGCGTTGTTCAGGCCTTCCAGGGCCAGTCCCGCGGTCAAGGCCCCGTCGCCGATGACCGCGATCACCCGGCCCCGCTCCCTTTTCAAACAGCGGGCGCTAGCCATCCCCAGGGCCGCGGAGATAGACGTGGAGCTGTGGCCGGTGTCAAAGGCGTCGTAAGGACTTTCGCTCCGCTTGGGAAAGCCGCTGATGCCTTCATACTGGCGCAAGGTATGGAAATGCTTTTGACGCCCGGTGAGGAGCTTGTGGGCATAAGTCTGGTGGCCCACGTCCCAGACGATCTTGTCCCGGGGGGTGTCAAAGACATAGTGCAGGGCGATGGTCAGCTCCACCACCCCCAAACTGGGGGCCAAATGGCCGCCGGTCTTGGAGACGGTGGTGATGATCTTCTCCCGGATTTCCTGGGCCAATTGCGGCAAATGCTCGGGGGCCAGTTTTTTCAGGTCCTTGGGACTGCTGATGGCCTCCAGCAAGCGGCGCCGCTCTAATTCCGGCCAAAACAACTGGCGCTCTTCCATTTATTCTTCCCCTTGGCAACCTGGGCTAAAACCAGAGTCGCCTTCCCTGTCACCCCCAGGCGCCGGATCGGGATTCTCGGCCCCCGGCGGCGTCGGCACATGGCAGGAAGAAAAATTATTTTGCTTAGCCTGACATTATAAAATATTTTTCCGGAAAAGGCTAATTAACTGCGACGCACTAAAAGATAGCGCCCGATTTCCCTTAACGGCTCCGCGGGCAGGCCCAGGGGCGCCAGTTCGGCCACCGCCTCTTCAATGAGGTGTCCGGCCCACTCCCGGGCTTTCTCCCGGCCCAGCAAGGCGGGATAGGTGGCCTTCCGGCGCTGGGCGTCCATGCCCGGGGTCTTGCCCATTTCCGCCGCGTCTCCTTCGATGTCCAGTAGATCATCAGTTATCTGAAAAGCCAAGCCAAATTTCTCCCCATAACCGGTGAGGAGAGTCACTTCGGCCCGGGTGCCGCCGCCCAGGAGCGCGCCGGACCGCACCGCCGCGGTGAGTAAGGCACCGGTCTTGGCCCGGTGGATGGTCTCCAACTCCTTCAGGGTGACCTCACGGCCTTCGGCCTGCAAATCCAACATCTGCCCCCCCACCATGCCCTGGTAACCCGCGGCCGCGGCCAGCAATTGGATCACTTCCAGCCAGACGGCCTCCCGGCCTTCACGCTGAAACGCGCCCTCCGCGGCAATGCGGAAGGCCTCGGTGAGCAGCCCGTCTCCCGCCAGAATCGCGGTGGCCTCGTCAAATTGCTTGTGACAGGTGGGCTGACCCCGCCTCAGGTCGTCATCGTCCATGGCCGGCAAATCATCATGAATCAGGGAGTAGGTGTGGATCATCTCCAGGGCGCAGGCCACCGGCAGCACCTCTCCGCCATCGCCCCCCACCGCCTCCGCCGCGGCCAGGCAGAGAATAGGGCGCAATCGCTTGCCCCCGGCAAAGAGGCTGTAATGCATGGCCTCCACCACCCGGAAGGCCGGCCCCCGCACCCGGGGGAGATAGGCCTCCAGGGTGCGGTTCACCAATCCCCGGCGTTCCGCCAAGTAAGCTTTAAGATCCATTTTAAAAAAAGTTCAAGGTTGAAAGTTCAAGGTTCAAGGTTGAAGGACTAAGATTATCTGAACTTTTCATAACTTATGGGGCTTAAGCTCCGCCTTCACCTTCCTCTTCCGGAAAGGGCTTGGTAAAGAAACGACCGGCGTCGTCCTTTAAGAGCAGCTCCACCCGGCGCTCCACTTCGTCCAACTTCTGATGGCAGAAGCGCACCAGACGCACCCCTTCCTCAAAGGCCCGCATGGCCTCCTCCAAATTCAGGTTGCCGTGCTCCAGGGCCTCCAGGACCTCATCCAGGCGCTTTAGAGCCGCCTCAAATTTTTCCTCTTTAGCCTGACTCTTCTTAGCCATGGTTTTTCTCGATTCTGTTTGGGGAAGGGGGCCAGGGGCTTCCACAGGCTGAAAGCCTGTGCCACTGGCCCCTGGCCCCCTTCCCCAAACCCCCATAAAGGGGGGTGGGAGGGGGTTT
>JBFLZI010000225.1:0-3554 GCA_040756315.1 Thermodesulfobacteriota bacterium | reverse complement strand
GTGTGGGGGAGGGGGTAAGGGCCTGTGGCCCTTAGCCTCCTCCCCCACAAACTCTAAAGAGGAAAAGTCACTGTGCTGGAAGTTTTGGATTTGGTGGTGGGTTATGGGGCCATCCGGGTCTTGAGTGGCGTCACGTTCCGGGTGGCCGCCGGGCAGATTGTCGCCCTGTTGGGAGCCAACGGCGCGGGCAAGACCACCGCGCTTCGGGCCATTACCGGGCTGGTGGCCCCGGCGGGGGGTCGCATCCTCTTTGCCGGCCGGGAGATTCAGGGCCTGCCCCCCCATGAGATCGTCCGCCGGGGGGTGGCCCTTTGTCCCGAAGGCCGACGCATCTTTGCCAATCTCACCGTTTTGGAGAACTTGCTGTTGGGGGGCTATGGCCGAGGAGGAAAAGAAGACCTGGCCGGGGACCTGAAGTGGCTCCTGGACACCTTTCCCCGCCTGGCGGAGAGGCAAAAACAGAGGGCCGGCACCCTGAGCGGCGGGGAGCAGCAGATGCTGGCCCTGGCCCGGGCCTTGATGTCCCGGCCCCGCCTGCTGCTCCTGGATGAACCCTCCCTGGGCCTGGCTCCTCTGCTGGTAAGGGAGGTTTTCCAAATAATCCGGCAGCTTAATCAACAAGGCACCACCATTCTGCTGGTGGAGCAGAATGCCTTTGCCGCTTTGGAGATTTCCCATTATGCCTATGTGCTGGAGAACGGCCGCCTGGTCCTGGAAGGTCCCGGAGCCGATCTCCTGGAACTCCCGGAGCTTAGAGAGGCTTATTTAGGCGACGGCCTGGAAGCATAAATAACGCGGCTAGGAGATGATGGCGGCGGGTGGGACGCCCGCCCTATGAACTTTTCCTTATGTATGTTATAATGTGCAAGTGGTTAATTCTTGATCTGATGGCTAGGAGCGCAGAATTTTGCCCACCCTGAAACTGACCGACGCCTTTAAAGGCTACACTTACGATCTGGACAAGTTGCTGCCCCCCCAGGAGACCGTCAGCCGGGTAAAAGACCGTCTGGCCGGGCTGGATTTGAAGATCCTCAAGGAAACGATGCGCATCGATTCGGGCCGTCTGGATATCCCGGTCTATATCAGTCTGTTGGACGCGGACGCCATGCGGGTGATGCCCACCCGGAAACAGATGGGCAAAGGGGCCACTCCGGCCCAAGCCGAAGCCAGCGCCTTGATGGAGTTGGTGGAGCGCTTTAGTTTCTTCTCCTTTCTGGAAGAAGGCCCCTTACTTTATGCCCGGGCCAAAGACTTGAACGGCCAGGCCCTGTCCTTTGACTATCTGGCCCGGTCCCTCTTCGACACCTCGCCGGAGGCGGCGGCGGCAGCAAAACTCTACGACGACTGGCCCCTCTACTTTGCCCCGGCCACCAATCTCAGCACCGGCCAGGCCGTTTTCCTGCCCTTCCATTGGTTCTATCTAATCGAGGAATTTAACGGCCCGGCCGCGGGCAATTGCCTGGAGGAAGCCGTGCTCCAGGGGTTGTGCGAAGTGGTAGAGCGTCACGTGGGTTCGGTCATCAGCCATGAGCGCCGGCCCACCCCGGCCATCGACCCGGCTAGCGCTAAAGACCCCGCGGTCCGGGAGATGCTGGATAAATTCCGGCGAAACGGCATCAAGCTCTATCTCCGGGACTTTTCTCTCAATACCGGCATCCCCACGGTGGGGGTGTTGGCCTACGATCCCGCCAACTTTCCGGAAAAAAGCGAAATCATCTTCACCGCGGGCACCACCCCGGACCCGGAAAAATCCCTGAGCCGGGCCCTCAGCGAAGTGGCCCAACTGGCCGGGGACTTCCAGAATCGCACCAGCTACCGGCCAACTCTCCCCAAATATCCTTCCCTGGATGAGGCTGCTTACCTAATGGAGCCGGGTCCCCTAAAACCCTTGCAGGCCCTCCCCAATCTGGCCCATGAGAATTTGGCCGAGGAGATCCGCCGCTGCCTTAAAGCCCTGTCCGCCTTATCCCTGGAAGTCCTGGCCGTGGAGACCACCCATCCGGCCCTGAACCTTCCCGCGGTCTATATCCTGATCCCCGGCACCCATTTCCTGGCCCGCACCCGGGATACCAACGTCATCTTCCACCTGGCCAAGGTAGCCAGCCTTTATGCCCGGCCCCAGGAGGCCCTGGCGGCCCTGGCCCGCCTGGACCAAGCCTTTCCCCACCGCTTCGACGTGCACTTCTTCACCGGCATTACCTTGGAGAACCTGGGCCTGCCGGCGGATGGCTTGACCCATTTCCAAAGGTCCCTGGAACTGGACCCCCCGGCCCATGAGAAGGCCAGCATCTATGTGCACCTGGGCTCCTGCCACAAGGACTTGGGCAACTACCTCCAGGCCGTCACCGCCCTGGAGACGGCTCGGGACCTGAACCCCACCCTCAAGGAGGCCCACCACCTCCTGGGTTTCTGCTTCTTTAAACTTGAGGAATACCAAAAGGCTGTGGACTGCTTCGAGAAAGCCATCGAACTGGACCCCGGCTCCGGCATCGACTACGCCAACCTGGGCATCAACCTGCTGCGCCTGGGCCACCCCCTGGAAGCCGGCTTTGTCCTGAAACAAGCCCTGGAACTGGACCCCTCCCTGGACTTCGCCCGCAACGCCCTGGAGGAGTTGAGTAGATAGATTTGGGGGAGGGGGCAGGGGTCTGCGACCCCTGCTCCCCCGGCCCTCCCCCCACACAACTCACAACTCCACCACTTCCGAGTCCACGGGTTGGCCCATGAAGAGGCTGGCCAGTTGTTGGAAGCGGGGGGTCAGGTCGGTGGTGAGGTAGCGGCGGCGGCCGCCCCGGCTCAGGGAGGATTCGATTTCCGGATGGCGTTTCAGGTAGTCCACCAGCCTGGCCGCGGTTACCTGGGCGGAGCAGATCAGCCCGATGCCGTCCCCCATAATCGCGCCGATCTTTTCCTTTAGAATGGAGTAATGCGTGCAGCCCAGGATCAGGGTATCCACTTGGGCGGTTTTGAGAGATTTAAGATAGCGCTTAAGGATCATGTCAGTGCCTTCCCAATCCTGTTCCCCGGATTCGATGAGGGGCACCAGCAGGGGGCAGGCCTGTTGCACCACTTCTACGGTGTCCGACAGTTTCTGGAGTTCCAGTTCAAAGGACCGGGAGGACACGGTGCCTTCCGTACCGATGACGCCGATGCGCTGCTTAGGAGACCGGGCCAGGGCCTCTTCCACGGTGGGGATGACCACCCCCAAGACCCGGCGGTCAGGGTAATGGGCGGGCAAATAGGCCTGCTGAATGGTGCGCAAAGCCTTGGCGGAAGCGGTGTGGCACGCCAGGATAATGAGGCGGCACCCCTGGCCGAAGAGGTAGTCCACCGCCTGCTCGGTGAAGCGATAGACCACCCGGTCGGAACGGGTCCCATAGGGTATCCGGGCATTATCCCCCAAATACAGGTAGTCATACTGGGGCAGGAGCTTAAGAAACTCCCGCAACACCATCAACCCGCCAAATCCCGAATCAAATACGCCGATCATTATGTATGTTATAGGGTATGGTTTTGGGGGAGGGGGCTAAGGGCCACAGGCCCTTACCCCCTCC
>JBFLZI010000224.1:0-3557 GCA_040756315.1 Thermodesulfobacteriota bacterium | reverse complement strand
AGGGGGTAAGGGCCTGCGGCCCTTAGCCCCCTCCCCCAAAAACCTCCACAACTATGCAAACCGCGATATTAGCGCAGGGGGTGGGCAAGGCGTATCGGCTCGGTTTTTGGGGGTCGAGGAAGGTGGTGCTCCGGGAAGTGGATTTGGAGGTGGGCTTTGGGGCCATCTTCGGCATTTTGGGGCCGAACGGGGCCGGGAAGACCACTTTGATCTCCATTTTGACCACCCTGCTCAGGCCGGATGCCGGGCGGGCGTCGGTCTTGGGTCTGGATGTGGTTAAAGAGGCGGGGTTGCTCCGGCAGCGCATCAACCTGGCGGCCAGTAACGCCCATTTTCTCTGGTGTCTGACGGTGGAGGAGAACTTAAGGTTTTATGGCCGGCTGTATGGGCAGGGGGGGCGGGCTTTGGCCCGGCGGGTGGGGGAGCTGTTGGAGTTATTCGAGCTGGGGCCGCATCGCCGGGTAAAGTTTGAGAATCTCTCCACCGGCCTGAAGCAGCGACTGGCTCTGGCCAAGGCCCTGATCAACCGGCCGGAGATACTTTTTCTGGATGAGCCTACTACCGGGTTGGACCCGGAGATGGCGGCCCATTTACGGGAAGAAATTCTGCGGCTTAACCGGGAGACGGGGCTCACCATCATGCTCACCACGCATAACTTGCGGGAGGCCGAGACGCTCTGTAGTGAAGTGGGTTTCCTGAAGGAAGGCCGCCTCCTGGCCCGGGGGCGCATTTCTGATTTACAGGAGCGCTTGGGGTTGGGGGATCACTTGCGGCTGATCTTCAAAGACAGTCCGGCCCCCCTGGATTATGGCCGGATGCCCGGGGTTTTGGCCCACAAGATCGAAACTTCCCGGGTGGAGTTGGTGTTGGACCGGGCGGAAATCCGGTTGGCCCCTATCCTGGCGGCTATCTCCGGGGCGTCCCAGGAGTTGGCCGAAGTCAGGGTCAAGGAATTGGACCTGGAAGAACTATACCGTGAGATTACCCACTGATTTCCATAAGATTTGGGCCTTTGCCGCCCGCAGCCTCCTGGTGAACCGGCGCAACGTCTTTGCCGTCTTCGAGATGTTCTTCTGGCCCGGGGTGGCCATCTTTTCCGTGGGCCTCCTCACCCGCTTTCTCCAATTGGACCAGGAGACGGTGACCTTTATCCTCATCGGCGCGGTGAGCATGAACACCATTCAGATCGCCCAACTGGACCTGTCCTATTCTCTGCTTTACGACGTCTGGTCCAAAAGTTTGAAACATGAATTCATCGCGCCCATCCGCTTGGGCCATCTTCTGGTGGGGGCCGGTCTCATCGGGCTTTTCCGGGGATTTATCGTCTTTATCATCATGGGACTCCTCAGCATGTGGCTTTTTGCCATGGACCTGAGCCGGCCCGGTATTTGGGGCCTGATCTGGTTTCTTTTGGGCATGTTCCTGAATGCGGTGATCATCGGAGCAGCGGTGTTAATTCTGGTGCTGCGCTTCGGGCATCGGGCCGAAGTGGCGGCCTGGGCCTTTTCCTATCTCCTGCTCCTCTTGTGCGGCCTTTACTATCCGGTGAGCATCCTGCCCCCCGGGGTGCGGGAACTGGCGGAGATTATCCCTTTGACCTACTTTCTGGACTATTTCCGACATTTCTACGGCTTTCCCCTGATTTCCCCCTATCCCCTGCTCTATGGATTCTCCCAAAGCCTCGTCTATTTATTGTTTAGTTATGCCCTCTTACAATACACCTTAAAATCCGCTTTGAAGCGGGGGACTTTGCTCAAGCTGTCGGAATAGTCGGGATGGCGGCCTTCAAAAGCTTACAGACGCGGCTCAGGGCCTTCTTAATATTGCCGGTGGCCCTCTTTCTCCTGGGTACCGGCTTATTCGGCTATATTTACATCCGCCAAGCTCTGCTGAGAGAATGGCAAGAGACCGCCATCCTCAAGCTGGAGAGGGCGGCGCATCAGTTGGATATGCGCCTGCAATTGACGGCCCAATGGATGGACGCCTTTGCCCAAGCCGGCAAGGACCCCCATGGTAAAGAAATTCAAGTGTGGATTCTTAAGCAATTGCGGGAGCAGGACGGCGTCGCCCAGGTCAAATTAACCTGGGGGGAGCCGGGGCCAGGGACCGGGGCGACGGCCGCGGCTGGCAAGCCGGCTTACCAGAGAGTGGCTAAGATTTCTCCTCCCCGCTACTCGTACCCCCCCGGGGAGAGGGTGGTGGGCCTGGAATCAGACCTGTTGGACGCAAAGGGAAAGTCCTTAGGGAAGCTGGAAGTCTTAATTAAATTCGATTATTTGATGAAAGACATTCTGACTTCGGGCTGGATGTCCAGCTACATGGCCTGTCTGGTGGATGTCGGCAGCGGCCAATATTTGGCCCATACCGACCCCCAGATGGCGGGGCGCCATTGCCTGGGGGAAACCCAGGACCCCCTGGAGTTGGCCATGCTCAAGGCCATGAAAGAAAAGCCTTCCGACACCGTCCTGGGGGGAGGTTACACCCCGGAGCACGTTATCGGTTTCTACCGGCTCCATGCCGCACCCTGGGCCTTGATGTTGCATGCCCAGGGAAGCCAGGTCCTGGCCCCGATTCTCCGTTTTCGCTTTTATTATCTCATCTCCGGTATCATCTGTCTGGCCGCCATCTTGCTCCTCATCCGCCTGGGAGTGAACCCGGTGGTCTCGGCCATCCGCCAGATCGCCCGCCGGGCCGCGCTGGTGGCCCAGGGCCGCTATGGGGAACCCTTGCCGGTGGAGAGCCGGGATGAAATCGGCCAATTGACCGAGAGCTTCAATGAGATGGTGGCCGGACTTAAGGAACGGGATTTTATCAGCAATACCTTCGGGCGCTATGTGGATCAGGAAATCGCCCGGGAGCTGCTCCGCCGACCGGAGGCCGGCCGACTGGGCGGGGAGAAACGGCAGGTGGTCATCCTTTTTTCGGATATCCGGGACTTCACGCCTCTGGCCGAGACCCTAAGCCCGGAGGCCACCATCTCCCTGGTGAATGGTTATTTCTCCCGGATGATCGAGATCATTCACCGGCACCGGGGGATTATCGTGGACTTTCTGGGGGATGCCATTCTGGTCTTTTTCGATCCCCTGGACGGACCTTTGGGTCCGGCCTTGCAAAATGCCCTAAAATGTGCCCTGGAGATGCAGGGGGCCATGGCGGAGGTGAATGCTTCCGGCGCGCTTCTGGGTTTACCCACCCTAAAGATGGGCATCGGCCTCCACACCGGGGAGGTGGTGGTGGGCAATATCGGTTCCGAAGACCGAGCCAAATATGGTATTGTAGGGGCAGCCGTTAATTTGACTCACCGCCTCCAGGCTGAGGCCAAGGGCGGAGAGGTGGTCCTCTCCGAGACCGTGTTCGCACAACTGCCGGAAAATCTGGCGATTAAAAGGAAATTTTCCGCCCACTTAAAAGGCGTCCAGGAACCCATGACCTTGTATGTAGTTAAGAGTAATTGAGGGGGGAGGGCCAGGGACCTGAGCACAGGCTGGAAGCCTGTGCTACTGGCCCTCCCCCCTCACCCCCCTCCCAACCCGCTTAAGGGTGCCGTAGAAGGCGGG
>JBFLZI010000223.1:0-3559 GCA_040756315.1 Thermodesulfobacteriota bacterium | reverse complement strand
CTCAGGTCCCTGGCCCCTCCCCCCAAATCACTTATCCACCCTCCCCAAATACTCCCTGAGAGCGTCCCGGGTGGAGCGGAAGGGGATCAGGTCCCAGGGAATCTCCTGGGGTTTAAAGATGCGGGCCTCCAGTTCCTCGTCTCCGGGGGCCAGGTCTCCGGAGAGGTATTCCGTGAGATAGCCCAGCACCACGGTGCGGGAGGCGTGATACGAATAGACGTTCAGGAACCGCTTGACCCGGACGGTGAGGTTGGCTTCCTCCAGGGTCTCCCGGACTACCGCGTCTTCCACGATTTCCCCCACGTCCACAAAGCCCCCCGGCACCACCCACATGCCGTAACCCGGGTCGATGCCCCGGCGCACCATGACTATCCCGCCGTCCAGGGGCACCACCGCCAGGACCGCCAGCTTGGGGTCGATATAGAAGATAAAGGCGCACCGGGTGCAGACCAGGCGTTTGGGTTCCCCGGCCTTGAGCAGCCGCTCCGCCAGCGCGCCGCCACACTGGGGGCAGAATTTATAATCGGTGGAGAACATCTATTGAAACCACAGACCCACGACCACCGTCTTTTCCGGGCGTTTGGACAGGACCAATTTGATCAAGACATCGTCTTCAGTCTTAGCAAACTTGCCTTTCCACAAAACCACGGTCATCCGGCCTTGCTGCAAGAACCCTAAGAAACTTTTCGCTTCGTATTTACCCATTTTATTTAGGATGGTCTGCCGGGTCTGCTGGAATTTCTTGGGGGAGATGGCTTCTTTCAGGGTAGTGTCGAAATCCCTGGAGTATTGGGCATAATCCCCGGCATTGAACCCGGCCAGCAGATTGTCCAGGATAGGCTCGGCCACGGCCCGGACTTCCTGGTCACTCTGGCCCACCACTTCCCCGGCTGCCGGCAGAACCGGCAACAACAAAATAAGGAGCAGAGACAGCCTCAAAGATCGGCGCATTTTCAGGAAACCTCACAATGGATTGCTTTGCAATTTACTCCCATCAAGAGGAGAGATCGCCAATATCAGTCAGTGGCGGAATCTCATGTAGGGCGGGCACTGCCCGCCATAAGGTATTTCTGATGATTAGTGGTGGGCGGTGCCCACCCTGCATTAAGGGTATCATTTTAAGGGGTCAATCAAGTAACAGACCAATAGCTGCCCAGCCTGCCCTCCCGGCTCCCTCAGTCTTTGTTCACCCTGCCCCCCCCCTATCCCCCATTACTCCAACTCAAAAGGAGTGGGAGTAAAAGTCAGCAGAAAGACCAGGATAGTAACCAGCCCCAACAGCCGGCGCCGCCGGTCCAGGGGTATCCAGTCATGGTGCGGGGGCGGATGGCGGAAACCCAGGAAATAAAGAAGGATGCCCCAGATCAGCCAGCCGTGCCAGGTGAAGACGCCGAAGACCACCAGCGCCAACAGGCAGCCCAGGGAAATCCGCCGGTGGTAGGCCGGAAACAGGGCGTAGGCCACGTGCCCCCCGTCCAATTGCCCTACCGGCAAGAGGTTCAGGGCCGTCACCAACAGCCCGATCCACCCGGCAAAGGCCACCGGGTGCAGGAAGACGTGCTGCTCCGGCGGCAAAGGTCCCAGGATCAGCCAGCTCATCAGTTTAAACAACAGGGGCTCTCCCAGGACCAGCCCCAGGCCAGTCTCCGGCGGGGCCACCTTGATTTGGGACAGCTTCAGCCCTACGATCAGGACCGGGATGGTCACCGCGACGCCGATCAAAGGCCCGGAACAGCCCACGTCCAGCAAGGCCCGCTTGTCCTGAATGGGCGACCGGATGCGGATAAAGGCCCCGAAAGTGCCCACGATAAAGGGATAGGGGGGCGCGGGCAGAAAATAAGGCAGAGTCACGTTCAGGCGGTGGCGCCGGGAGACCAGATAATGGCCCATTTCATGGGCCCCCAGGATCAACAGCAGGGTGAAAGAAAAAGGTATTCCTTTATATAATAGATGAGGTTGGGCCAAGGGGTGCACCCCCTGCTGGAGTGCGCCGGCAGTGATGGTAGTAACTACCGTAGCCAGAAACAGGACCAGGTGCAACCAGAGCCGCGGGGGCCGGGAACGCTCCCTTTCCCGCCCTGCCCCTTGATAGGGGTCCCATTCCTGGGCGAACTCAGAGAGAGGATGGGGCATCTGTCTTTCCGGCATCAAACCGTTCCCATCATTCCCCGGAGATGGGCCAGCTCCGCTTCGGTCAAAGGCCGGCAAGCCCCCCGGGGCAAGCGCCCCAGCTTCAGCGGCCCCAGGGCAATGCGCTTCAGCTTCAGGACCGGATGGCCCGCCTTTTTCAAGAGACGCTTGACCAGATGATAGCGCCCTTCCCGCACCGTCATCTCCAGGACCGTGTTATCCCCCTTACGTTTCAGGACCTTGACTTCGGCCGGCACCCGGCGGCCCTCCAGTTCCACCCCTTGGGCCAGGAGACCCACGTCCCCCTGGGCCACCTCCCCGGCCACCGTCACCCGATAAGTGCGGGGCACCTGATAGCGGGGGTGCATCAGGCGCTGGGCCAACTCTCCGTCATTGGTGAGGAGCAACAGTCCGGTGGCGTCATAATCCAACCGGCCCACCGGATAAAGCCGCCCATAACCCTCCCCCACCAAATCCGTGACCACCCGCCGCGCCCGGGGGTCCCGGGTAGTGGACACATATCCATAAGGCTTATGCACCATCAAGGTTACCGGGGGGGCCGGACGCACCCGGCGGCCCTCCACCCGAACCTCATCTAGGTCCGGGTCCACCTTGACCCCCAACTCCACCACCACCCGGCCATTGACCTGAACCAAGCCCGCCTTAATCCACTCCTCCGCCCGCCGCCGGGAAACCACCCCCGCCCGGGAAAGAAACTTCTGCAATCGCTCAGTGGCCATGGCAGTTGGTGGAAGGTTTTTTTGGGGGAGGGAGCAAAGGGCCACAGGCCCTTTCCCCCTCCCCCAAACCCCCTCCCCCAATCCCTTATGGTTTAGCTAAAAGGCCGGGGAAGACCGGGCCTTTGGCCGGACTCCCCGGCTTTTTTAAAACCAGGTGATCTCTTGGAATTCAATTCTAATATGCTTAACTTCAGGGTCATTCCGATATATTTCTCTATATTTTCTTCTCATTTTCCAGTCATCTATTGCATTCCCAATCTTACGGTATTTTTCATCATAATTCTTTAAACTTGTAAGATAAATATCAGCAGATTTTGAGGTTTCCACATAAATGGCGATCCATGGCTCACAATCAAAAGCCTGGCAGGCATCCAATAATTTTTGCCGGTCATCTTTTCCCTTTTGATAAGAAAATAAATTTACTGAATCTTCTTCCAAGCGAGGAATTCTAGTTCTGGATTTGACAGTAATCCCAAGTCGTTTTTGTGTTAAAGGATTAAATGCTATGATATCTAATCCTGTATGGTCGACTATAATCACCTCAAAGCCGCTTCTAGAAAGCCAATTGCAAATAATATTTTCCCCACAATCACCTATTATCTTCTGATGCCTTGAACTTTTTAGGATCTCCATTTGAAACTGGCCCCATTTACAAATTGGAATCTGCCGTGGAAGTCAGGGCCAAAGGC
>JBFLZI010000222.1:0-3630 GCA_040756315.1 Thermodesulfobacteriota bacterium | reverse complement strand
GTTGGGAGGGGAGTTGGAGGGGAGGGTGGGGGAGCCACTGCTCCCCCAGCCCTCCCCTCAAATTATCTCCTTCTTCCTCTACTCCTCTCCTCCTACTTCTTCCCCCCCTTCTTGCGGCTACGGGTAGTTTTGGGGGTTTTCTTCTCTTCCCGTTTGGCTTTTTGGGCTGCGAGTTCGATGACTTTTTCCCGTTTCACCTCCACCCGTTTCACTTCTTTGCGCCAGGCGAAGATGATGGGGCTGGCCACGAACACGGAGGAGTAGGTGCCAACCAGGACTCCCAGCATCATCGCCAGGGCGAAGTCTTCCAGGACCACGCCGCCAAAGAAGTAGAGGGCCACCACCACTAAGAACACGGTGGTGCTGGTGATGATGGTGCGGCTCAAGACTTCGTTGACGCTCAAGTTGATAATCTCTCCCAGGGTGCCCCGGCGCCGGGCCAGGTTCTCCCGGATGCGGTCGAAGACCACCACCGTGTCCGTCAGAGAATAACCGGCAATGGTGAGGAGCGCGGTGACCACCAGGAGGGTGATCTCCTTGTCGAGGAGGTAAAAGACGCCAAGGACCATGAGGACGTCGTGGAAGGTGGCGATGGCCGCGGCGATGCCGAAGACGAACTCAAAGCGCCAGGCTAGATAAGCGATGATGCCCACCAGAGAGATGACGATGGCGAGAATGGCCTTGTTGCGCAAGTCCTTGCTGATGGAGGCGCCGATTTCCGAGGTGCCGATGACGGTAAACTTGTTTTGGGGCAGGGCCTGGTTCATGGTCTGGACCAGTTTCTCGGCCATCTGCCCCACGCTCTCCTCGGACTTTTTGACCTTGACCATCAGGCCCTTACCCCCTTCCAGGGGTTGGATCTCGGCGTGGCCCCAGCCCCCCTGGTCCAGGGCCTGGCGGATTTCCGCCACGGTGGCCGGTTGGGCCACGCTCATCTGGACCATGGCCCCGCCGCTGAACTCTACGCCCAGGTTGCCGTGGCCCCGGCTCAGTTGCACAAAGGCGAAAAGTCCCAGGAGGATGAAGACCCCGGAGATCATGAAGGCATAACGCCGCCAGGCGATGAAGTCCAGGTTGGGTCTCTTAAAGAGTTCGAAGAAGCTGAGGTGCTTTAGCCAGCGCTTTAAGAGGCACCAGTCATAGACCACCCGGGTGCCGTACAGCGCGGTGAAGAGGTTCAGGAGCACGCCCAGGCTCAGGGTGACGGCGAAGCCTTTGATGGGGCCGGTGCCGAAGAGGAACAGGGCGCAGGCGGTGATCAGAGTGGTGACGTGGGAGTCGATGATGGTCCAGAAGGCCTTGTCGTAGCCGCCGTCGATGCCGGCCTTCAGGGGCTTGCCGGCGTGGAATTCCTCCCGCATGCGTTCATAGATGAGGACGTTGCTGTCCACGGCCATGCCGATGGAGAGGATGATGCCGGCGATGCCCGGCAGGGTCAGGGTGGCGTTCAACAGGGACAAGGCCCCCAGGAGCATGATGACGTTCAGGATCATGGCGTAATCGGCCACTACCCCGGAAAAGCGGTAGTAGAAAATCATGAAGGCGATTACCAGGATGGTGCCCAGCAAGCCGGAATACAGCCCTTTCCGGATGGAATCCTGGCCCAGGGTGGGGCCCACGGTGATGTTCTGGACGATCTTGACGCTGGCCGGCAAGGCCCCGGCCCTAAGCACGATGGCCAGGTCATGGGCCTCCTCCGAAGTGTAGGCCCCGGTGATCTGGGCCTTGCCGCCGCCGATGCGCTCCTGGATCACCGGCGCGGAGCGCACCACGCCGTCCAGGATAATGGCCAACCTGCGCTTGACGTTTTCCCCGGTGATCTTGCCGAACTGCTCGGCCCCCCGGCGGTTGAAGTCCACGGACACGTAAGGCTCGTTATAATCGCCGATGCGCACCGCGGCGTTCTTGATGGCGTCACCGCTCAACAGCACCTGCTTTTTCAAGAGAAGGGGGACATTCTGCAGCCGGCCGGTCTCCCGGTCCAGGCGCTTTTCCATATAGACTTCGTCATCTTGGGGGAGATGGGCGGCCAGGGCCCGGTTCAACTCCTCCCGGGAGAAGCCGGGCTTCAGCCGGCCGTCTTTCAGGGCCTTGTTGATCAAATCCTCCAAATTGACGGAGGTCTGGTCGTCCACCAGCTTGAATTCCAACTGAGCCGTCTGGCCGATGAGGTCCATGGCCCGTTGGGGGTCCTGGATGCCGGGAAGCTGCACCACGATCTGGTCGGCCCCCTGGCGCACGATGACCGGCTCGGTGACCCCGAACTGGTCGATGCGGTTCCGCATCACTTCCAGGCTCTGGGCCAGGGTGCGGTCTTTCAGTTGATTAATCTCTTCCGGTTTCAGAGTGACGGTATAACGGAGACTGCCGTTTTGGCGCTGGGGGCCGGTGAGGAGCAGGAAGGGAAACTCCTCTTTCAGCCATTTCTGGAAGATCGCCTGTTCATCTTTATTGATGAGGGTAAGTGACAAGCCCTCTTTGGCCACGCCTCCCACCCTGAGGGCCAGGCCTTTCTTTTCGGCCATCTCTTTCAATTCCTGGGAGGTGCGGCTTAAGGCGTTGTCGATGGCCTGGTTCAGGTCCACCTCCAGGACCAGGTGCATGCCGCCTTTTAAATCCAGGCCCAGGTTGAGGCCCTTGCTCACATGCTTCTCCCACCATTCCGGCAATTTCAGGGGCAGAGAGGGAAGCACAAAGAGGACGGAAATCAGGGTTAAGGCGAATAAAAAGAGAAATTTCAGACGGACCGCTCGCAGCATCTAGCTTTCTCCTTAGCGACGGAGATAATCTCCATCGCCTTGAGGCAAAGATTATCTTTGGAACATTACCGGAGAGCGGCAGGCATGTCAAGGGGGAGAGGGGGAAGCAACCCCGGCGTCAAACAGATGCCGGCAGACCTCGATCAGGTCTCGGCGGGCTAATCCGATCCGGTAAAATAGAAATCTTCCTGGGGGAGCTTCAGGCAGGTGAGCAGGTTGCCGTAAACGGCCCCGGTGTCAATGCCGATCTTGTTGGGCATCACCAGGGGGGCTTTAAAGGGGGTGTGGCCAAAGATCACCCGGCGGCCAAAGTCCTCAAAAGAAGCAATGAATTCCCCCCGGATCCACAACAGGTCCTCTTCCACCTGCTCCTCCAAGGGCACCCCCGGCTTGAGGCCCCCATGCACAAAGAGATAACCCGGGAGCTCATAGTAGAGTTTCAATTCCCGATAAAAAGCCTCATGGTCCGGGGGCAGGCGCAGCTCCTCCAAATACCGCCACTGCTCCCCCCAATATTCCCTAAGGGTGCTCAAGCCGCCGTTGAAGAGAAAAAGCTCCCGGTCCTTGCCCTGCAGGAAATCCAGAAACATGGCCTCATGATTGCCTTTGAGACAAATAAGGTTGTCCAGGGGACAACGCTCTTTTAACCGCAAGATATAATCCACCACCCCCTTGGAATCCGGCCCCCGATCAATATAATCCCCGATAAAAATCAACCGGTCCCGACTAAGGTCCGGACCCACCTCCTCCAACAGGCGCTCCAAATGGCCCAAACAACCATGAATGTCACCGATAACGTAAATAGCGCCGCGCATGGGTCAGGTGTGGGGTGAGTTTTTTGGGGGAGGGGGCCAGGGGCCGGTGGGCCCCT
>JBFLZI010000221.1:0-3645 GCA_040756315.1 Thermodesulfobacteriota bacterium | reverse complement strand
CAACGGCCCCGGCCGCCCCAAACTCTTAAACCTAGCGTCATTTATTTAAGCTTACCATCTCGTAACCTCTCCCAAATAGGACATATTGGCAAGTGATGTAGCATCGCGCAAGCCTCCCCGGTTTGCTCAGCAAGTCCTTTCGTAGGAGAGGCTCATATTCAATTTTAAGAGAGAGTGGGGCTGAACTTCCCCGACAATTCTCTATTGGGTTTGGATCCAAGCAAACGAAAAACCCTTGACAGGCAAAATAAAAAGTATAAATTATAAGAAAATAAATTTCCTGAAATAATAATTATCCAGAAATTATGGCCCAAAAGCGTCTGGAGCAAATGGTGGCGAAGCTTAAGGCTCTGGATCTGCGCCTTACCCCGCAGAGGCTTGCCATCCTGCGTATAGTGGCTGAAAGCGAAGGACACCCGAGCACGGAGGAGATTTATGACCGGATGAAGGTAGATTTCCCCACCATGAGCCCCGCCACCGTGTATAAGACTATGACTCTTTTGAAGGGCTTAGGCGAGGTTCTCGAATTGGGTTTCCCCGATGGCGTTAACCGCTATGACGGCAGCAAACCATACCCCCACCCCCATGTCATCTGCCTGAAGTGCAAGAAAATCATCGACCCGGAACTGGGCAGCTTGCAGCCTTTGATCGAGGCGGCCGGTAAGGAAACCGGTTTCCGGATTTTCAGCCATCGCCTGGACTTCTTCGGCCTCTGTCCGGAATGCCAGGCGAAAGAGTAATATTCGCAAAATTTTTTCCTTAATTAAAAATAATAATTATTAATAGAAAGGATTTATTAAAAAGGCTGGCTAATTAGACCGGCCATGATTTACCACCAAGCAACGGAGGAAAATTCTGAGCCAAAAAAACCAAACTTTAACCCCAGCTTTGGGGATCCCGGTGGCGGATAACCATAACTGCCTGACCGGCAAAGAGTCGGTCCGGTCTTATAGCAAGATGCATAAAATCAGACAACGATAGGAGGAAGCTTTATGAATGACAATAAGAAGCGCCTGGTAATGGGCTCCACCGCCCGGGGTGGCAGGTCGATCCGGGACTGGTGGCCGAATCAGTTGAACCTCAAGATCCTGCATCAGAACTCTCCCTTGAGCAATCCCATGGAGGAGGCGTTCAACTACGCTGAAGAATTCAAGAAACTCGACTTGGGGGCAGTCAAGAAGGACCTCTATGCCTTGATGACCGACTCCCAGGACTGGTGGCCGGCGGATTACGGTCACTACGGGGGCCTTTTCATCCGGATGGCGTGGCACCTTGCCGGCACTTATCGCATCGGCGACGGCCGCGGGGGCGCGGGAGCCGGCCTCCAGCGCTTTGCCCCGGTCAACAGCTGGCCGGACAATGTGAACCTCGACAAGGCCCGCCGGCTGCTCTGGCCCATCAAGCAGAAATACGGCCGCAAGATCTCCTGGGCCGATCTCATGATCCTCGCCGGCAACTGCGCCATCGAGTCCATGGGATTAAAAACCTTCGGCTTCGGCGGCGGGCGGGCGGACGTCTGGGAGCCGCAAGAGGACATTTACTGGGGGGCCGAGAGCGAGTGGCTGGGCGACCAGCGCTACTCCGGTGACCGGGAACTGGAGAATCCCCTTGCCGCCGTGCAGATGGGCCTGATCTACGTGAACCCCGAAGGGCCCAACGGCAACCCGGATCCGGTGGCCTCCGGCCATGACGTCCGAGAGACCTTCGGGCGCATGGGGATGAACGACGAAGAGACCGTGGCCCTCGTCGCCGGCGGGCACACTTTCGGCAAATGTCACGGCGCCGGCCCGGCCTCCCATGTGGGGCCTGAACCCGAAGCCGCCCCCATCGAGGAACAGGGCCTCGGCTGGAAGAGCAGCTTCGGCAGCGGCAAAGGCGGCGATACCATCAGCAGCGGCATCGAGGGCGCCTGGAAGCCGAACCCCACCACCTGGGACATGGGCTATTTGAAGGTGCTGTTCAAATACGAATGGGAGCTGATCAAGAGCCCGGCCGGCGCGCATCAGTGGCTGGCCAAGGACGTGGCCGAAGAGGACCTGGTGGTGGACGCGCACGACCCGTCGAAGAAGCACCGGCCGATGATGACCACCGCGGACCTATCCCTGCGCTACGACCCCATCTACGAGCCCATCGCCCGGCGCTACCTGGAGAACCCCGAGCAGTTCGCGGACGCCATCGCCCGGGCCTGGTTCAAGCTGGTCCACCGCGACATGGGCCCCCGCTCCCGCTATCTCGGCCCGGAGGTCCCGGCCGAGGAACTGATCTGGCAAGACCCGGTGCCCGCCGTGGACCATAAGCTCATCGACGCGCCGGACATCGCCGCCCTCAAGGGCAAGATCCTGGCCTCGGGTCTGTCCATCTCGGAACTGGTCTCCACCGCCTGGGCGTCGGCCTCCACCTTCCGGGGCTCCGACAAGCGGGGCGGGGCCAACGGGGCGCGTCTTCGCCTGGCGCCCCAAAAGGATTGGCAAGTCAATCAGCCGGCCCAATTGGCGAAGGTCCTCAAAGCCCTGGAGGGCATCCAAAAGGAGTTCAACCGCGCCCAGTCCGGTGGGAAGAAGGTGTCCCTCGCCGACTTGATTGTCCTGGGCGGCTGCGCCGGCGTCGAGCAAGCCGCCAAGAAGGCCGGTTACGATGTTACGGTTCCCTTCGCGCCGGGACGCACGGATGCGTCCCCGGAGCAAACCGACGTGAAGTCCTTCGCCGTACTGGAACCGGTGGCCGACGGCTTCCGTAACTACCTCAAAACCAAATACGCCGTTCCGGCAGAGGCGCTACTGGTTGATCGGGCGCAACTATTGACCTTGACCGCTCCCGAGATGACGGTTCTGGTTGGCGGCCTGCGCGTCTTGAATGCCAACTTCGGACAGTCCCGGCACGGCGTCTTCACCAAGCGGCCGGAGACCCTCACCACTGACTTCTTCGTGAATCTACTGGACATGAGAACGGAGTGGAAGGCAACAGAAGACGAAAACGTTTTCGAGGGGCGTGACCGCGCCACGGGCGAACTCAAGTGGACGGGCACCCGGGTGGACCTCATCTTCGGCTCGAACTCCCAACTCCGGGCCATCGCGGAATTCTACGCCTGTGAGGACTCCCCGGAGAAGTTCCTGCACGACTTTGTCGCGGCGTGGAACAAGGTAATGAACCTGGACCGCTTCGACCTCGCCTGATCGTCGCCTAAACGTATGCGAGGGCTTCGGAAGCGTATTCTGAACGGCAAAGCGGCTGATCAGGAAGCGACAACCGTCGGGAGCTGACGGAGGTTTGGAACGATCAACGGAGGATAGAGCAACCTATGAGGGCGGCGTTTACATACAATGTGAAACGCCGCCCTCTCTTTTCGGTCCTGGCAGTCTGCTGGTCACAGAATCGGAGCCGGGCAAGACTGACCCAGACCACAACCGGAGTGCCGGTTAACGTAGCGCTGTGACCCGGGACTAACTTCGAGGCCAAGTTCCGGACTTTCACCCCTCCGAAGAATCGGCAAAAACATTATGATATCAGTAAACTGGAAGTTGGAGATAGCCGCCATTTATTAATAATCCTGTGAGACCTTAAAAAATTTCAATATGGTTTAATAATGCGTAATGTTATAAAGCTAGGTATAAGACCCTATAAGGGGTTGGGGGTAGGGGTTTGGGG
>JBFLZI010000220.1:0-3670 GCA_040756315.1 Thermodesulfobacteriota bacterium | reverse complement strand
GAGGGGGTGTGGGGGAGGGGGTAAGGGCCTGCGGCCCTTAGCCCCCTCCCCCACTAGCCTTTTCCCATAACCCTTCAACTCAGTTTCTCCAGGCCGGGGGCTTTGGGGAAGGAGCCCAGGAGTTTGAACCAGGCGCTGAGGGATTCGATTTCTTTCAGGGCCTGGCCCACCGAGGGGTCTTGTTGGTGGCCCTCCAGGTCCACGAAGAAGCGGTAGCGCCAGGCCTCGGTCTTCATGGGTCGGGAGACGATGCGGCTCATGTTGATATTGCGTTCCGCCAGGGGGCGGAGGGTATGGTAGAGTGCTCCGGGAATATCGTCCACCGCGAAGATGATGGAGGTTTTGTCGGAGCCGGTGAGGTCCGGGGCATCCGGACCGATGACAAAGAAGTGGGTGACGTTGCCGGGGTGGTCTTCCAGGCGGTGTTCCACCACCCGGAGATCATAGAGGGGCGCGGCAAAGGCGCTGGCGATGGCCCCGGCGTTGGGGTTGCGGGAGGCCTTTTGCGCGGCCACGCCGGTGGAAGCCACTTCCAGGATGGGGAGGTCCGGGAGGTGGGAGGCCAGCCAGCGGCGGCATTGGGCGTAAGCCTGGGGGTGGGTGTAGATCACTTCCAGGTCCTGGCGTTGTCCGGATTTGGACAGCAAATCATGGGAGATATCCAGGAAGATCTCCCCGCAAATCTTCAAAGAGGTTTCGGCAAAGAGGTCCAGGGTGTCATTCACCACCCCTTCGGTGGAATTTTCAATGGGCACCACGCCGTAATGGTAGTTGCCTTTTTCCACTTCACCGAAGACTTCCTGGATAGTGGCCATGGGTCCGAAGCGGGTGGCGTGGCCGAATTTTTTCAGGGCCGCCAGATGGGAAAAGGTGGCCTCCGGCCCTAAAAAGGCCACGGCCAGAGGGGACTGGATCTCCCGGGCGGCGGAGATGATCTCCCGGAAGATGTTGCGCAGGGCCGCGTGGCTTAAGGGGCCGGGGTTTTTGTGGAGCAGTTGGGCCAACACTTCTTCTTCCCGGCGGAAGTCCAGGGTCCTTTGCCCTTCCCGGTTCTTGATCAGTCCGATCTCTTGGGCCAGGGCCTGGCGGCGATTCAGCAGGGTGAGCAACTCTTCGTCCAGGGTGTCAATCCGGCTGCGCAGTTCTTCTTTTTTCGTCATAGCTCATCTCTCCAGGATGGTTTCCCGGACTTTATGGCCGAAGTGGCGGCCCGCCTCTTCCAGGGCCACCAGTATTTCGTCCCCCGGCTTTAAGGTGACGATGGAGACCGCTTCCCCCCCGGGGCGGGTCAGGCGGATGGTTTCGGCATTCTGCAGGATGGTGGCGATTTCCTGGCCCGCGACTTCCGCGGCCACCAGCATCAGGGGCCGGCGTTCCACTTTGACCCGGCCCACCACCGCTTCCTGGGTGCGGCCCTGGTGATTGACCACCAGGACCTCGTCCCCGGCCTTCAGCTCTCCCAAGTACCTGGTCTTGTTATCGGTCACCCGGATATAGGCGTGTACCGGGCCGGCATTGACCCGGAAAGGCCGGGGGGCCACATAGGGATTCTCCAGGGATTCGGCGTGCACCAGTAACAGCCCCCCCGAGGAGTTGCCCACCAGCATCCCTTCTCCCAGGCCCATATTGGTGCAGGTGTCCACACAGACCCGGTCCCCCATGGCCAGGGGGCGGATGCGGCTGATCAGCGCCGTGGTCAGTTCCACCGGCGGGGAGGCTTCCCGGATCAACTTAGCAATGTCCTTAATCAGTTGGACATTGGCATTGACCACCACCAGGCCGTCCACGCCTTTCTCCAATACCCCTAAGGCGGTGCGGGCGGCATCTACCTCGCTTACCTCCACGAAGAGATTGCCGCTCCGGGCCACCAGGTTTTCCAGGGGGATCACCGTCCAGTCGGTGGTGCGCACCACCACCGGCCCCTGGCGGGCCAGGCGGATGACCTCTTCTTCCTGCTCCCCCCCGGTGACGGTGACTTCCTGGAGATCTTTCTCCGGGACCAGGTCGCCGTCCGGGGCGATCACCTGGATCTGGCCCAGGGCCTTGACCTCCTGGACCCGTCCCGCCGGAACCCAGAGGGCGTGGGCGCCGCTCTCCAGCGCGGTGGTCACCAGCTTTTTGTCCCAAGGGTCGATTTTCACCCAAAACTTTTTCATGTCAGGTTCCTTATATTACTTTGGGCAAAAAGATGATTAACGAAGAACCATCCTTAAATCCCTCTCCTTTGAGAGAGGGTTAGGGTGAGGGTGAAAAGTTAATCTCTTTTTCTCTCCCATTAATAAGTTTCGAGTTTTGAGTTTCGAGTTTCGAGAGAAAATCATTATATGCTGCTTCAACACCTTTCTTCACAGTTAAATGTCATTCTGAGCGAAGCGAAGAATCTTGTATTTTTAGTAAGTTGAGATCCTTCACCCCGTTCAGGATGACTGAAAAGACGGTTTTGGAACAGCTTGTAGTAAGCCTGGTTGTCAAAATTTGCCCATTTTCTGATGGGGTCTTTTTCCCAGCAATTATTAAAACTCAAAACTCGAAACTGGAAACTCGAAACTCTCTCTTCTTAAGCCGCCTGCAGGGAGGCCAGGGCCTCCTCCACGGTGGCGTTTTCATGCACCAACAGGCTGATGGCCCCCACCATGCGGCTGGGGTCCCGGTGCTGGAAGATGTTGCGCCCGATGGAGACCCCGGCGCCCCCGGCTTCGATGGCCCCCTTCACCATCTCCAGGATGTCCCGGTCCGAGCTCATTTTGGGGCCCCCGGCGATGACCACCGGCACCGGGCAGCCATTCACCACCTCCCGGAAGGATTCCACCGAACCGGTGTAGGAGACCTTGATGATGTCCGCGCCCAGCTCCGCACCCAGGCGAGCCACGTGCTTGATTACCCGGACGTCGTACTCGTCCTGGATCTTCTCTCCCCGGGGATACATCATGGCCAGTAAGGGCATGCCCCACTGACTGGCCTCCCAGGAGACCCGGCCCAGATCGGCCAGCATCTCCTTTTCCGAGCCGTTGCCGATGTTGATATGCACCGACACCGCGTCCGCGCCGATTTTAATGGCCTCCTCCACCGTACACACCAGGGTCTTGGCATTGGGAAACGGGGATAAGGCGGTGGAGCCGGACAGATGAATAATCAGGCCCACGTCCTTGCCCCGGCGGCGGTGCCCCCCCTCCACCAGGCCCTTGTGAATGACGATGGCGTTCGCCCCCCCGGTGGCCACCTGGTTGACGGTGGTTTTCATGTCGATGAGCCCCTCGATGGGACCCACCGTTACCCCATGATCCATGGGCACGATAACGGTGCGCCCGGTCTCCCGGTTCATAATGCGTTCCATGCGGATGTGCTTGCCGATCACTGCTCCTCCTTCCCGTGGATGCTCTTGTAAAGCAACCCCGGCCCATAAAAAAAGCCGTGGTCGCCTCGCCTGCGCCACGGCTTTTAAAAGATTTTCTGTAGTAGAATTAGATACTTTTAAAAGTCGAGGCGCAGCTCCAGCCCCGGAAGTAATAATAGCTAAAATAAAAATACCGGAGCTGCCCGAGCTGCATGGCGGACTTAACCTCGACTTCTTTCACCTTTGCATTTAAAATATCCCGGACTCCATGTCAAGAAATTTTTTATATATTTGAGGGGAGGGCCGGGGGAGCAGTGGCTCCCCCGCCCTCCCCTC
>JBFLZI010000219.1:0-3767 GCA_040756315.1 Thermodesulfobacteriota bacterium | reverse complement strand
ATATCAGAGTGATCAAACGTCGCTAAAGCGTCCCGCCCCGTTGGAGCCTGAGAATCATCTCGCGGCTTAACCCAAAACCCAAGGGGGGCTTGCGCCTACTTGACAACTTTCAACCATATCAGGGTGGACATTGCCCACAATCTTAAATAACTATCACAAAGAACTCAGCACCTGGGGCCACATTTTTCCCGCCGGGCCAAGCAGCAAGTGGTCAGTAACGGTATAAGTCAGGTGGCTGGGCTCCAAATTATTCTCCACAATGACGGCCCCGTTGCTCTTGGCGATCTGGGGCAGGAAATTGGCCGGGGCCACTTCCCCGGAGGTGCCGATGATGAGCATCAGGTCGCAGGCGGCGGCCAGGTTCTGGGCCGCGGCCTGGGCCGCCGGAGGAATGGACTCCCCGAAAAAGACCACGTCCGGTTTGATGAGACCGCCGCAGGCACAGTAAAGGGGGTCCGCGGCAAAGTCCAGGCTCTCCCGGGCAAAGACGCGCCCACACTCCAGGCAGACGAAACGCAAGGCGTTGCCGTGGTATTCCACCACATTTTTACTCCCCCCGGCCTGGTGCAGGTTGTCCACGTTTTGGGTAATGACCCCGATAAGCAAACCTTTGGCCTCCAGTGCCGCCAGGGCCAGGTGGGCCGGGTTGGGCCGGGCCGCGGTGATGGTGGCGTCCATCTCCCGTAAAAGCTGCCAGACCTTGGCGGGGTGGGCCCGAAAGGCCCGGATGTGGGCGTACTCCATGGGGTTGAAGCGCTCCCACAGGCCCCCCGGACTCCGGAAGTCGGGAATGCCGGACTCCACGGAAATGCCGGCCCCGGTCAAGGCCACGGCCCGCTGACTCTCTTTGATTAATTGCGCCAGTTCCTGGGGAGTAATTTCTTTCATTTTTTTCCGATATTGCCTTAAGTTGCTGTAATCGCAGGCATTAGGATGCGTTTATTAAGGTCTCAAAAATCTCTCTTTAGAGAAAGGGATTTTAGTTCAGATTCTTAAATGGAAACTTCCCTTTAGCAAAACTGCATGAATATCAAAATACATTAAACATTAATCGGACCTGATAATGCTTACCAGGTGAAAAGTCGCGGGCAGAAGCGGCTCGGCGAGCCGTTCCTGCCCGCGGAACATTCTTAGTAAAAAATTTTGGCGGCCACCCTGGATATTACTCTTTGACTTCCACGGTGACTTTAAAAAACGCCACCCCAAAAAGTGGGATTGGTGGGGTTGAGACATTGGCCGGCGAGAATCTCCAGAGGCCCTCGAGGGGCCATCCTATCGGAGATGCCCCGGGAGTCACAGGGAAACTATGGAGGCCGGTGTGATCATCCTTAAAACCATTCCAGGAACCGTGGCAATACCAACCGTTACACTTATTATTAAAAGCTTTGCCATAATTAGTGGCGACGAGGATTTTATCAACGAAACATCCCCCCGTGCACCGTGGTTCAATTAATTTCGTCCATAACCGGGGGCTGCAAAATTGCGGGGGAATTTCATCTCTGAATTCTTTTTCCACGATATGTAGAGCCAAAATGTCCACCTGGTCATCGTCTTTAAGCACCCGGACCGAAAGGCTATCTCGGGCCTCACAAGCGCCGTGGGCAATGATGGTGTACTCGGTGTCGACTTGGGGTTGCGTAGCAATCAACCCATTGGGCGGCACCGAACCGATGCTCGGCTCAATCTGGGCGGCTTGTACATCGGCGCTGTTGCTCCATTGAAGGTAAACCCTATCTCCCGCGGCGATGTAAATTTTCCCCTTTTCCGTGCATTTCGAGCCATCCACCGTGCCGCAGAGAGAAACCCGGGTGGGACAGTCGTCTTTTATATAAAATGCCAGAATCCTTAGGGGTCCAGTGTAGGCCTGTGGGAAATCGACGCGTCCGGCTGCAGATATCCTCCCTTTGGGCTTAAAATCGAGACGGCCGGTCTCATGGATAACTAGCGGCAGTTCCTCGACACCGAGGAGGGAAAGCACCGGTATGACTTTGGGGGTGAGTAGCATGGTGAACTGACAGGAATAATGCCCGGTCACCAGATCTAGATGACCCTCTGTGGTCTGGTAATGGATGGCCTCGGAGTGGATGGTGGTTCTGGGGACTTTTAAAACCTTATGTAAAAAACCTAAGAGCCGATCGACCGTCAGGGAAATGGATTCCATGGTAAAGCGGTCGTCTACGACCCGCAACTTGGCAATTCCCGGGTGTTCCGATTGTGAGAATTCGAAGGTCTTCTGGCCCTGCAAGCGAAACGTTCGCCGTTCCTTCGACAATGGCAGGGGAATGTCAACGGTTACTTCGGTGGTATATTTATATGATTTTGTAAAGGGAAATTTAAATTTCTTTGATATTTCCTGTCTTTTCTGATTTTCCAGGGAAACCAGCTCTTCCTGCATCTCACACAGGCGCGCCTTGACTTCTTCAATTCTCTGAGAAACATCCTTTTTCATTTTCCAACCCTCCGGGTCGCTTTAGGACCGTTCCCAGGTGTTATTCAAGATTAGGCGACAAACCCTGTCTCCTTCTTCCCTAATTGGCGCTAATGACCTCCTTTCCCAAGGTTAAACTGAGATTTTGCGGTAACCTTAATTCATTTACCGAGGCTGCGTTTGGGAGCACTCGCCCCTAGTCTAACCCAGAAAAAATTCTATTCTTGGAGCAATCCTCCTATAAGAATGATAGCACAATTTTGATGGGAATTTTATTTCTTCCAAAAGTTTGGGAGCTAGCTAATCATATTAATATAGAGATTGCGTTTGATACAATTCTAAGCCCTTGGTAGCAAAATCGTTTTCTAAAGTCTGCATCAACTATTCTCCTTTGGTCAATCTTGCTTAAGGACGTGCATTTTCCCGCTGGCCCGGATGTCCCGGAGTCCCAGCCAGATCAAGACCACCGCGAAGACCACTCTCAGGTTCGCATCGGTCAGGAAATGGGCGCCGGTGGCTCCCAGGTAGGTGCCCAGCAAGATGCCAATGATCAGCCCTGGCAGGAGGCCCCCCACCACATTGCCCAGGCGCCAGTGAGTGACGGCTCCCACGCTCCCCGCGGGCACCATGGCCAACAGGGAACTGCCTTGGGCGGTGTGTTGGCCCAAGCCCGCCAGGAGGACCAGGGCCGGCACCATGATGGACCCGCCCCCCACGCCCATCATGCCGGAGAGGAATCCCGCCACGGCCCCGCTGAACAATATTGCCACCACCCTGATCCAGCCGCCGGTGGACTGGGAGAATTGCCCCAGGTAAGGCTTTGCCACCAAGATCACCGAAACCAGAATCAGGAAAATGCCAAAGGCCCTTTTCAACTGCCACTCCGGCAGGGCATTAGCCGACAGGGCCCCTAAGGACGCGGTAAAGATGGCGGACGCGGCCAGGAGCACCGCGGCCAGGACGTCCACCGAGCCGTTCAGGTAATAAGTGATGGCCCCGGACAGGCCGGTAAACACCAGGGCCATGAGGCTGGTGCCGTGGGCCTGATGCTGGCTCAAGCCTTTAAACCGCACCACCAGGGGGATCATGATGGCTCCGCCGCCCAAACCCACCAAACCGCCGAACACGCCGGCAATGAGACCGATCAGAAAGCTCATGGTTTTGTCTTAAAATATTGTGATGGTTATTTGGAGGAGGGGGCTAAGGGGTTCCCACAGGCTTGAAGCCTGTGCTGCCGGCCCTTACCCTCTTCCCCAAGCCTTTATAATTTTTAAATGGCAAGGGATGGCCGGGCTTATAGCCCGGCCATCCCTTGTCCCCTCCGCGGGTTGGGGAGGGG
>JBFLZI010000218.1:0-3810 GCA_040756315.1 Thermodesulfobacteriota bacterium | reverse complement strand
CCTCGGGTCAATAAATCGCTAAGGGGTTGGGGGAGGGGGTTTGGGGGAGGGGACAGGGGTCTGTGACCCCTGGCCCCCACCCCCAATAAGACTCATCTCAATCTCTTGGGCCAGGGGGACCAATTCTTCCAGGCGGTGGCGCCGGGCGGCCCGGTCGGCCTCTTCCTGGCGCACCGCGTCGGCTACTCCGGTCAGGTCCGTCAAAAGGGAGCCCATGAGGTCGTTAAGGTCGGCTTCCTGTTTCTTCAGCCAGTAGTCCAACAGAGGGAAGAAATAGCGGAATTTCAGGCGCTCCCCGTAGTCCAGCAGTATTTCTCGCACCTGTTCCAGGAGCCAGGCTTTAATAGCCGCCAGGGCCCGGGACAGGTCCTTGAGCAGTTGGCTCCTGGGGTCTGTGGCGGTTTTCAGTCCCAGGCGTCCCTTTACTTTTAGCCAGGTCCGTTTGAGAAGGCCCATTCCCGAGCGCAGCCAGACTTCCCGGGCCCAGCGCCAGCCCGGGTCCAGGTTTAAGGCCAACAAGGGCAACTCCAGTTCCGGGGGACGCGGAGGCAGGTTAAGCTTCAAGGCAGGGGGCGTGGCCGCCAGGCCCAAGGCGGCGATCTCCCGGTAATACAAGCTCAGGGCTTCCTGCAAGGCCAGAACCAAGGGGGCGCAAGTCTCCTCCAAACCCCGGCGGAGATAATTCTCCTGGGTCCGGATGAATTCCAGGGCCTGGAGGTTGAAGTCTCCCGCGGCATACCGGCCCAGTTCTTTTTGAAATTCTTGGAAAAGGCGATAGAGGACCTGACGGAAAGGCGCGGCCGTGTCCGGGGGGAGGAGCCGCTCCCAATCCGGTTCATAGCCGCGAATGAAGCCCTGTAAGGACGCAGCCTGGCCGGAATGCGGGTCCAGGTAGGAACTGATGCGCTTGCCGACGACTTTCTTGAGGTCAGCCGCGGCCCCCTCCAGGCTCTGGATGAGGCTGCGCCGGGTGGCCTCCAGGGGCTGCCGCCGCTCCACCAGGCGGGTCTCCATTTCCTGGAACGCTGATAGATCCTTGCCCAAGAGACCCTGGGTGATCTCCAATTGCTCCCGCAAGCCCCGGGCCACCATCTGCACCTGGGAGAGGCTCCCCCCGACCAGATGCTGATCTTTCAGATAGCTGAGAAGGCCGCGCAAATCTGTCTCGAAACGCTGCCATTCCCCGTCGCTGAAGCTGGCCAGGTCGGGGGCGGCGGCCCACACGTTCAAGAGGGCGGTTTCCCGGGGGTCAACCGTCTCTCTTTGGGCTTGGCGCCGCTCCAGGAGGACCTTCAGGGCAGAAAAAGCATAAAGGGGCGGATTGGGAATAATCGGGGAAAGCTCTTGCAGTACTCTGTCTTTGAGCCGCTCCACTTCCCCCAGCCCCTGATGTTCCGTCAGGTCCAGGTTGAGGAGGAAATAGGTGTCCTGGGAAAGCCCCATCCTTTTTAGCTCGGAGATGAATTGGAAATCTGCCTGCCGCAACCCTACCCGGGAACTGATGACGTAGAGAAGCAGGTCGCATTTCAGAATATAGGCCAGGACTTGGGCCAGGTGTTGGGGGATAGGTGAGTCGCTTCCCTGGCAGTCCCCCAGTTCCAATCCCTGGGGCAGCCAGGGCATGGGCAGGGTCAGGAGCACATCTTTGAGATAGACGGCCGTAGCCTCCTGGGTCACCAACTGGCGATGGCGCATCACTGCCGGGCCGTCCAGAGAGACCATGCTGCCCGCCGCCAGGAAGTCGGTCAGCAGGGGGTAGCCCTCCAGATAAGATTTGAGGAGGAGATAATCCTGGTTCAGACTGTCCTGGGACCAGAGGTTGGCTGCCCGGCCTTCCGCCAGGGCCTGGGCCAATATCGCCCTGTCTTTGGAGTCTTGCAAATCCAGGGGAGCGCTCCGGTTCAAGAGGACGGAACTGGGGAGTAACCCCAAGGCCCGTTGGATTTCCCCCTGAATCTCTTCCCAATCCTTGAACTGCAACTGGGCCCGGGGAGTCGGGCCGGGCCGCACCCGGGTGATCATGGCGGTGAGGATGCCCGCCCCGCGGGGGAGCAGATCCTGGCCTAAGAGGGCGTTGACCAGAGTGCTCTTCCCGGATTTTACCGTGCCCACCACCGCCAGGCGCAGATAATCCTCCGCCACGTGGGCCTGGACCTGGGAGAGCACCTTTAGCCAATGCTCTCCTTGGGAAGCCGCCTGGGGAAAGAGATGGGCCCATTCTCCGGCCATCTCCTGAAGTCGGGCGATACCCTGGATAAAGGCCTCGGGGGGCGGGTTTTTAGACACCTCTACCTTCCTGCCCGGCCTCGGGAGCCATTTGCCTCACTGCTTTAAACCTACTTTTTGGGAGCGAAACCGGCGATGTAGGGGCGTCCCACCTCCACCCGCACCTTGTCCGCCACTTCCATAATTATCGTCTGCTCACTGATGCTGGTGACCTCACCGCAGATTCCCCCGGAAGTGATCACCCGGTCTCCCTTTTTCAGATTCTCCAGAAACTGGCGATGCTCCTTGGCCTTCTTCTGCTGGGGCCGGATCAAGAGAAAATAGAAGATACCCACCATGAGAATCAAAGGCAGCACTGCTGTCCACATGGAGCCGGCGTCGCCCGCGCCTCCGGCACCGGCCGCATAAGCCCAATTAACCACGCGTCATTCCTCCATCATTCCGTTTTTGGTAAAAATCCCGGCGAAAAGCCGGGAATTGCCCCTGGGCCACTGCTTGCCGCATCTGGGCCATGAGATTGAGATAATAATATAAATTATGCAAGGTCAAAAGGCGATAGGCCAAGATCTCACGGGCCAGAAAAAGATGCCGCAGATAGGCCCGGGAATATCGGCGGCAGGTATAACAGCCGCAATCTTCCTCCAACGGCCCTCCGTCCCGGGCATAGGCGGCGTTTTTGATGACCAGGCGACCGGCCCCGGTAAAGGCCATGCCGTTCCTGGCATTCCGGGTGGGCAGCACACAATCGAACATGTCAATCCCCCGGGCCACCCCCTCCACCAAATCTTCCGGCGTGCCCAGGCCCATGAGATATCGGGGCTTGTCCGCCGGCAGCTCCGGCACCGTCGCCTCCACCATGCCCAGGGTAGTATCCTTATCCTCTCCTACTCTCAGGCCCCCCAAGGCATAACCGGGAAAATCCAACTCCCCTAAGGCCTGGGCCTGCTCCCGGCGCCACTCCGGCACCATGCCCCCCTGGACCACGGCAAACAGGGCCGTATCCGCCCTGGACCAGGCGGCTTTGGAACGCTTGGCCCAACTTACGGTTAAATCCGCGGCCCGGCGCACCTCCTCTGCCGGGGCCGGATGCGGCGGACAGACGTCCAGGCAGACGGCAATGTCCACTCCCAACTCTTCCTGCAACCGCACCACATCTTCCGGGGTTAAAAAATGCTGGTCCCCATTTAAATGGGACCGGAAAGTCACTCCCTCCTCCATGAGGGTGCGAAAGGAGGCCAGGGAAAAGACCTGATAACCCCCGGAATCGGTAAGGATGGGTCCCGGCCAGTTCATAAACCGGGACAGTCCTCCCAAAGAGGCGATGACTTCCACTCCCGGCCGAAGATAAAGATGATAAACATTGCTCAAAATAATGCTGGCCCCCAACTCCCGCAACTCCTCCGGGGTCAAGGTCTTTACCGTGCCATAAGTGCCCACCGGCATGAAGACTGGGGTCTCCACCACCCCCCGGGGAGTGCGCATCTCCCCCCACCGGGGCCCGGCCACGCCTGCGGACTTCTTTAGATGAAACGCAAACATTGTAAGTGTGCGTTGGGGGAGGGGGCTAAGGGCCGCAGGCCCTTA
>JBFLZI010000217.1:0-3824 GCA_040756315.1 Thermodesulfobacteriota bacterium | reverse complement strand
TGGGGGGAGGGCAGGGACCTGAGGTACCTGGCCCTCCCCCCACTAAAACAGATTATTTTCTACCGAGCCATTTTTTCTTCTTAAAAAATAGCAGCATAATGCCGGCGATCAGGGCCATCAGGGCTAGAGACATATAGTAGCCGTAATGCCACTGCAGTTCCGGCATGTACTTGAAATTCATGCCGTAAACCCCGGCCACGAAAGTGAGGGGAATAAAGATAGTGGCGATGATGGTCAACACTTTCATGATTTCATTAAGCTTGTTACTGACGCTGGAAAGATAAATATCCAGCATGCCCGACAGCATATCCCGAAAGGACTCGATGGTGTCGATGACCTGAATAATATGATCGTAAACATCCTTCAGATAGATCCCGGTAGACTCTTTAATCAGGGGGGATTCCCGCCTTTCCAGCTTACTGATAACTTCCCTGAGGGGCCAGACCGATTTGCGCAAAATAATCATGTCCCTTTTCAACTTGTGCAGATCGGCCAGGGTTCCGGGCACCGGCCGGGTTACCAGTTCTTCTTCCAAATCCTCGATGGTTTCCCCGAACCGTTCCAGGATGACAAAATAGTTATCGACGATTAGGTCCAATATGGTATAGGCCAGGTAATCGGCCCCGGATTTACGGATCCGGGTTTGGCCGGATTTAATTCTGCTTCTGATGGTGTCAAACAGATCCGCGTCACTTTCATGCAATGTAATTACATAGTTGGAGCCGATGATTAAGTTCAACTGTTCAGTGTCCAAATGATCACTGGTTTCATTATAAAAGAGCATCCTTAAAGTGAGATAAAGATGGTTGGGCCATTCGTCCAGTTTGGGGCGTTGATCCGTGCTTAAGATATCTTCCATTAACAGTGGATGTAAGTTAAGGCATTCGCCGAGATTTTTTAAATCCTCCAGATGCTGCAAGCCGTCAACGTTCAACCAGGTGACCGTTTGGGGGTTATCCAGCATCAGACATTCAGCAAAGGAAGAGACCTCTCTTTCCCGGCATTCCTGTTCATCAAATTCCAGGATGGTGACTTTCAGTTTTCGGTCCGGCTTGTCCCCGGCATAGACGAGGGAACCGGGAGGCAGGCCCAGCTTCTTGGCCCTTCCTTTGAGAATTTTCGCCATGGGCTTTTCCTCGATGAGATGTAGGTGATTAATTAGAAACTCAGACGGTTCCCAAATATCCAGAGGCCGCCCAAGAGGGTGACTCGTACCAAGGGCATCAGGAGCTCCAAGTGGGGCGAAAACCTTTGGCGCCCCGCAGGCTTTGCGGTTTGGGCCAAAATACCCTCCCTAAACCAAAAAGTTCTTACAAAAAAGTATAAACCCCCAAGACGCCAATTTAACTTGGCAAGAAGATAATACCCGCAAAAAATATTTTCAACCGGAGACGTAAATTGGCCGGGGGAATTATCAGGGGGCAGGGGCAAAAAAAAATGGCCGGGTGGGGGAGGAACCCGGCCATTTCGGTGAAAGGAGAAAATGGTATATGAACTTTGATTAAGGGGGGGATGTGGGTACCTTATTTAGGGTCCATATACTGACATATAATAGCTGCATCTTTCATGCCACAATTCGTCAAAAATTAATTCCAACGATTTATCAACAAGTTATACATAAGTCGCTTCTTTTCCCTCCCCCGGTTTTGGTTCAAAAATTTATACGCAAGTCCCGGAGCATGGTGTCCTGTTATGAATAACTTATTCATATAATTTATTAATTACGGTTTAAAATCTAAATCAAGACTTTACCGGGATTCAATTATTTGTTCTATTTGTTCCGGACTAGGCGCGCCGCAAAAAAATATGGCCCGGGGCCGTCACTTTCCCCCGAAAACCCGGCAGCACTAACAGGGCCGCAAAATCCTCCAGGATCAGGGTCGGGCCGGCGAAGACCGCGCCCGGCGCCAACCGGGGCCGATAAACCAGGGGAATCTCCTGCAAGCCCTCCGGCAGCCAGACCCGGTGCCGGGAGGGCAAATCCGGGGTTCTTCCTCCCCCCATTGATTTAAATGCTGGCAACTCCGCCCCCGGCTCCGGGGCCAGGAAATGGAGACGCAAAACCACGGCCTCCACCTCCTTCTCGGGAAAGTGATGGCCGTAAACGCGGAGATGGCGGGTCTGAAAGGCTTCTTGAAAATCCCGGCCCCAGGGCACCCTCAAGGTGTAGGTCTGCCCCAGATAACGCATCTCCAGCTCTCCGGTCACCGTGAGTTCCTCCGGCCGAAGACCGTCACCGGCCAGTTCCTCCAGCCCCCGTTCTTTCAGGCACTGATACTCTTTCTCTAAGTTCTCCCGGGTGAGCCTCCCCCCGCTCAGGAGCAAGGTCCGGGAAAAGTCCCGCCGGAGACCGGAGAGGGCCAGGCCCAAAGCGGAGAGCACCCCGGCCTGGGCGGGAATCAGGATGCGGTCTATTTCCAGTTCCTGGGCCAGTTCACAGACATGCAGGCCCCCGGCCCCCCCGAAACAGCAGAGGGTGAAATCCCGGGGGTCATAGCCCCGCTCCAGAGTGACCGCGGCCAGGGCCTTGGCCATATGGCTGTTGGCCACCCGGATGATCCCCAGGGCCAACTCCTCCGGGGTTACGCCAAAGTCAGCCGCCAGGCGCCCCACGGCCCGGCGGGCGGCCTCCTGGTCCAAGGCCAGGCGACCCCCCAGAAAACACTGGGGGAGAATCCGCCCCAAAAAGAGCTGGGCGTCGGTCACCGTCAACTCTTCTCCCTGGCCATAGCAAACCGGCCCGGGGTCGGCCCCGGCGCTCCGGGGCCCCACCCTGAGAGCCCCTCCTTGATCCCGGTAGGCGATGGACCCGCCGCCGGCCCCCACCGTGTGGATATCCATCACCGGCAAGCCCAGGGGATAATCCTGCAACTGATATTCCCGGGTGAAGGGAATCTCCCCGGCCAACAGAGCCACGTCGGTGGAGGTCCCCCCCATGTCCAGGGTGAGGAGCCGGGTCTTCCCCAGCTCCCGGCCCAACTTAAAGGCCCCGGAAACACCACCGGCCGGCCCGGAGAGCACCGTGGTCAGGCCCCAGGCCGCGGCCCGGCCCCCGGGCAGGAACCCGCCGTTGGACTGCTGCATAAACAGGGGCACCCCCGGCAACTCCCGGCTCCAAGCCTCGAGATACCGGGCCAATACCGGCCCCAGATAGGCGTTCAGCACCGTGGCGCAGGTGCGCTCATACTCCCTGATTTCCGGCAATACCCGGCTGGACAGGGAAAGGGGCGCGCCCAGGTCAGAGAGAGCCGCGGCCAGGGCTTCTTCATGGCGGGGGTCGGCATAGGCGTGCAACAGACAGATAGCCACCGCCTCCGGCTGTAAATCCGCCACCTGCCGCCGCACCCGGTCAATTTCTTCGCTGGTCAACGGGGTTAGAACGGAGCCGTCCGACTTCAGGCGCTCGGCCACCCCCACCACCCGCTCCCGGGGCAGCAACCCGGGTGGCTTCGTGGGGGCCAGATTGAAAAGCTCCCGGCGGGTCTGGCGGCCAATGAAGAGCACATCCTCAAATCCCTTGGTAGTCACCAGCACCACCCGGGCGCCCTGACGCTCCAAAAAGGCATTGGTGCCCACCGTGGTGCCGTGCACCACCTCTACTCCAGCCAACCCCTCAGGCCGCAACTCCCTTAAACCACTAATAATCGCCTTAAGGGGGTCCCCCGGCGTGGACGGCACCTTATGCACCCGGCCTTCCCCCTCTCCCAGAAAGACAAAGTCCGTAAACGTCCCGCCAGTGTCAATCCCGATGCGCATGGTTTCGCCTTGGGGGCAGGGAGAGAAATATTTGGGGGAGGGGCCAGGGGCCGACGGCCCCTGCCCCT
>JBFLZI010000216.1:0-3859 GCA_040756315.1 Thermodesulfobacteriota bacterium | reverse complement strand
GCCCTTACCCCCTCCCCCAAGCCCCCTCCCCCAATCCCTTATAGGGGGTTGGGAGGGGAGTTTGAGGGGAGGGCGGATGGAGGACAGCCGCCCCCGGCTGTCCTGGACAGGCGAGAGCGCCTATCCTCCATTAACCCCTGGCCCTCCCCCCACCTCCACCTCAGTCCTTCTCCAAAGCCAACTCGATCAAGGTGTCCAGGAGTGCCGGGAATTCCAGGCCCAGGGCCTGGGCCGCCTGGGGGAAGAGGCTGGTGGCGGTCATGCCCGGGATGGTGTTGGTCTCCAGGACGTAAATTTGGCCGTCCCGGACGATCATGTCGGTGCGGCTATAGCCCCGGCAGCACAAGGCCCGGTGCGCGGTAAGGGCGCATTCCTGGGCCTTCCGGGTAGTCTCCGGGTCCAGGCGGGCCGGGCAGATTTCCGTGCTGGCCCCGGGGAGGTATTTGGCGTCATAGCTGAAAAAGGCATAGGATTCGGAAGGAATAATCTCCACCAGGGGCAGGGCCGTGAGTTTATGGTTGCCCAGGACGCCGCCGGTGACTTCCGTGCCCTGGATAAACTCTTCCACCAGGACCCGGTGATCGTATTGGAACGCGGCCTTAAGCCCGGTCTGAAGCTCTTCTAAGGTCCGGGCGATGGTGACGCCGATGCTGGAGCCTTCGTTCACCGGCTTGATGACCGCGGGGAGGCCCAGTTGGGCTTCGATGGCCCCGGGGGCGGGGGCCGCGGCCCGGTCAAAGAACAAGGTCCGGGCCACTTTCAGGCCGGCTTGCTGGTAGAGGATTTTGCTCAGTTCCTTGTTCATCCCCAAGGCGCTGCCCAGCACTCCGGAGCCTTGGTAAGGGATCTCCAGGAGGTCCAGGAGGCCCTGGACGGTGCCGTCCTCTCCCCCCCGGCCGTGCATGATGATCAGGGCCACATCGATCTCCGGGGCTTCCCGGACCAGGCGGTCCAGCTCATTTAAGGGGTCATAGCGCCGGATCTCATATTTGTCTTTATTTAGGGCCTGGAAAACCTGATCGCCGCTTTTCAGCGAAACCTCCCGTTCCGCGGATTTGCCACCGGCGATGAGAGCCACGCGCATCTTCTTCATAGATCCCTCCAGGAATGGTTGAGGTATAGCAGGTCGGCAGGGGTTAGGGCCAGGGGTTGAAAGATTCTCGCCTCCAGGGCCTGGGCTTTGACTTCTAACGCGCTGAGGCGGGCCAAAGCCTCGGGGCCGCGGCCATAGCGCACCTTGAGATCGGCGAAGCGCTCCTGAAGAGTCACCACCCGGGTATGGAGGACCCGCTTGTCGGCGTAATTCACCAGTTCCACCTCCCTAAGAGAGCGGGGATCGGCGTGATTTTCCGCCAGGGCCACATGTTCCTTGACGATCCGGGCCACTTCCGGGTAATCCCGGGCCAGTAAAAGAGCTGCGCCCCACTCCGCGTGGTTTTGGCTAGTTCCCAGGCAGGGGGTCTTCCCCAGGTCATGGAGGAGGGCCCCGGCTTCCAGGAGGTCCAGGTGCAGGTCAAAGCCGGTTTCCACCAAGGCCCGTCCCAGGTGCAGGGCCACAGCCGCCACCAGGAAGGAGTGTTCCCGGATATGGGGGAGCATGCCGTACTCGGCCATCAGGGCCAGGCATTCAGGCCGGGACGGGAAGGGCACGGTGTGGCCCTCCCCCCTGGCGGCGGAGGCCGGATCAGCCGGTTTTTTCGACCAGGACCGCGGCATAAGCGGCAATTCCTTCTCCCTGACCGGTAAAGCCCATCTGCTCGGTGGTGGTGGCCTTAATATTGACCTCAGCCGGGGTCAGCCCCAGAACCGCGGCCAATTTAGCCTGCATTTCAGGAATATGGGGGGCCAGGCGGGGGGCCTGGGCCACGATGGTGGCATCCACATTGACGGGACCAAACCCCCGCTCACGGACGATCTCCATGATGCGCTGCAGCAGAGTCAGACTGGAAATATTTTTATACCGGGGATCGGTGTCCGGGAAGTGGGTTCCCAGATCACCGGCTCCCACCGCGCCCAGAAGGGCATCGCCCACGGCGTGGGTCAGCACGTCCGCGTCGGAATGCCCCTTTAGGCCTAAGTGGTAGGGGACTTCCACCCCCCCCAGAATCAGGGGCCGCCCCGCCACCAACCGGTGGGCGTCATAGCCTAAGCCGACCCTCATTGTCCCTGCTTTGCCATAGGGGCAGTAAGACTTCTGCCAGTTGTAAATCCGCCTGGGTGGTAATCTTCAGATTGAAGGGGGACCCGGGGATCACCGCCACCGGGGCCGCAAGTTCTTCCACTAAAGAAGCCTCGTCCGTGCCATAGAAATTTCTGGCCTGGGCCTCCACAAAGGCCCGCCAGAGCAAGGCTTTGTGAAAGGCCTGGGGTGTCTGGATCTGCCAGACCTGACGCCGGTCCAGGGTCTCCAGGACTTCCCCCTGGGAGTTGACCCGTTTCAAAGTATCCTGTGCCGGGTGGCCCAGGATGGCGCCGCCGTGCCGCCGGGCTCCCTGAATTACCGAGCGGACCTGCTCCGGGGTGATGAAAGGCCGCACGCCGTCATGGACCAGGACGATGTCCAGGCCTTCTTCCTGGTCCAGCACCTTAAGGGCGTTATAGACGCTGTCCTGGCGTTCCTTGCCTCCGGGCACCAGGCGCAGAACTTTTTTGAACCCGAAAGGAGCAATAATGTTGTCCTGGCAATACTCCAGGTCGTTGGGGTGGACCACCACCAGGACTTCCCGCACCTCCGGCACCGACTCGAAGACCTCCAGGGTGTGGGCCAGGATGGGCTTGCCCCCCAAAGGGAGATAGGGCTTGGGAATCTCCTGGTTCATGCGCACCCCTAAACCCGCGGCGGCGATAATGGCGGCCACGCTCATGCCCCCACCTCCAGGGCTCCTTGCCGGGCCACCCTCCCGGCCCGACCGGGGAGCCGCCCCCAATGCACCGCGGCCACCGGGATCTCCTGGGGATGTGCCAGCAACTCCTTAGCCCAATCCTCCAGGCGAAAGAACGCCACACCCTGATCCAGACAACGGTCCAGCAACCGGGCAAAGGCCTCCCGGTAAGGCCCTCCCTCCACCTCCGTATGCACCGTGAGCACCTGGGTCCGGTTTGCCTTAAGGCGGGAGAGAATGAGGTCGTTAAAGTCCTCGCCGCCGCAACCGTTGAAACCTAAAAGCTCGTCCAAGGTAGGCAGGGTGGTGGGAATCTCCAAAAGAGGCGAAACCTGGCCGCCAAAACGCGGCCGATAAGGAGCAACCCCCCGGGTATCACTGGTATAGAGAAACCCTTGGGCCGCCAGGACCGTGTGGCTGGCCATGGTGCACTGCCAGCCCGGCGCGGCAAAGGCCCGGGCCGGCCGCCCCAAGGCGTTAGTGAAAATCCCCTGGGCCTGATCCACCTCCCGGCCCACTGCCGCCACCCCCATCTTTGCACAATTATCATGCCAGCGCACATGGTCATAACCGTGCAGGCCCACCTCATGGCCGGCCCCGGCGATCAGCGGCAAGATTTCCGGGGCCGCCTGGCCGATCAAAGGCCCGGGCAACAAGACCCCGTAAAGCATGGTCCTCAAACCATAGAGAGCTGGAGCCTTGGTGCGGCACATCTTCTCCAAAAAACCCGGCTGGCGAAACAGACGCAAGATGGCCCGGCCCGAATGGTCCGGCCCCAAGGCCACATAAAAAGAGGCCCTAATCCCCCGCTCCCCCAACACCTGGAGCAGAGCCGGCACCCCCTCCCGAAAACCCTGCCAGGTGTCCACGTCAATCTTTAAACCCAACTTTGCTGCCAAGATATCTCCCTGAGTGTGAGTTGAGGGGAGGGCCGGGGGAGCAGTGGCTCCCCCGCCCTCCCCTCAAACTCCCCTCCC
>JBFLZI010000215.1:0-3867 GCA_040756315.1 Thermodesulfobacteriota bacterium | reverse complement strand
GGAGGGCAGGGACCTCAGGTCCCTGGCCCTCCCCCCACAATCTTCTTCCTATCCCATGAAATCCCCCAAAGAGCGGTTGGATCAGTTATTGGTGGCTCGGGGTCTGGTGGCGAGCCGGGCCAAGGCCCAGGCCCTGATCATGGCGGGCCGGGTGGTGGTGGCCGGGGTGGCGGTCACCAAGGCCGGCGCGCTGGTGCCTCAAGACGCGGAGATTACTTTAAAGCCCCCCACCATGCTTTATGTCAGTCGGGGGGGAGAGAAGTTGGCCGGGGCCCTGGCCCATTTCCGGGTTTCCCCGAAAGACAAGGTGGCCCTGGACGTGGGGGCCAGCACCGGCGGTTTTACCCATTGTCTCCTCACCCAGGGGGTGCGCCGGGTCTATGCCGTGGACGTGGGCTACGGCAAACTGCATCCCAGTCTGCGCCATGACCCCCGGGTGGTGGTAGTGGAGCGGGCCAATATTCGCCTGCTGCCCCGGGAGAGCATCCCGGAGCCGATAGACCTGGCCACTCTTGATCTGTCCTTTATTTCCCTCACCTTGGTGCTCCCCAAGATTATGGAATTCCTGCGCCCCGGCGGGGAGGTCCTGGCCCTGGTCAAGCCCCAATTCGAAGTGGGCAAAGGCAAAGTAGGGAAGGGGGGGGTGGTGCGGGACCCCCAACTGCAACAGGAAGCGGTGGCCCGGGTGGCTCAGGCGGCCGGGGCCTTGGGGCTGATGGTGAGTCCGGCCTACCCCTCCCCCCTGAAAGGTCCGAAAGGAAATCAGGAATATTTTCTTTATGTTAAAACGCTCCGGGAGTCTCCCGCCTGATATTGACAAGCCCCCTGATTCACATTAATATTTAATAGATGGCAGTATCTAAAATGAAACTAAGGAAGACTAAGAAATAACCAAACTGAAAGACATGCAACAGAGGTAAGACTATGGCCAATCGCATCAAAACTTTCCTGTTACTGGCAGGGTTGACCGTATTTTTGGTCCTGATGGGCAAACTCATCGGCGGTCGCAGCGGCATGCAGATCGCCTTCCTCATCGCCCTGGCCATGAATTTCATCGGTTACTGGTATTCCGACAAGATCGTCCTCAGGATGTACGGCGCCCAGGAAGTAAGCCCGGACCAGGCCCCGGACCTGCACCGCATCGTGGAGGAGTTGTCCCGGGAAGCGGGCATCCCCAAGCCCAAGGTCTATATCGTCCCCAATGACACCCCCAACGCCTTTGCCACCGGGCGCAACCCGGAGCACGGCGCGGTGGCGGTCACCGAGGGCATCTTAAGGCTGCTCACCCCCACCGAACTGAAAGGGGTTTTGGCCCACGAGATCGGCCACATCCGCAACCGGGACATCCTGATCCAGACGGTGGCCGCTACCATGGCCGGGGCCATCATGATTCTGGCGGATTTCGCCCGATTTTCCGCGATTTTTGGCGGAAGTTCGGATGACGACGAAGGGGGCCTGGGGATCATCGGGGTGATCGTCATGTCCATCTTGGCCCCCCTGGCCGCCATGCTCATCCAGATGGCCATTTCCCGTTCCCGGGAATACATCGCGGATGAGACCGGGGCCCAGCTTACGCACAACCCCGATTCCCTGGCCCGGGCCTTGGAGAAGCTGGCTTACGGCGTGCAGGCCCGGCCCATGGAGGCCAACCCGGCCACGGCCCAGATGTTCATCGTCAACCCTCTGGTGGGGGGCGGCCTGATGAACCTGTTCAGCACCCACCCCCCCATTGAGGAGCGGGTGGCCCGCCTCCGGGCCATGCGGAGCTATTAAGGCCGGGCCGGTAATAACCCACAGATCAGACCAGAGGCCATCTACGCACCGGTGGATGGCCTCTTAGATTTTTCTTGACAGATGAAAAATGACCATTAAGTTATCGTCACCAGATGGAGGAGCCGACTTCCTGGAATATCAAGCTACACTGGGACTATCCGGCCTCTCCGGTTGAATCTTTCTCATCCTATCTTTCCTGGCGGGAGCTTATGAGAAACTGGGGCCTGGTAATAACTTTCTTAATCTGGACAATATTTTTGCACCCAGGGATCGGGTCCGCCGAGGATTTGCTAACTCAAGGCATCGCGGCCCAAAAGGCGGGCAAGCACCAACAGGCCCTGGAGCTTCTGGGTAAATATCTTAAGGACCATCCTGACTCCGGCGCAGCCCGGCGCTACCGGGCTCTGGCCCTCAGCGGTTTGGGGCGCAAGACCGAGGCCCTGGCGGAAATCGACCAGGGACTGGCGACCCACCCTAAAGATATTCCTCTCCTTTTAGCAAGGGGCAATGCCCTGGCCGCTCTGGAGCGCCGCCCGGAGGCCGTGGCGGTTTTTTCCCAGGTCCTGGCCCTGGACCCTAAAAACGCCGAGGCTTATAAAGAGAGAGGGGACAACCAGGCCCAGGAAGGCCGACTGGAAGAGGCCCTGAAAGACTTTGATCAAGCCGCGGCCCTAGCCCCCCAGGACCCCTGGCTTTTCTTTAAAAGGGGGATGGCGCGGTTCTGCCTGGGCCAATACCGGGAGGCCGTGGGGGATTTCACTGCCGCCATCAAACTGAATCCCGAGGGCCCCCTCTTTTATTTCGCCCGGGGGCAGGTCTATTTACGCCACCTTAATGACCAGGAAAAAGGAGTGGCGGATTTTAGGGCGGGTTGCCGCCTGGGCCACCCCCTGTGCTGCCAGGAATTGGAGAAGCTGGGAATTAGGCCGGAAAAATAGTTTTGAGTTTCGAGTTTCAAGTTTGGTTTAATCTGTCCTGAGGTTAAAATTCAAGTCAGACTCAGAACCCAAACCTCGAAACTCGAAACTTACCGGAGGTCACCAATGTTTGCGCATAAATGGGTAAAAAGCTCTTTAGTAATTATTACCTTGCTCTTCCTGAGCCTCTGGGCCTTCCAACTGGAGGCCCTGGCCCGGGTCGGCGGCGGGAGATCCATGGGCAGCCGTGGTTCCCGGTCCTTTTCGCCTCCCCGACCCTATGTGGCCCCCAGGCCCTCTCAGCCCACCCGGCCCAGTGTCACCCCCACCCCCCGGCCCCTGACCACCCCTACGCCCCCGCCCACCTCTCAGCCCTCCAGCTTCTGGAGAAGCCTGGGCGGCGGCATACTGGGCGGCCTGGCCGGCGGCCTGCTCTTCCGAAGCCTCTTCGGCGGCCCGGAAGCCGCCGCGGGTCCGGGCGCGGCCACCGGCAGGGGGATCGGCTTCCTGGATATCCTGATCTTGGCCGGCATAGGCTATTTCATCTATCGGTATATTAAGAGGAGACGCCAGGAGGCCGTGGCCGAAGGGCCTTATCAAAGCAGCGCCGCCACCAGGCCATCCTCCTACCAACCTCCCTATCAACAACCCCCCTACTATGACCAGCCTTCGGAGGGGGATTTGGAGTTGGAGACCGGCCTTAGCCACATCAGGCAGATGGACCCTTCCTTTGACGAAAATGCTTTTCGGGATCAATGCCTGGATTTCTTCTTTAAAATCCAGGCTGCCTGGGGCAACCGGGACCTGGACCCCATGCGCCATCTCTTAACCGAAGAGATGTACCGCAATTTAAGCGCGGACGCGGCCCAGTTGATTGCCGAAAGGAAGATCAACAAACTGGACAACATCGCCGTCCGGTCCGTGGACCTCACCGAAGCCTGGCAGGAATCCGGCCAGGACTTTATCACCGTGAGAATCTACGCCAACCTGGTGGACTATATCGTGGACGAGAAATCCGGGGAAGTGCTCTCCGGCAGCAAAACCGAACCCATCACTTTCGAAGAATACTGGACCTTCACCCGCCCCGTGGGCACCCAATCCTGGCAACTCTCCGCCATCAACCAGGCGTCTTGAGGAAAGAATTTTTGAGGGGAGGGCCGGGGGAGCAGTGGCTCCC
>JBFLZI010000214.1:0-3974 GCA_040756315.1 Thermodesulfobacteriota bacterium | reverse complement strand
AGGGACCTCAGGTCCCTGGCCCTCCCCCCACTTAAAAGAGATTATTCCCTTTGCGGAGCAAAGGGAATAATCGGAAAAACCTTTTCGCCATTTTCCCTTTTCGCCATTTCGCCCTGATTTTTTGTTCCCCGGCCCTCCCCCCTCTTGAAGAACCTTAATCCTTTTGCCGAGCAAAGGGAATAATGGGTTGAGAAGTAAAGGAGATGGCTATGCAGCCGGAAGAAGTAGTGGAGCGAGTGAAAAAAAAGGCTAAAAACTTGTTCAAGACCGGCCTCAATTGCGCGGAGTGCGTCCTGGAGGCGGTCCTGGCGGAGGTGGACACCGGGTTGCCCTTGGCATCCATGTGTCTCATGACGGGTTTCGGGGCCGGCATGGGCCACTTTGGGGATACCTGCGGCGCGTTGGTGGGGGGCATCGCCGCCTTGGGCGCGGTGTACGGCCGCCGGGAGATTCCTGTTAGTCCCAAGGCCAGCGAAGAGCAGATGCTGGGCACCCCGGGCCTTTATAAGCTGTTCAACCGCCTGCCCAATGAATTCAAAAAGCGCTTCGGCAGCACCCAGTGCCGCTTGCTCACCGCGCAGTGGCGGAAAAACTGGCTCTGCCGAGACCATATCCAGTTCTGCCGCAACCTGGTCATCCACATGGCCGGGCTGGCCGCGGAGATGGCCGTGCCCCAGGACCTGGCCCGTTGGGGCTCTGAACCTTTTAGGGAGAAACACCCTTGACAAACTTATTGGCCCATGGTAATAATATACCGAACGGTCGGTATATAAATTCCCAGAGGCTGCCGGATGTCCACCAAAGGAGACTTAACTCGTCAAAATATCATAGAAAAGTCAATGCAGCTCTTCTCGGTCAAGGGCTACTTCAATACGTCCATAGACAGCATCGTCAAAGCCGCGGGCCTGACTAAGGGGGGCCTTTACGGCCACTTCCGGAACAAGGAGGAAATCTGGTACGCGGTCTATGATGAATGCGTCCGGATTTGGAAGGGCATCATATTCCAGGGCGTGCGGGAGCTCTCCGACCCCCTGGCGCGCCTGCACCGGGTCATGGAAAACAGCCTGAAAAATTACCTGGGCGCAGGGGTCTTTGCGGGAGGCTGTTTTTTGTGCAATTCTCTTGTTGATCTGGCCGGACAGTCCCCCGCCATGAGCAATCACGTGCTGAAAGGTTTCCAGGCCTTCAGCGCCTTGTTGCGTCAATGGCTGGAAGAAGCGGAGCAGAAAGGGATGCTCCGGGATGGTTTAAATCTCCAGGAAATCGCCACTTTTATGGTAGTCTCCTTGAACGGGGCGGCTCCCCTGTATGCCGCCAGCCAGGACCCCGGGGTGTGGCAGCAGACCCTGGCGCAACTGCAATTTTATCTCAACAGTTTGAAAAAGGAGGAGAAATCTCCTGAGGTGAGCTCTTTCTCTAACCACTAGCTAAAGGAGGCCGCATTATGGAATATACCAATGTCTTGGTGGAAAAACGGGAACAGATCGGTTTCATTACCCTGAATCGCCCCCAAGCCATGAACACCTTCAACGTCCCTTTCGCCCGGGAGCTTAACGACGCGCTCTGGGAAATGGAGAAGGACCCCGAAGTGCGGGTGGTGGTGATTGACGCCAACGGCAAACATTTCTCCACCGGTATTTCCCTGGATGAATTCAAGAACAAAACCAATAAGGAGTACCGGGAATTCATCCATTTGATGGATGAACACAACCACACCATCGCCCGGATGCAAAAGCCGGTGATCGCCTCGGTGAAAGGCTATGCCCTGGCCAACGGCGCCGGCCTGTCCTTTGCCTGCGATCTGACGGTGGCCGCGGAAGACGCCAAATTCGGGACCACGGCCATCAACGTGGGCCTCATTTGTCTCGGCCCCGCCGCGCCATTGGTCCGGAACGTGGGCCGGAAAAAAGCCCTGGAAATGGTGCTCCTGGGAGAGATTATCCCGGCCGCCGAGGCCCACAGGTTGGGACTGGTAAACCTGGTAGTGCCGCCGGAGAAACTGGAGGAGGCCACCCTGGAATTGGCCAAAAAACTGGCGGCCAAAAGCCCCCTGGCCTTGCAGATCGGCAAAGCCGGCATCTATGGGATGCAGGATGTGCCTTACCACCAGGGTCTGGATAGGCTGAGCGAAATGTTTGCGGCCCTGTGCAGCACGGAGGACGCGGAGGAAGGGGTCAGGGCCTTTCTGGAGAAGAGAAAACCGGAGTGGCGCGAACGCTAAGGCGCTGTTCCAGTCCTATTTTGCATCAGGCATGATTCCCCCTCCCCCCAAGCCCCTTCCACCAGGGGAGGGGGAGTTAGGCGGACCCAAGGAGTTTAAAGAGACCGATGCAGTCAATCGATGAGATCATGGCCAGTCATGGTTTTAACCTCTCGGCCAGTTGCGCCGGGAAGGCGTCCTATAACAAATGGATAAAATATAAAGGCAAGCGCGCCTATATTACCGTCAATGACGCCAGCGGCGAAAGCTTTCCCACCACCTTGGAGGAGCCCGTGCGGGTGGCCGTCCTTGACTTGAGGAGCGGGGACGAGCTTGAACCTGCCCAGGATATCGCCTCACTCAGGTCTTATTTGGAATCCCTCGATGGTGAGGCAGTGAGCCGCGAGCGGTGAGCCGCGAAAACGACGCTTCCAGAAACGGCTCACGGCTCACGGCTTACGGCTTACTAATTTGAGAATCTTGGCGCAGCCGCTTGCCAAAGGGGGCTGCCAAATGATAATTTTGTGCCCAGAAAAGCGGGGCGTCACCTTTAAGCGGTGACCGCATCGTTGATCTTTACTGGCCGCAGGCTTTCGCCTGCGCCGGATAATAAAAAATCTCACCCCAGAATCAGGAATAAACATGGCGTCACCGGATAAACCTGGCCTAAGCTCAAAAAACGCTAAACCGAAGCGCATCTTAAGCGGCATGCGCCCCACCGGCAAGATGCACCTGGGCAACTATTATGGGGCTTTGTACAACTGGCTCAGGCTCCAGGAAGACTATGAATGCTACTTCTTTGTGGCCGACTGGCACGCCCTGACCACGGAATACGAATCCCCCCAGGAGATCGGCGGCTATATCCAGGAGATGGTGCTGGATTGGCTGAGCGTCGGCCTGGACCCGGAGCGGAGCACTATTTTCGTGCAATCCGCCATCCCGGAGCACGCCGAACTCTATCTCATCTTCGGCATGTTCACCCCGGTGCCCTGGCTGGAACGCAACCCCACCTATAAAGACCAGCTTCTGGAACTGGCCCACAAGGACCTGGCCACCTATGGCTTTTTAGGCTACCCCGTGCTCCAGGCCGCGGATATCCTGATGTATAAAGCCCAGGGCGTGCCGGTGGGGGTGGATCAGGTGCCCCACGTGGAGATGACCCGGGAGATCGCCCGGCGCTTCAACCACCTTTACCGGCCCATCTTCCCGGAGCCGGAGGCCCTCCTGACCCACGTGCCTAAGCTCACCGGCATTGACGGCCGCAAGATGAGCAAGAGCTACAACAATTGCATCTATCTCAGCGACCCTCCGGGAGTCATGGCCCAAAAGGTGCGGCAGATGGTGACCGATACCCAGCGCCCCTTTCGGAAAGACCCGGGGGAACCGGACCGCTGCCTGGTCTTCCCCTTCCACCGCCTGAACCTTTCCCAGGAACGCCTGGAGGAAATCACCGGTTCCTGCCGCCGGGCCGAAATGGGCTGCGTGGAATGCAAGGACCTCCTGGCCAAGGCCCTGGTGGAGAATATGACCCCTATCCAGGAGAGACGCCGGGAATACGAGTCCCAACCAGGCAGAGTCCAGGAAATCCTTAAGCAAGGGAACGCCCGGGCCAGAGCTATGGCCCGACAAACCATGACCGAAGTCCGGGATGCGGTTTGTTTCAACCTTGATTTTCAGTTATGGCTTTAGCTCCGCTAAAGTCATAACTGGAAAAGATAGTTGAGGGGAGGGCCGGGGGAGCAGTGGCTCCCCCGCCCTCCCCTCAAACTCCCCT
>JBFLZI010000213.1:0-4003 GCA_040756315.1 Thermodesulfobacteriota bacterium | reverse complement strand
ATTTGAGGGGAGGGCTGGGGGAGCAGTGGCTCCCCCACCCTCCCCTCAAACTCCCCTCCCAACCCCCTTTAAATACGGTAGCACAGGCTTCCAGCCTGTGCCTCCTGGTCCGGGAAAGTCGTATAACCAAGGCTGGTTCAAATCTGCATTTTATCTGTAGCCGCAGGCTTTAGCCTGCGCTCCCCCAATATGTAGGGTGGGCACCGCCCACCATAATCATTAATACCAATTAACCAGGTGGGCAGTGCCCACCCCACATGACAAACAGGTGGAACAGCCGCCCCCGGCTATCTCCTTAAGGGAAGAACTGAGGAGGTAGGCCAAGAGCAAGACCTGGTGGCGCCGGCGTCTCGCCGGTGCTTCCTTTAGTTCCTACTCCCCAATGATTCAGACCAATAGATGATGCCTCCCAAGACTAGGAAAACCGAAAGCCGAAAACCGAAAACCGAAAACCCAGCACTAAAGCCAAGGGCTTTAGTGCTGTACGGTTACGGCCTCAACTGCGACCATGAAACCCAATTCGCCCTGGCCCAGGCCGGGGCCGAGGCCCGGCGGGTGCACGTCAACGACCTCCTGGCCGGCGCGGTCTCCCTCTGGGATTATCATCTCCTGGCCGTGCCCGGGGGCTTCAGTTGGGGGGATGACCTGGGCGCGGGAGTCATGCTGGCCCTGCGCCTGAAGCTGGCCTTGGGCGCGGCCCTCCAGGAATTCATCCACGCGGGCCGCCTGGTCCTGGGGATTTGCAACGGCTTCCAGGTCCTGGTGAACCTGGGCCTCCTCCCCGGTTTTCCCGGACGGGAAGGGGAGCGCCTGGTGGCCCTCATCCCCAATGACTGCGGCAATTTCCGGGACGCCTGGGTGCATCTCAAAATCACGCCCTCCCACTGCGTCTTCACCCAGGGTCTGGAACACCTGGAGCTGCCCATCCGCCACGGCGAGGGCAAGTTCTACGCCCCCGGCGAAGTGCTGGGGCAATTGGCGGACCGGGGCCAGATCGTCTTAAAATACGCCACCCCCGCCGGCAGCCCGGCCCTGGGCCGCTTCCCTTCCAACCCCAACGGGTCGCTGTTGGACATTGCCGGCATCTGCGACGCCACCGGCCGGGTCCTGGGCCTGATGCCCCACCCGGAGGCCCACATCTTCTCCACCCAACACCCCACCTGGACCCTAAACAAGGAGACCTACCGCCGCCGGGGCGAACCCTACCCGGACCCCGAAGGCCCGGGCCTGGCCCTCTTCCGTAACGCGGTGCAATACTTGGAAAAGAACCTGGGCTGACTGAAACCTGTTACCGAAAGCTCTGAAAAAAGCCTTTTTTGTCATCCTGAGCGCAGCGAAGGATCTCAGTTTTTTGAGATTCTTCGGTCGCTTTGCTCCCTCAGAATGACAATAACGGCCACTTTGGCGGGAGTCTCCTTACTCGGCGAAGTAAGTTGGCGGATTCTTTTGACCGAAATGCTCCCTGAAAAGAGGAACCTAAAGTCCCCCTTTTCTAAAGGGGGATTTAGGGGGATTATCAGGCGCTTATATAATCCCCCCTGACCCCCCTTTAGAAAAGGGGGGAATTTTGATTTGAAAATGTCTGTCATAGGGCGCGTTTTACGCGCCAAAAATGGTGCGTGAAACGCACCCTACATGAATTTTCCTGGTTTTGGGTGTTGCCTTGGAACATGAATGGCTCGTTCCCGTTTGGCGTAGCGCCAATTTCTGCGACGAAGTATTGTCTTTGATAATTAAGTATGAATCGAGAATTTGACAAACTTACCATATCAACTATAATAGTTAATAGAATTATAATGATTAATAGGGTAGGCTCATGTTGAAAAAGATTTCCGCGCTGAAGGCCCGGCAGAACCTGGGGCAAATCATGAATGAGGTATCTCTTAGGGGGGACGATTACGTCATCGAGCGGGCCGGGAAGCCCCTGGTGGCCATTATCGCCATGGAAAAGTACCAGCGCCTCCAGGAAGACCAGGACGCGGCCTTCCAGGCCCTCCGCAATATCTGGCAGAAAATGGAGGGGGTAGAGCCCCAGGAAGTGGAGGAGGCCATAGAGGAAGCGACCCGGGCCACCGGGCCGGTTAAGAAAAAATCCCGCTGATGAAGGTCGTCTTCGACACCAATGTGCTCTTAAGCGCCATCCTTACCCCTCACAACCCCCCGGCCCGGCTGCTCCAACTGGCCCTGGAAGGAAAATTCCAACTGCTCATCTCTCCTAAAATTATGGAAGAGTTGGTCCGCGTGATACGATACCCCAAGCTAACCAAGCTTCTGAAGAAACGCCGTCTCACTCCCAAGGACCTGGAAGACTTTCTCGAAAAACTGGGCAAGATCGTCATCTGGACACCGGGAAAGTTGACTATTAAAGCAATTCCCGAAGATCCCGCCGATGATCCGATTATTGCCGGCGCGGTGGAAGGAGAGGCCGATTTCCTGGTCTCCGGAGATCATCATCTCCTGGACCTGGGAGCTTTTCAAGGAATCAAAATTCTTAATCCGGCCAGCTTCTTAGAATGGTTTCAGAAGTTGGAGAAAGAATAAATCTGCTCTATTGTGGTAAACTGCCAGTGCCCCCGTTCGACCGCGGGGATGCCGGTAGGAGGATAAATGGACAAAATCGTCATTGACGGCGGTATTCCCCTTCAGGGGGAAGTAGTTATCAGCGGGGCCAAGAACGCCGCGTTGCCCATCCTGGCGGCCACCCTGCTGGCCCCCGGCGTGCACCGCCTCCACAATGTCCCGCCCCTGGCCGACATCCGCACCGCCAAACGGGTCTTGGGCCTGATGGGGGTGCAGTTTGGAGAGGAGGCCCCGGAAAAAGGCGGACCTCCGGGGTCGCTCCCTGCCGGGGTCACCCTGGTGGTGGACACCACCCAGCTCACCGGCTGGATGGCCCCTTACGAAGTGGTGAAGACCATGCGGGCCGCGGTCCTGGTCTTAGGCCCGTTAGTGGCCCGGGCCCGCCAGGCCAGCGTGTCGCTTCCCGGCGGCTGCGCCATCGGCGCCCGCCCCATCGACCAGCACCTGAAGGGCTTGGAAGCCATGGGGGTCAAGATCAACCTGAACCAGGGCTACGTGGAGGCCAAAGCCAAACGCCTTAACGGGGCCGACATCCATCTGGAAATCCCCACGGTCACCGGCACCGAAAACCTGCTGATGGCCGCCACCCTGGCTAAAGGCACCACCCGCCTCCACAACGCCGCCCAGGAACCGGAGGTGGGGGACCTGGCCCGCTTCCTGGTGACGATGGGCGCCCAAATCGAAGGCATCGGCACCGAGGTCCTCACCATCCACGGCGTCCCGGCCCTCACCCCCGGGGACTACACCATCATGCCCGACCGCATCGAAGCCGGCACCTATCTGGCCGCCGCAGCCATCACCGGGGGCGAAGTCACCATCACCAACGCCCCGGTGAATCATCTCACTGCGGTCCTGGAAAAATTCCACGAAGCCGGTGTGCGCCTGGAGGCCACCGACAGCCAAATCACCGTGCACCCCGGCGGCCACCTCACCGGCGTGGACGTCAAGACCCTACCCTACCCCGGCTTCCCCACGGACATGCAGGCCCAGTTCATGGCCCTGATGTGCCTGGCCCGGGGGGCCAGCGTCATCACCGAAAACATCTTTGAAAACCGCTTTATGCACGTCAGCGAACTCATCCGTCTGGGCGCAGACATCACTGTGTCCGGCAACCACGCCATTGTCCGGGGCCGCCGCCACCTTCAGGGCGCTCAGGTCATGGCCACCGACCTCCGGGCTAGCGCCTCCCTGGTCATCGCCGGCCTGGCCGCCCAAGGCGCCACCGAAGTCCACCGGGTCTATCACCTGGACCGGGGCTACGCTAACCTGGTAACCAAACTCACCAACCTGGGCGCCCGCATCCAGAGAATGCCAGCGTGAGGTGATTGTGGGGGAGGGGGCTAAGGGCCAGCGGGCCCTTACCCCCTCCTCCAATCCCTTATGGGGTAAAAAATTAGCCGGGGAAGGCAAGGCCTCCGGCCTT
>JBFLZI010000212.1:0-4017 GCA_040756315.1 Thermodesulfobacteriota bacterium | reverse complement strand
GGGAGGGGAGCTTGAGGGGAGGGCGGGGGAGCCACTGCTCCCCCGGCCCTCCCCTCAAATAAGTCTACCAAATCAGGGGTAGGTTGCAAAGTTATTGTGGTTGGGGTAAATTGGCGGCAGATGGCTGAAGAAGAGCGCATTGTCAGTCCCCGGCGGCAGGTGGAGGATGTGGGGTTGGAGTTGGGGTTGCGGCCCCGGACTCTCTCGGAGTTTGTGGGGCAGGGGGAGGTGCGCCGCAATCTGGAGATCGCCATCACCGCGGCAAAGGGGCGGGGGGAAGCTCTGGACCATATCCTGGTGCATGGCCCCCCCGGTTTGGGGAAGACCACTTTAGCATACATTATTGCCAATGAAATGGGGGTGGGGGTTAAGGCCACTTCCGGGCCGGTGATCGAAAGGTCCGGGGATTTGGCCGCGCTCCTTACCAACTTGCAGCCCCGGGAGGTGTTGTTTATAGATGAGGTGCATCGCCTCCCTGCGGTGGTGGAGGAAATCCTTTATCCGGCCATGGAGGATTTCCGGTTGGACCTGATCATCGGCCAGGGACCCGGGGCCCGCACCCTGAAGTTGGAGTTGCCGCATTTTACCTTGGTGGGGGCCACGACCCGGGCCGGCCTCCTGACGCCGGCCCTTAGGGACCGCTTCGGGTTGATGCTCCGGGTGGATTTTTATCAGCCGGAGGAACTGGCCCAGATCACCCGGAGGGCGGCCCAGGTGCTGGGGGTGGAAGTGGACCAGGAAGGGGCCTGGGAGATCGCCCGGCGCTCCCGGGGCACGCCCCGGGTGGCCAACCGCCTCTTAAAGCGGGTGCGGGATTACGTCCAGGTGCACGGGGACGGCCGCATTACCCGGAAAGGCGCGGATGCGGCCCTAACCTTGCTGGAGATCGACCACCTGGGCCTGGACCGCATGGACCGCCAGATACTACTTACCATTCTGGAAAAATACGGGGGCGGCCCGGTGGGCCTGGACACCCTGTCCGCGGCCCTGTGCGAGGAGCGGGATACTCTGGAGGACGTCTATGAACCCTTCCTGATGCAGACCGGTTTCCTGCAGCGCACCCCCCGGGGCCGGGTGGCCACCAGCCGGGCCGCGGAATATTTAGACAAGATTCTCAGGAGAGAGCAACAGACATCTTTATTTTGAAGCTAAAGAGGTAGGCCGATTAGGAGAAAAATTATGAAGATCAAGGTCATAGTTCACGAAGCCGAGGAGGGTGGCTATTGGGCCGAAGTGCCCGCCATTCCCGGTTGTGCCACACAAGGGGAGACGTTTGAGGAACTGTTGAAGAACCTCTACGAAGCAGTGGAAGGTTGCCTCTCCGTGGAGGTTGTTGAGCCGAGGATCAGCGGTTCAAGCCGGGTATTGGAAATCGCCATATGAAGCCTGTTTCCGGCAAGGCGCTCGCGAAAATCGTTGAACGTCATGGCTGGAAATTACTGCGTGTCAGCGGGAGTCATCGCATTTATGGCAAAGAGGGGAGCGTGGTGCGGTTCTCGATTCCGATTCACGGCAATACTCCCCTAAAAACCGGACTTTTCCAACATCTTATGAAAATGGCGGGGCTCCAGGAAGACGATCTGGAATGACTCTGGCCTTTAAAATTTACCGCCAATAACATGGCCCCTCCCCATGTCTGCCTGCCGCCATTGCGGTCGTACTGATCCAATTTTTTCCCGCCGGCTGGGATATTGCGCGGCCTGCATTCGCGGCCATTTCGCCGAGGTCTGGCCGGAGATCGAAGCCTATCATCAGGAGAGCCGCCGGGCTTTCAAGCTGCCCCTGGCTGCGCCCCAGGACCCGGCAGGGAAAGGCTGCACTTTATGTTTCCATGCCTGTCGCATTCCCGAAGGGGGCTATGGCTTTTGCGGGGCGAGGCGGGTTGAGGGGGGACGGCTCCGGGGGGGCAACCCCGCCGGGGCCGGGCTGAGTTATTATTACGATCCCCTGCCCACCAATTGCGTGGCCGACTGGTTCTGCCCGGAGGGGACCCATGCCAGCCAGTCCATCTCGGCCCAGCACTATGGGCCGGAGGGAGGCCGTTTTAATCTGGCCGTCTTTTATCACGCCTGCAATTTCAATTGTCTTTTTTGCCAGAACTGGACCTTCAAAAAGGCTACCTTCCGGAAGGATAAAGTATCCGCGGCTGATCTGGCGGCCGCGGCCCATTCCCGCACCGCCTGCATCTGCTACTTCGGGGGGGACCCCACCCCCCAGTTGCCCCATGCCCTGGCCGCCTCCCGCTTGGCCCGGGACGCGGCTAAAAAGGCAGGGCGCGCGCTCCGCATCTGTTGGGAGACCAACGGGGCCATGCAGGAGGCCTGGCTCAAACCCCTGGCGGAAAGCGCGCTCGGAAGCGGCGGCATCATCAAGTTCGACCTGAAGGCCTTCAGCGAGGAGATGCACCAGGCCCTGTGCGGGGTCTCCAACAGCCGGACCCTGAAGAACTTTGCCCTCTTGGCGGCCCGGCTGGGAGAGCGGCCCGAAGTGCCCCTCCTCACCGCCAGCACCCTGATGGTCCCCGGCTACGTGGACCTGGAGGAAATTCACGGCCTGGCCCGCTATCTTGCCCGCCTGAACCCGGAAATTCCCTATAGCCTCCTGGCCTTCTACCCCCAATTCTACCTGCCGGACCTGCCCATCACCTCCCGGGATTTCGCCCTGGCCGCCCGCCAGACGGCCCTGGACGCGGGGGTGAAACAGGTCAACCTGGGGAATATCCACCTGCTGAGATGAGAAAACCTGAGGGTCATTGGTGGGGGGCAGGGGACTAGAAGCTATGGCAAAACCTATTTTTCCTGTCACCCTGAACGAAGTGATCTTAACTAATTAAAAATAAGAGATTCTTCGCTTCGCTCAGAATGACATTTGGGGCACCGAGCGGTTTTGCCATAGCTTCTAGTTTTCAGTTTCGAGTTTTGAGTTTCAAGAAGTATCAACGATCAATACCGCGTCGCCGCCAAAAGGCTATTTTATAGCTACAGGCTTTAGCGTGCGCCTTTGGGGAATATTACCCCTCAACAACGCCGGCTGAAGCCAGGGGCCACATTTTCTCATTTCCTGATTTAAGAGCATCTGACGAAACCTTCCCTTAAAACAACCTCTCCGGTCGAATTTATTTAGTCGGCAATCCGGGGATTTTTGGTAAAATGCTATATTCAGGAATAATTTTATAAGGAGTAGTTTATGGTCGATTTAAATATGCAGGCGGTGCAGCCGGTGCGCCTCACCCCCACCAGTCGCTTCCGGTTCCGCTGCCACCCGGGAGTCCCTTGTTTCACGGATTGTTGCGGCAAAACCACCCTCATCCTGACGCCGTATGACCTGCTGCGGTTAAAGCAGCGTCTCCGGATTAACTCCGGGGAACTCCTGGAGAAATATACCAGGAGGGAAGAGCACGACAAATCCGGTCTGCCCCTGGTTATCATGGATATGCCCCGGTATGGAGGCCTCTGTCCCTTTGTGCGGCGCCCGGAGGGGTGCCTGGTTTACACCGACCGGCCCGCTACCTGCCGTTACTATCCGGTGGGACAGGGCAGTCTCATTACCGAAGACGGCCTGGATGAGTTCTATTTCCTGGTCAGGGAAGAGCACTGCAAGGGGTTCGCCGCGGACACGGAATGGACCGTGGCATCCTGGCGTCAGGACCAGGGGGCGGATTACTACGACGACATGAACCGGGAATGGAAGGCCATGATGCTGCGCCGGAGTTCCTCCGGCAAACCCGACGTGGATGAGCGCACCCAAAACCTCTTTTACATGGTAATGTACGACCTGGATCAATTCCGGCGCTTTGTCTTTAAAAGCCGGTTCCTGACCCTGTTTCACGTGGAGGAAGACGTGCAGGAACGCATCTGGAATGACGACCTGGACCTCCTGAAGTTCGGCTACCAATATCTGAAAATGGTCCTGAAGATCGAAGATACCATGGAACTGAAACTGCCTGATGGCCCCACCGCGACCACTTTGACTTTTTGAAGAGATTTGAGGGGAGGGCGGGGGAGCAGTGGCTCCCCC
>JBFLZI010000211.1:0-4019 GCA_040756315.1 Thermodesulfobacteriota bacterium | reverse complement strand
AGGGCAGGGACCTCAGGTCCCTGGCCCTCCCCCCACATAATAACTATAAGGTGACGGTTATGGCACGGTGGAATAAAGAGCGGCGTTTATTGGATCATCAGCACACCTCTTTTTGGAAGCATCGATTGGTGGAGGTGGAGGAGCCCAATTTGATGCGGGAGATCTTTCCTTATGTGGAGATCGCCCGGGTCGATTTTGACTATAAATTTGTGGTGCCCAGTCCGCCGGAGCAGATGTTGATCACCGACACCACTTTTCGGGACGGCCAGCAGGCCCGGCCCCCTTATACGGTGCGCCAGATTGTGGAAATCTTCGATCTACTCCACAAGCTTTCCGGTGCCAAGGGGATCATCCGGCAGAGTGAGTTTTTTCTCTATAGCGCCAAGGACAAGGAAGCGGTGGAGCGGTGCCGGGAGCGCGGTTATCGTTATCCGGAGATCACCGGCTGGATTAGGGCCAACAAGACGGACCTGAACCTGGTCAAAGAGATGGGTTTGACGGAGACGGGCATTTTGACTTCGGTCTCTGATTATCACATCTTTTTAAAGCTGAAGTGGGACCGGCGCCGGGCCATGCAAGATTATCTGTCCATTGCCAAAGCGGCCCTGGACCTGGGGATTACCCCCCGCTGCCATTTTGAGGACATCACCCGGGCCGATATTTACGGCTTCTGTGTGCCCCTGGCCATGGAGTTGATGAAACTCCGGGAGCGGAGCGGCGTTGATGTCAAGATTCGGCTTTGCGACACCATGGGTTATGGCGTGCCCTATCCCGGCGCGGCTCTGCCCCGGAGCGTCCCCAGGCTGGTCCGGGCCATGATCGACGATGCCGGGGTGCCGGGCCATCTCCTGGAGTGGCACGGCCACAATGACTTTCACAAAGTCTTCATCAACGGGGTGACGGCCTGGCTTTATGGCTGCGGCGCGGTGAACGGCACCCTCCTGGGCTTTGGGGAGCGCACCGGCAACAGTCCCATCGAGGCCCTGGTGATTGAATACATCTCCTTGCGGGGGGACACCGACGGTCTGGACACCACGGTGATTACCGATATTGCCCAGTATTTTGAGCGGGAATTGCATTATCATATTCCCCCCAACTATCCCTTTGTGGGACAGAACTTCAACGCCACCAGCGCCGGGATTCACGCGGACGGCATCCTGAAAAATGAAGAGATATATAACGCCTTTGATACGGCCCGGATTTTAAAACGGCCCTTGACCATCACTATCACCGACAAATCCGGCAAGGCCGGCATCGTCCATTGGATTAATTCCCGGTTGGGATTGACCGGGGACCAGCAGGTAGATAAAGGCCACCCCGGCGTGATCCAGATTCACAAACGCATCATGGAGTTGTACGAAGCCGGACGCTGCACCTCCATTTCCAATGAGGAGATGGAGAGTTTAGCCCGGAAGCACCTCTCCGAACTCTTTATCTCCGAGTTTGACCGCCTTAAGGACAAGGCTTACCGGCTGGCGGCCCATCTGGCCGAAGACCTGGCCCAGCGGGATGAAATCCGGGCCATGGTCCCGGGTATGCAGGAGCCGGTGCTGCAGCGGGTGCTGGAAATCTATCCCTTTATCCAGTTCATGTACATCACCAACCTGGAAGGGCGGAAAACCACCAAGAACATCACCCATATTGTGGACCGGGCCAAATACGAAACCATGCAGTTGGACGAAGACCTGTCCAACCGCCCCTGGTTCATCGAACCCATCAAGAGCGGCAAGGTTTACGTCTCGGATTTTTATACCTCCCGGTTCACCGGGGCCTTGTGCATCACGGTGAGCGTGCCGGTGAGGGATGACAACGACGAAATCCAGGGGGTCTTGGGCATGGATATCCGCTTTGAAGCCCTGGCCAAAATGGAGGCGAACGGAGAGATTTAGGCGGGAAGAGTGGTTTTTGGGGGAGGGCCGGGAGATCACCTCCCTGGCCCTCCCCTCACAAGTAACTACTTCCATCACCAGGCGAACAAAATCTATGGCCGATCTTCTTGTACAAGGAATCACGGGACTGGCAGTGCTCCTCTTCTGGGGAGGTCTCCTGGTCCTGTCGGCCTTTCTCTTGTCGCGCCTGGTGGAGCGGGGGGAACCCGGCGCAACGCCGGCCGGTTGGCCCGGGGAGGTAGCCGCGGAACCGCGGGGGCCGGAGCCGCTGGCCCCTCCCCGGCTGACGGCGGGGATCGGGCGCGGCGAGGTGGAAATAGACCCCCTGACCGCGGCGGCCATTGCCCTGGCCCTGGCTCTGTATCAGGAAGAAGGACAAATGACCTGGACGGCCCCTGCCCCGGCGGGAATCGGTGCCGCTTGGTCCTGGGCGGGCCGTTGGCAGGCCATGCAGGCCAGAGTGAACCTGCGGCAAAAGAGATAAACCATGCGGCGTTATTCCATCACCATCGGCGATAAGGCCTTTGAAGTGGAGATCCGCTCCCTCACCGGTGACCACGCCCGGGTGCTGGTTAATGGACGTCCCTATGAGGTGAAATTCCAATCTCTGGGGGGAATGCCCCGAGCGGCCGCACCTCCGGCGGCTGTCGCTCCTCTGAGGGAGCCGACGCCCCCGCCCTCGACGCCTCCCCCGGCGGCCAAGCCAACTCCCCTTCCCCCACTGAAGGAGGAGGCGCCGGCTGTCGGTCTGGGGGTAATCACCGCGCCCATGCCGGGGATTATCCTGGACGTGCGGGTCAAGGTGGGAGATCAGGTCAAGGCCGGAGATACGGTGGTTAAACTGGAGGCCATGAAAATGGAAAACGATGTACGCTCCACCGTGTCCGGAATGATCTCCGAGGTGCGGGTCAGCAAGGGGGCCAATGTGACGGTGGGGGAGATCCTGGTCGTGGTTACGGAAGGCTGAAGACGTGAGCGTGTTGGGGGAGCTGAACCTGTTGCCGTGGGCCCTCTGGGCCTTGGTCGCCGTCATTGCCGTGGGATTGGGCTTCCTGGCCGTGGTTTATCGGCTCCAGCCGGTATTCCTGCTCCCCCTGGCCGTGGGTTTGCTGTGGGGCAACCTGCCCCAAAAGGATTTGGCCGGCCTCTTGGTCCCGTTTTGGCAGCTACTCCAGGGCGGCTTGGACTGCGGCCTTTATCCGGCCTTAATTTTCCTGGGCTGGGGCGCGGGGGCCAACCTGGGCAACCTCATCGCCCATCCCCGGCAACTGCTCCTGGGGTTTCTCAGTTTCCTGGCCTTCCTGGCCGTTTTGCTGGCCGGCTGGGGTTTAGGACTGCCGGCCTCCCAGGCGGGGAGCGTGGCCTTAATCGGCGGCGGCGATGGTCTCTCCGCCGCTTTTTTAGTGTCCCGCCTGGCCCCGGAATTAACCGGCCCCATCGGTCTGGCGGCCTTTACCCTGGTGGGTCTGCATTTCTGGTGGCAGCCCTATCTGGTGCGCCTTTTCACCACCCGGAAAGAACGCTTGCTGCGCATGCCTCCCCTCCGCAAAGTGAGCCGGAGGGAAAGTCTCTTCTTTGCGGCGGCCGGGCTGTTATTGACTTTGATCCTGGTTCCCCGGGCGGGACTGCTCACCGGCATGTTTTTTCTGGGCAACTTGCTCAAGGAATCGGGGGTGGTGGACCGCCTGGCCCGCACCCTGGCCAACCGCCTGGCGGAAATTATGGCGATGCTGCTGGGATTGGCGGTGGGGAGCCGCTGTCAGGCCGAAAGCCTTTTGTCTTTAACCTTTGTGAAAATCATCGGCCTGGGGCTGGCAGCTCTGTTCCTGGCCACCCTGGTGGTCATCCTGGCCATCAAGGCGCTTAATCTGTTCACCGCCAGGAAAATCAACCCCCTGGTGGGGGCCGCGGCCCTGGGACTGGTGCCGGACGCCGCCCACCTGGTGCAGATTATCTGCCGCCAGGAAGACCCCCACGGCAATATCTTCCCCCACGCCCTGGCCTCCAACCAGGCGGCCCTGTTAACTGCCAGCTTGACCGCCGGCCTCCTCTGGAGTATCCTGGGCGGGTAGATTTATGTTGTTTTGAGGGGAGGGCCGGGGGAGCAGTGGCTCCCCCGCCCTCCCCTCA
>JBFLZI010000210.1:0-4029 GCA_040756315.1 Thermodesulfobacteriota bacterium | reverse complement strand
GGGCAGGGACCTCAGGTCCCTGCCCCTCCCCCCACGCTTTTCTCCTTTATTCCACCCGCACCCGGGCGTCCAGGGTGAGGAGGCCGGGTTGGCCGGGGAAGGTGCGCACCGGGTTCAGGTCCACTTCCTGGATTTGGGGAAACTGCAGCATCAGGTGGGCCAGGGTGCTAAGTGCCCGGCTCAGGGCTTCCAGGTCTGCCGGGGGCCGTCCCCGGAGGCCTTTAAGAATCCGGCCGATTTTGGTTTCCAGAATCTGCTCCCGGGCTTGGGCCACACTGATGGGGGCAATTCTGAGGGAGATGTCTTCCAGGACCTCGGTCCAGATGCCGCCGGCGCCGAAGGCGATGACCGGGCCGAAGGAGGGGTCCCGGCGGGCGCCGATAATGACTTCCTCACCGCCCTGGATTTGGGCCATGACCAGTACCTGCCAGGGGTCGGAGGGGGGCAATTTTTCCCGGGCCAGGGCGGCCAGTTGCTCAAAGGCATCCGTCACTGCCGCGGCGTTCTTCAGGTTTAAGATAACTCCCCCTAGTTCGGTTTTATGCACCAGTGAAGGCGCGGCCAGCTTCAAGCAGACCGGGAAGCCCAGTTTATCCGCAGCGCTCCGGGCCTCATCCGGGGTGCCGGCGGCGTGCCAGGACGCCACTGGCAGTCCCACAGCATCGATAAGAGACAAGGCCTCGGCCATGGGTAGTAATCGGTCAACCGTAGCCTGGGCCAAAAGGAGGTTGATGCGGTCTTGAGGAAAAGCCGGGGCCGGCTCACTGGATTCTTGGGCGGCGGCCTTATACCAATCCCGGCTATAGGCCAGGGCGCGCACAGCCTGGCCGGGGAAATGAAACACCGGCACTCCCAGGGTCTCCCGGAAATACTCCTCCTCCTCCAGGGAAGCGCAAACGGTGATGGCCAGAGGTTTCTTTGCCGTCCGGGCCTGCTCCACCAGGTGGCGGGCCATCTCCCAGGCTTCGGCCCGCTCCGGATCGTAAACCGGGCCGTAATTCACCAGCACCGCGTCCACTTCCGGGTCCCGGCACAGGTCCGCCATGACTCGGGAATATACGGAGAAATCAAAGATATCGCCCAGGTCAATGGGGTTGGTGGGCTTAATGATCTTGGAGCGGGAGCTTTCATGGATAAAATCCGCCATGGTGGTGGACAGGGGCGGCAGCCTAAAACCCCATTGCCGGCAGGCGTAAGCCGCGATCACCGCCTCGCCGCCGCTGCGGGACAGGACCACCAGGTTTTTTCCCTTAACCGGCGCCTGCCCCACCATCTTGGCGGCCACCAGAAAATCGGCCTGACTTTTGATGCGGATGATGTTCCCCTGGCGGCAGGCCGCGTCCACCACCCGGTCATCCGAGGCCAGGGACGCGGTATGGGACCAGGCAATGGCCGCGGTTTCCGCGCCAACGTTGGGAACCTGGAGGAAGATGGGTTTTTTTGCCTGCCGGGCCACTTTTAATAATTCCCGCCCGTCTTCCAGGCCTTCCAGATAGAGGTAAACGGCCTGGGTGCCGGGGTCCTGGAGGAAATAGGCCAGCACTTCGTTTTCGGCCACGTTCAGCTTGTTGCCCAGACTGACGAATTTATTGACCCCCAGGCCTTCCTGGGCCATCCAGGCAATGACGTGCATGCCCACGCCGCCGCTCTGGGAGATGATGGAGATCTTGCCTTTCCGGGGCAAAGGACGCATCTGGGAGAAGGGCAGGGCCAGGCCGATCTCCATATTCATCACCCCCAGACCGTTGGGGCCCACCAACCTGAGGCCGTATTGTTTAATCAAGGAGCGGATTTCCTCTTCCAGGGCCCGGCCCTGCTTCCCCAGTTCGCTGAAGCCCCCGGATTCCACCACTACCCGGGAGATGCCCAGCTCGCCGCAGTCCGCCACTACCTGGGGGACAAAGCGGGCGGGGGTCAGAATCGCGGCCACGTCCACCGGCTGGGGAAGCTCCCGGATATGGGAGAGGATGGGCAAGCCGAAGATTTGGCCCCCCCGGGGGCCGATGGGAAAGATTCTGCCTTGATAACCGCAATCCAGGAGATTGGCCACAATGCCTTTGGCCAGGTTAGCCGGATTCTCCGAAACGCCGATAACCGCGAGACTTTGGGGGTAGAAAAAATTTTTCATGAATTTTGCCGATATTTCCTTTAAAAGAGATTTATATCAAACCCTGGGAAGGAGTGGCTCGGAAAAAATTATGCCAGGCAGGTAAACATCAAAGCAATACAAGGTATATTAACCTGCCGGGACTGTGCTAAAATTCTATCATAATAACTTTTTAGTCCGGCAACAACAAAACGAGTCCAGGACTGGGCAAATTGAGGTGGGAGACCGGCGGGACCTCAGGTCCTCTGCCCATCTCCAAGCACATTTTCAGGCGCCTTAGATCAATTTTACCCCGGAGCCAGGCATGGCTTACGAAAAATGCCGGGATGTCAGTGAAGCCTTCTGGTTGGAATTGAGCCGGCTGCATCCGGAGGAAATTACCCGGCGCACCGGGGCCACACACGTCAATGGCCGTTACCGGCTGCCCTTTTTTAAAGGACAACTGTTGGTGGACCCGGAACTCCGGCAGATCAGGGTGGTGGGGGAAGAACAGACGGACCCGGGGTTTCGGGTCTGTCTCACCACCCTCCACTATCTATTGTATCTGGACCCCGCCGCCTTGGGGGGGCCTATCAGCCCGCTGGAATTGGCCGGGGGGGCCACCTTTTTCCGGGGCCACCACGGTCTTCCCCAAGGTCCCCTGGAAAACCGTTTTGGCCGGGACCTGCCGGCTTTTTTGGCCGCGGGGGAGCGTCTCCACGGGGAGAAGCGGGGAGCCGGGGACGCCGCTTGGGCTTTCCCGGTCTTTCCCGGTCTGGTGGTGGCAGTGATTCTTTGGCAAGGGGATGAGGAATTCCCGCCCCAGGTTACCTTCACGGTCCCGGCTCACCTGGACCGGTTCTGGCACCTGGACGCAGTTTGGGGTCTGTTAAACTTGGTAGCCCAGGAACTTCTTCAGGCAGCTCCTCCTGCCCCTGACTGACCAACCTGGGGAAGGGGTCAGGTCTGTTCTCACCGAACTGGGATTACCGGCAACCCCCGGGGGAAGGAGGGCCTGGATGTCTTCTTACCGCATTGTTCTGGCTGATGACCAGACGGCCATTTGTCAGAGATTAAAGAAGATCATCGGCGGCAGCCGCGACCTGAAAGTGGTGGCGGAAGTGGGGAACGGTCTGGAACTCATGGAATTATTGCCCTGTCTGTCGGCCCAAATGGTGATCATGGACCTTACCCTGCCGCATCTTCCCGGATTTGAAGCCATTCGCCGGGTGAAAGCCAGCGACCCAGACCTGAAGGTGTTGGTCCTGACCAGCCGCCGGGAAAAAGAATTTCTGCAGCTTGCCTTCGGCATGGGGGCGGACGGCTGTCTTCTCAAAGAAGAGGCGCTCCTGGAACTCCCGGCCGCGATAAAGACCATTCGCCAGGGGGGCATTTATCTCTCCCTGCAGTTGGCTCAGCCCCTGGCGGAGTTGTATATCCAGAATCTCAGGAAGACACCTCAGCCTCCCTCACCCAATCCCCTCACCGGCCGGGAGATCGAGATTCTCACCTTGATTGCCGAGGGAAAATCCAGCAAAGAGATCGCCTCCCGACTATTTCTAAGTTTCCGGACGGTGCAGAACCACCGGGCCAATATCTTGAGGAAATTGAACTTAAAGAAGACCGCGGATTTAGTGCGCTACGCCATCCGCCGGGGTTATATCACCATCACTTTGGGTTAGCCGATAATCCGAGATTCCTTCCCTTTAAACTGCTTTTAATGAAAATCTGAGTATTTTCCCCTATAAAAAAGAGTATTTTCAATCATTGCCTTCTAGAAATATCGTAGGCTAGTTTTATGTGAAAAATTATTAGAAATTAAACCACTACCTGCTAAAGCAGGTAGATTTTAAGACGACTGAAAGTCGGTCATTCGGCTGAACCCGATTGCTCCTCCGAAATGGTGAAAACATCTTTGGGCAGCGCTTTTTCTTGCTGCTCTA
>JBFLZI010000209.1:0-4030 GCA_040756315.1 Thermodesulfobacteriota bacterium | reverse complement strand
GTAAGGGCCTGTGGCCCTTAGCCCCCTCCCCCCAAAAATCCATCTCCCATGAAGCTCCGTTTCGATCATCCGCTCTGGCGGCGGTGGGGTCCGGTGTTGGCCCGGAGATTTATTCAGCTCTCCCTGGGCACCTGTGCCATTGAAGATAAGGCCGCGCCGGAGGTCAAAGAGGTGCAGGCCTCCGGGCGGGCGGTGATCTTTGCCGCCTGGCATTGCCATCTCCTCTCTCCCCTCTATTGTTCCCGGCAGTATTACAGTCACCTGCCCCCCCTGGTGTTAATGGCCAGTCCCAGTCGGGATGGGGAGTTCATTGCCCAGGTGGCCCGGGGGCTGGGATTCATTGTCATTCCCGGGTCCCGGCAAAAGGGCGGCGTTAAGGCCTTGCAAGCCCTGGCCACTTATCTCCGCCGGGGTCATAGCGCCGGGATAGTGGCGGACGGCTCCCGGGGGCCGGCCCGGGAAGTGCAAAAGGGCGTGCTTTACCTGGCCCGGGAGGCCCAGGTTCCCATTCTCCCCCTGGCGGTGGCCGCCAGCCGCAAGCTTACCTTGAATACCTGGGACCGTTTTGAATTCCCCCTGCCTTTTAGCCGCATTGCCCTCTTGTCGGCTGAGCTTCTCCAGGTGCCGCCGGAGGACCGGGGGGCTGCCCTGGAGCAGCGCCGCCGGGATTTGCAAGCCTGCCTGAATGATCTTTACCGGCTGAGCCAGGAATATTATCTCCGCTAAACTTTTTTTCCCCGGCCCCAGAAAAAAGTTAGTATTGGGTTGCCATGTCCCTGGGATGTGGTAAATTTAAGATAAGATTAAAGAAAGTTGGCCTTTTCTATGAGATTTGAAGACTTAAATGCCCAAACCCTGGGTCAGATCGGCACTGCCGAAGCGGTGGCCCGGGCCCGGCAACTGGTGCAAGAACAACAGGTGCAACATGGCTATGCCCTACCGGATCGCATCCTGGGAGTGGTCTGGGATGAGGAAGTGCATCAGGTAGAAGCGAAGATTAAAGACGATCAACTATCCTTTATGTGCCCTTGCTCCCAGGCGGAGAGAGGCGAAATCTGCGATCATGTCCTGGCCTTGCTGTGGGCCTGGGTAGAGGAGCCGGGGAGATTTTTAAACCGGGCCGACCTGAAGGAACGGCTGAAAAAGTATTCCAAGCAGGACCTGGTGGAGATCATTATTGACCTGGCCGACAGAGTTCCCGAAGTGCGAGGCGTTCTCAAGGAAGAAGGGCAGGGTCTGGAAGAGATCCTGGAATCCATCGACCATATTATGGAAGATGTGGCTTCCGACTCTATGGACCCCGCCGACGCGGAGAATAAGCTCCGGCGGGCCCAGGCCTGGGCCGACCGGTTGGCGCAAAGCGGGCATCTGGCCGAGGCCCGGGCCATCTACTTTTATATGTTGGACAACCTGCTGGCCTTGGAAGAACGGCTGAGCCAGGAGCAACTGTTTTCCCCGGAGCTGAAAGAGGAATTTTTCGAGGAATACTGCCAGTTCATCCATGAAGACCGCCACCTGGAGCGGGAATTGGTGGAGCAGGAGCTGGAACAACTGGAGAGCCGGGCCGCGGTCACCCGGGGGGAATTGGACCTAGCCGCCCTGAAACAGGAGTTACGCAGCGCGGTCTAAAGAGTAATTTGTGGGGGAGGAGAGCCAGGAATATAAGAAGGGGAAACAGGGAAAAAGGCGAAGAGGCGAAAAGGGAAAGAGAGGATTTTTCTACATAACTTCAAACACTTTTTGCCTTTTCCCCGTTTCGCCTTTTCGCCCCAAAATAAACCTCTTAGCCCCCTCCCCCAACCTCCTCAACCTCAAGACCCGTCGCCGGCCGGGGCGACGGGTTTTTCTTTTTCCGGCAGGGGAGTCGGGGCCGGATAGGGTTGCAGGGTGAGAATGGTCTTTTGATAAATCCGCAGCAGGGAGAGAAGAAAAGAGAGGACCAGGGGCCCCAGGATAAAGCCGATCATGCCGAAATAAGAGATGCCCCCCAGGATGCTGAACAGGATAAAGATGGAAGGTGTGGAGCGGGACCCCCGCATCACCAGGGGCTTGACCAGGTTGTCAATGGCCCCGATGATCACCACGCACCAGGCCAGCAAGCCCAGGGCCAGGGCCAGGTGTCCCTTGAAAAGCAGGTAAAGCACGCCCGGCCCCCAAATGAGGGCGCTGCCCACCACCGGCACCACCGCCGCGGGCACCATCATCGTGCCCCAGAAGGCCGGTTGGGGCACGCCGAAGATAAAAAACCCCACCCCCCCCAAGATGCCGGTGATAAAGGCCACCACCACCGTACCCCAGAGAGTGGCCTTGATGGTGGTCTCCATCTCCCTAAAGATCTCTTCGTTATGGGAGGCGTCCAGGGGGGAGAGCTTCTTGATTTCCTCGATAAAGTCGTCTCCTTGCACAAACATGAAAAAAGCGATGAACAGGACCAGGATCAGGTCCAGGAGGAGATAGGTGAAACCTTTCAATAGACCGATGGCGTTGGTATAGATAAACTCGCTGGCCCGGGTGAGGACCGTCTGGATGATGGCCTCCAACTTGATCTGTTCCGGAGGCAGGGGCAGGTTCAAATGGGTGAGGTAACCCTTTAAGGCATTGATTTTGAGATTGACCCACTGCCAGAGATGATCGCTTTGGATGCCCTGGCGCACCACCGTGGAGAACTCCAGGGCCTGATTGGCGATGATGCTCACCAGGGTGAACAGGGGGATGAGAATCACCAGGGCCAGGATCAGGCAGGTCAGGGCCGAAGCCACGGCGCGCTGCCCCCACACTAATCGAGTTATGCCCCGGTAGAGGGGTTTGGCCGTAAAGAAGAGTACCAGGGCCAGAAAGATGTCGATGAGATAAGGCTTGATGATTTCATAGGAATAATACAGGACCAACAGGGTAATGACCCCGAAAAAGAGCCGGGCGAATTGGGTAGGGAAATCCGCCCGGTCCTCCCCGGGGGGACAGGGAGGGCAGATTTCTCCGGGGCCCGGCGGGGGGGGCGGGGACGGCGCCTGGGTCTGAGCCTGGGGTGTGGCTTTCGGTTCGGGTTCGGTCATGGACTGATTTAATGGTTGTCGCCGGGTTTCATCGGATAAGGCGCCGCCGCCCGCGGCGGCGCCTGAACCGCCGGGCGCGGCGGTTCAACCGGTTGATCTCCCCTTGTGACCCCCAAGGATTAGGGGCCGTTGGCCGGCGCCTTGACTGCTTGGGGTCCTCCTGCCGCCGTCGGCTGACCCCCCCGGGGTTGATTTTAGTCACCCCCGAAAATGAAACTCTTTGGTGGAGGCGGATTTTCAACCCGCGCCGGCGAGGACTTTCACGGTAAAGCCAGCGGCTACAAAAAGCCCGCCTCACTCCTCGAAGAAACTATACGGCAAAAAGGGGGGTTTTGCAAAGGTGAAAAAAAGGAAGGCGGTTAGTGGCACCGGCCTCTGGCGGGGAAAAGATCACCGGCAGTGAGGCCGTGCTGTCGTGCCGGGTGGGCACTGTCCACCTTTTTTGAAAGCGATGGCGGGCGCTGCCCGCTTTAGGGCTTTTCTTAATTTGTCGGCAACCTCAGGGCCCATGAACAAGTGTCCGGAAAAAGGGAAAGCCACGAATCTTTCTCCCGGTCTTCAGACCCGGATCAGCCTTCGTGGCTTTATTCCTATGGTCGGACTAGTGGCTTTCCCTTAATGACAGCACTTATGTTCGTGGTGATGGTGGCCGTCATCATGGCAATGCTCATGGGTATGCACTTCCGCCGGATGGGTATGATGATGGCCTTCGTGGCTATGAGTCATTTCCGCATGGGAATGCTCATGTTCATGCTTGTCCTTGCTATGGCAACACATCCTTAATTCACCTCCCTTCTCCACAAGCTATTAAGTTAAATATATGGCCTAAGCCCGTCTTTCGCAAGGGCTTTCGCAATAACGTTGGGGGAAGAGGCTTAGGGCACAGGCTCCTAGCCTCACCACCAATCTCTTCTGGTCTCGATTTGGCCTGGTAAGTCGAGGTTTTGGGCCTCGACTTACCAGGCCCCCATCTGCGG
>JBFLZI010000208.1:0-4094 GCA_040756315.1 Thermodesulfobacteriota bacterium | reverse complement strand
GGCCCTTTCCGGTATTCATCGCTCATGGGTCCCTCCCATGCGCGATCTTACCACAACGCTAACCCAGACGGGCTAAAGCTTTTCGCCTAAAGGCGAAGGTTTTTAACCTAGAGCATGGAAAAATAAAGTTTTGGTGGCACAGGCTTTCCAGCCTGTGCTTCAAATAAGATTGCGGGATAATATCCTCGGAGAGGAGGTGGTCAACGTGATCAAAAAGATCACAGCCTACTTGACGGGGAGGCGCGCTTCAAAACCTAGTAGGGTTAGGATTACTTGGGACGTTTAAGGCCGTCGTAACTAGTCCCAAGCCCTGCCAGCTAGGGGTTTGGAGGCAATCGGCAATTGTGACTGGCCCTGGTGGCTGTCGACGGTCGCACTATCAGGACTACCAGTTGCCGCGCCCCCTCGCCTTATTTCGATTGAAGAAAAAGATGGTCATGTAGGGTGCGCACTGCGCACCAATAATGGCGGGCATTGCCCGCCCGACATGACTCCAAACCAGGAGGTTTGACAACAAGGGCGTTCCCCAACAGCCCTTCATGTTACAAGGGAACACCCAAAATCATGAAGATTAATGTAGGGTGCGTCTCACGCACCATTTTTGGCGCGTAAGACGCGCCCTGCAACAGGCATTTTCGGAGACAGACAGTTGAAATTATAAAAAAGCACAGGCCGCAAGCCTGGGCCACCACTAATCAATACCTTTATTGCAGGAGGGAGCCTGCATGAGTGGAATAGGCCGGAATGCCCCTTGTCCTTGTGGAAGCGGAAAGAAGTATAAGAAGTGTTGCCTCCCGAAAGAATCAGAAAATCAGGGCAGTCAGCCGACTTACCATGACCGTTGCCTGGAAGTGGCGGACTCTTTGCGCGCCGGGATCTTGAAGTTTGCAAAAAAATCCGGGCACGACCGCTATCTCGAGGAGGCTTTGGAACTTTACTGGCGAACCCTGGACCCGGACTTGGACCCCCCTGAGATGGACGAGGCTTGGTTCCCCACCTTCCTGGAATGGTTCGTCCATGACTTTCCCATCCCCCCGCACGACCGCCCGGTGATCCAGCTCTTTCTGGAAAGCAAACCCCTTCTTCCCGCCGAGGAGATGCAAGTCTTGCAAGATTGGCAGGACCCCCATATTTCGGTCTATCAAGTCAAGGAGGTGAAGCCGGAACAAGGAGCCTTGGTGGAAGATATCTTCACCGGCGAAGAGAGTTTCATCTCCGATGTAAGCCTGTCACGTCAGACCCGGAAATGGGAACTGCTCACCCTGAGAAAAGTCAAAGTGCTGGATGAATGGCAGGCCTCCGGCGTAGCCAGCAAAGAACCGCCGCAAGACAAAGAAGAAATCCATTCCCTGGTAATGGAAGGGTTCAAGTTATACCGAAAGATTAATCACAGGGCGCAATTGCCGGACTTCCTCCGGCAGATGGGATTTATGCTGCACCAGCGATTCCTGACCCTGCAGGTTAGCCCTCGTCGGCCCCAAATCATGACTTCCAGCGGCGAAGAACTCACCTTCTGGGAAGCCCATTATGATCTGGCCAATTTACCGGAAGCCATCTCCAGGTTGGCGTCCCAGGAGGATTTTGAGGAATCCGACTGGGAGGAGGACGCCCGGGGACAGACCAGTAAAATTACTTTCGAATGGCTGGAGAAGGGGAAGTCAGTCCGCAAAATCAAAAGAGTTTTGCGCCAATCAGGCCATAAGATAGATTCCTTTTTCACCCCGGGGCCGGGACAGGAGGGCGCACGAATTCTTGGGAGCGTGACCTTGGAACCGAATCAGTTAATATTGGCAGCCAAGGGGGAAAAGCGGTTTGCCATCGGCAAGGAGCGCCTGGAACGGGTGCTGGGCGGTCTGGTTCAGCACCGGGAGGATATGGTCAAGACTTTGGAGGAAATGTGGGAGGAGCATCCCGGCGAGATGACGGAAGACGCCGCCTCGGAAATCCCCCCGGAAATCAAGCAGGCAATCTTGAAAGATGTCTTGGACCAGCATTATCAAAAATGGCTGGACAGCCCCCTGCCAGCCCTGGGGGGCAAAACTCCCAGGAAGGCGATCACTACAAAAGTGGGGCGACGGCGGGTGGAGGATTTATTGAGATCATTGGAGTATCATCATAGTAGTAACAAGGAATACGACACCTCCTGGATCAGAAAGGAGCTGGGAATGTAAATATTTCCTTGTTCTTAAACTCCTGCTTGGGACTGCAGAAAAAGCACCGGCGAGACGCCGGTGACACCAATGCTTAATTTTGATAGAAACTACGCCGGCTAAAGCCTGCGGCTATAGATACCAGAAGCTATTGCAGAACCTGTTTCTCCTGTCATCCTGAACGAAAATCTCAATTTATCAAAATACGAGATTCTTCGCTGCGCTCAGAATGACATTTAGGGCACTGCAGGGGTTTTGCAATAGTTTCTTGGCAATTTGTGATCGATTTCTTTTGTGGAATGATTTAATCTAGAAAATATCTTGAGCAGAGTATATCCCCCCGGGGGGATTGGCTGATGAGCTTAACCGAAAACCGAAAACCGGAAACCGAAAACCGGATCGTCCGGCAGGACGACCGCCCCCGGGAACACTGCGGCATCTTCGGCATCTACGGCCACCCGGACGCGGCCCGGCTAAGCTACTTCGGCCTCTATGCCCTCCAGCACCGGGGCCAGGAGTCCTGCGGCATCGTCACCGGGGACGGCTGCCGGGTGCGCCAGCACCGGGGCCTGGGATTGGTGCCGGAAGTCTTCAATCAGCAGGTCCTGGAGCAGCTTCCCGGCGACCTGGCCATCGGCCACGTGCGCTACTCCACCACCGGCTCCACCCTGCTCATCAACGCCCAGCCCTTTGTGGTGCAACACCGGGGCCATAGCATCGCCATCGGCCACAACGGCACCCTGACCAACGCCCGGGAAATCCGCAGCCGCCTGGAGGCGGACGGCTCCATCTTCCAGTCCACCATGGACACGGAAGTCATCGTCCACCTGATGGCCCGGCACAAAAGCGACGACCTCCTGGAATCCCTGAGCGCGGCCCTGGGAGAGCTTCGGGGCTCCTATTCCCTGGTGCTCCTCACCGCGGACAAGGTTATCGCCGCCCGGGACCCCCGGGGCTTCCGCCCCCTGTGCCTGGGGCAATTGAACGGCGCCTGGGTGGCTGCTTCGGAGACCTGCGCCCTGGACCTGGTCCAGGCGGACTATTGGCGGGAAGTGGAGCCGGGGGAGATCGTGGTCCTGGACGGAGCCGGGTTCCACTCCCACAAACCCTTCCCCCCGGAGCAACCCCGGTTTTGCGTCTTTGAGTTCATCTATTTCGCCCGGCCCGACAGCCAGATCTTCGGCCAGAGCGTCTACGCGGTGCGCAAGCGCCTGGGCGCGGCCCTGGCCCGGGAGCATCCCCTTTCCGGCGACCTGGTCATGCCCTTCCCGGACTCCGGCACCTACGCGGCCCTGGGCTACGCCACCGCCCGGAACATCCCCTTTGAGTTGGGGGTCATCCGCAACCATTACGTGGGCCGCACCTTTATTCAACCCTCCCAGACCATGCGGGATTTTTCCGTCCGGGTGAAACTGAACCCGGTCCGGGAAATCCTCAAAGGCAAAAGAGTGGTGGTGGTGGAAGACTCCATCATCCGGGGCACCACCACCCGTTCCCGCATCAAGAGCCTGAGGGAAGCCGGGGCCAAAGAAGTGAGCCTCCTGGTCTCCTGCCCCCCCTCCCGCTTCCCCTGCTTCTATGGCATCGACTTCTCCCAAAAAGGGGAACTCATCGCCTCCCAGAAACAGGTGAACCAGATCCGGGACTTCCTGGGCCTGGACTACCTGGGCTACCTGAGCGTGGACGGCATGGTGGCCGCCACCCAAATGAATCACGACAACTTCTGCCTCTCCTGTTTCACCGGGGAATACCCCCTGCCCCTGGAAGCCGACTTCTCCAAAACCTGCTTCGAAGACGACGTCTGCAGCCCCGGCCCCGGGGAGACTGCGGTTTGTGAGAGGAGGTAGTTTTGAGGGGAGGGCCGGGGGAGCAGTGGCTCCCCCGCCCTCCCCTCAAACTCCCCTCCCAACCCCCTTTAAGGGGGCTGTGGCAGGCGGGGCCACA
>JBFLZI010000207.1:0-4159 GCA_040756315.1 Thermodesulfobacteriota bacterium | reverse complement strand
GGGGATTGGGGGAGGGGGTAAGGGGCTGTGCCCCTTAGCCCCCTCCCCCAAATTAACCTGTCCCTCAATGATGATGGTGTTCGTCCGGGGCTTTTTCCGGTTGCATTTTGGCGGCCAAAAAACAAATGGCGCAGGAGACCAGGATGGCCCCCACGGCCACCGCGGCGCTGTGGCTGACAAAGGCGACGCCGATGCAGATAAATACCAGTATGACCAGGACCGCCTGTTTTTTGCGGTAATTCTGTCCCTGTTCCGCCATATCCGTTGCCTCCTCCTTAACTGGCCGTATCTTAATGTAATTTAGGGGTAAAGCAAAGTCACTTTTTCAGAAAATTTAGGGCCTGGCTGATTCTTTTGAGGACCTCTGCCTTTCCCAGGATGGGGATAATTTCCGTGAGGCCGGGGCTGATGGTCTTGCCGGTGAGGGCCACCCTTAGGGGTTGGGCCACGTTCACCAGTTTGCGGTTGGTCGAGGCCGCCAGGTCGTGGAGCATCTGGGTGAGGCCGGCTTCCTCCAGGTCCGGTAGGGCTTGGATGCGGCCGGCAATCTCGGTAAGCAAAGGGCCGTTCTCCGGGGTGAGAAATTTGCTCGCGGCCTGGGGGTCGTAGGGTCGGGGGTCCAGAAAATAGAAGCGGGCCGCGTCGGCCATCTCCACCAGGGTCTTGGTCCGGGCCTGCAAGGTGGTTACTACCCGGGCCAAATAAGCCGGGTCCGGGTCGGTAATGCCCAGGGGGGCGAGATAGGGAATCAGGGCCCGGGCCAGGTCCGGGGCGGGCGTCTCTTTAAGATAGTGGCCGTTGAGCCACAGGAGTTTTTCTTCATCAAAGATGCCCGGGGCTTTGCCTACATGCTTTAGGGAAAAATACCGGACCAACTCTTCCAGGGAAAAAATCTCCTGGTCGCCGTGGGACCAACCCAGGCGGGCCAGATAATTGATCAGGGTGTGGGGCAGAAAACCCCGCTCCCGGTAGGCCAGGATGGGGAGAGCGCCGTGGCGCTTGGAGAGCTTGGCGCGGTCCTTGCCCAGCATCAGGGGCATATGCGCGAAGAGGGGCGGGGTGGCTCCCAGAGCGGCATAAATCAGCAGTTGGCGGGGGGTATTGGGAATATGGTCGTCCCCCCGAATGATATGGGTGACCGCCATGGTGAGGTCGTCCACCACCACCGCGAAGTTATAGGTGGGGACGCCGTCGGCCCGGAGCAACACCAGATCGTCCAGTTCCTGGTTGTCAAAGGCGATGGGGCCTTTGATCTGGTCCTGCCAGTGGGTGACCCCGGTGGGGGGAGTTTTGAAACGCACCGCGGTGTTAGGCCCCCGCTCAAGACCTTTTTCCCGGCAGGCCCCATCGTATCTGGGCTTTTTCCCTTGGGCCAGGGCGGCCTGGCGCCGGGCCTCCAGGTCGGCGGGTTCGCAATCGCAGCAGTAGGCCGCGCCCGCTTGAAGCAGGCGTTCGATATAGTCGTGATAGAGGGGTAGCCGCTGGGATTGCCGGACCAGGTCGCCGTCCCAGTCCAGGCCCAGCCAGGTAAGGGACTCTAAAATCTCCGTGGTGAAGCGCTCTTCGGACCTTTCCTGGTCGGTGTCTTCGATGCGCAACAGAAAGACGCCGCGGTGATGCCGGGCAAAGAGCCAGTTAAACAGGGCGGTGTGGGCGCCGCCCAGATGCAGGGAGCCGGTGGGGCTGGGGGAGAAGCGGGTGCGGACCTGAGCCATTTTATACGGTTTTCGGTTTTCGGTTAAAAGAATATATTTATCAATAAGATACAAGTATGGTGGGTAACATTTGTCTGTGAACCCGATCTCGTTTCTCTAGAGATTGTGCTTTTTTTAACATAAACTGCATCCCGGAGCAAGGCCAGGGGAATTAAAGGAGAGGCTTGGGGGAGGAGTCTTCTAACAGGGATTGCTGTACTTCTCTGGGTGGAGCGGCGAGGGACAATTTTTCGCTTTGCGAAAATATGCATAAGATGCCGCCAAGCGGTGTTTCCAGCCTGAGCCAGGCCGTAATATTCGCCTCAAGATGTTGGGCAGTCTGTAGGTTTCGCGAATGGCCCAATACCAGCCGTTCTGAAGTTCTTCGGAGGTCATCCCTTGGGGATGGATGACCGAGTGACAGGCATCATAATGAGACCAGTCGCGATCGTGGATGCGTCCCTGGCGGTCCATCTCCTCATAAAGCCTGGTGCCTGGCAGTGGCGTGAGTATATTGTAAAGAGCCACGTCGATTTTGGTGGCATTAACGAAATCCACGGTGCGCCGGAACACGCTCAGATCGTCGCCATCCAGGCCAAACATAAAACTTCCCATAATAGTAATGCCGCGACGCTGTAACTGACTAATGCCCTCAGCGTATTCTTCCGGCCGATTAATGTCCTTGTGGACTGCTTTAAGGGTCTCAGGGGAGATACTCTCGAAACCGATAAAAATAAAGCGTCCTCCCGCTTTCGCATAAAGGTCCATGAGCTCCGCATCCCTCGTCAGATTAATGGAAGCCTGGGCACCCCAGGTGATTCCCAAGGGAATTAAGGCCCGAAACAACTCTTTGACATATTTTTTGTCAGGAAGGAGGTTGTCGTCGAGAAACATCCAGCGCTTTTCCGGCCGACTTTTTATTTCGGCCACGACTTCTGCCACCGGACGATGGCGGTAACTGCGGCCGAAAAATTTCGTCACCGCACAATAGTCGCAGTCAAAAGGACAGCCGCGGGTGGCCTGAATGGTAGTAAGTACGGAGTACATGTCCCGGTTGAGCAGCTGGCGTCGGGGGATCGCCATATCCCGCATGTCAACCAGCGCCTCGTTTTGATAAATAGTCTGTTCCGCCCCGCCGTTTCCTACCTCCAAGAGAATCTGTTGCCAAAGTTCCTCGGCCTCGCCCACGACAACGATGTCGGCGTGTTTGGCCGCCTCCTCGGGCAAGGCGGTGGCATGATAGCCGCCGATGGCCACGGTTTTGCCCCGCCGGCGGAAGGCATCGGCCATCTGGTAAACGTGGGGAATCTCACAGGTCATGCCGGTAAAGCCCACGAGATCCCAATTCCCCTCATAGTCGGGTTCGCTCAAACGCGCATCGTGGATGACAATTTCATGTTGAGGCGGAGTGAGCGCGGCGATGGTCGTCAAAGTCACCCTGGCAAAGCCGGCCTTACCACTTCTGGAAATCTGGCCGATAAATCCGGTGGACCTCGGCTGGACGAGAAGGATGTTCAAGGTTCTTCCCTCTAGGGTGCGAGGAGGAGAACTAGCTTCGCTGGCAGGTATAATAGTGATGAGGACCCCCGGTGAAGAGGCGGTATAACCTAAGTTGCCAAGCTTATTGATAATTTTGGGAAAATATTTCGCTAACCGGTAATCGATTAGCAGTAAAACTACTTAACCAAAACATAAAAAAAAGGGTTCATGAAAAGTCTAGCTTTCTCAGAACAATAAGCTAAGGTTATTTAATATTGCACTAGGCGGGCCTCGGGGTGCCAATGGTTTTTGACGCTCAACCGCCCGGCCTCTCGCCAATAGTCCTTGATTTCCTCCACGCTGAGAGGCTGAGCGCGATATCCCACCTGCCGAACTTCGTGTAAAATCTCCCAAGGGACCTGTAATTCACCGGGAGGCAGGTCACCGGCCTCGCGGCCCTCCCCCAGAATCACCACTAGGGGCCGGCCGTAATGGCGCCCCGCCCTAGTCCAGGAGATGGTGACCGGATAGCTGATACAGCCATTTCTATCCAGCGCCTCACAATAAGCGTCAAATTCCGAGAAGATCGCCTTGACGTCTTTGGGTAGCATTTACGGTCTCCTGGCCTTTTGTCGGCGGGATTGATGATGGATCTCTAAGCTGAGTTGATGGCAGGCTAATTTTTCTATTTTATTAAAAAATTCGCTTCCATAATATCTTTCTTCGGTAAATTAAAAGTTAAAAACCCTTATGGTCGCATAAATATCATCAGGGGTTTCTATTAGGTGGCGCTGCCAGGCCTCCTCATTGTTCTCTCCAACTTTAACCTGTATTATGGCCATCCGATAATCAAAATATTTCATTACTTCAGACTGCAGTTTGAATTTTGCCATATTATAATTTCCTTATCGATTATGTCCTTTGCTCCGCAAAAGACATAATCGAAACATAGTGGGGGAGGGGGCTAAGGGTCGTAGACCCTTACC
>JBFLZI010000206.1:0-4171 GCA_040756315.1 Thermodesulfobacteriota bacterium | reverse complement strand
GGGGGAGGGCCAGTAGCACAGGCTTCCAGCCTGTGCTCAGGTCCCCGGCCCTCCCCCCACATTTCTCTTCCTCTCCTCACCTCCCCAGATACGCCCGGATGACCGTGGGGTCTTTTTGGATTTCCGGGGGTGGCCCCTTGGCGATGGTGAGGCCGTGGTCCAGGACGGTGAGGTGTTCGCATAGTCCCATGACCAGGCGCAGGTTATGTTCGATGATCAGCAGGGTCAGCCGGTGGCGTTCCCGGGTCTCCTGGAGAAAGAGCAGCAATTCCCGGGTCTCCTGGGGGTTAAGGCCCGCGGCGGGTTCGTCCAGGAGAAGCAGCCGGGGCTTGGTGGCCAGTGCCCGGGCAATCTCCAGGCGGCGCTGATGTCCGTAGGGGAGTTGTCCGGCCTGTTCCCGGGAGGCGTCCCTCAGGCCCACCTCTTCCAACAAAGCGGCAGCCTGGCTCATCTGTGCCTTAGCCTCCCGCCCGTAGCGAGGCAGGCGGGCCACCGCCTCCCACCAGGCGGCCCGGCCCCGTAAGTGGCAGCCCACCAGCACGTTATCCAGGACGGTTAAGTCCTCGAAAAGTCGGATATTCTGAAAGGTCCTGGCAATGCCCAAAGCGGTGATGCGGTGGGGCGGCAGGCCGGTAATCTCCCGGCCCTGGAAAAAGATCTGGCCGCCGGTGGGCTTGAGGAAGCCGCTGATGAGGTTGAAAACCGTGGTCTTGCCCGCGCCGTTGGGGCCGATAAGGCCGAAAGAACCACCCTCGGGCAGGGTCAGATTAAAGGAGTCCAGGGCCAGGAGGCCCCCGAAGCGGATGCCCAATTGATGGGTTTGAAGAAGGCTCATGGGACTGGAGTTGGCGTGAGGCCGGTCAAGTCTGCCGGGGCAGCTCCCGGATGCGCAGCAGGTCTTTTTCCCGGCCGATCATTACCAGAATATCGCTGGGCTTGATGATGAATTCGGGATCGGGCAGAAAGACAAATCGCATGGGCACCAGCTCTTTAACGGCGATGACGAAGACCCCGTATTTCCGGCGCAGTTCCAATTCCCTCAGGTTATGGCCATAGAAGGCGTCCGGGGGGGCCACGTCCATGACCCGATAGTCCTCTTCCAGGGGAATGAAGTCCAACAGGTTGGGGTTGATAAGTTGGGCCGCCAGGCGGCGGGCCGTCTCCCGCTCCGGGAAAATAACTTCGTTGGCGCCCACGGACTTAAGAATGGTGGCGTGGTCCTGGCTGGTGGCCTTGGCCCAGATGCGTTTGACGCCGATCCTCTTCAAATGCAGGGTGGCCAGGATGCTGGGTTCCAGGCTCTCCCCGACACTGACAATGGCCTCATCGAAATCCGGAGTAACCACGGCGCTGATACTGGCAAAGTCCCGCACGTCCAGGATCAAGGCCCGCTGCACTTCGTCCACAATGGCGGCAATGGGGACCTCGGCCCGATCTAAAGCCAGAACCTCCCCTTCCTTAGCCAGTTGTCTGGCCAGCTCACTGCCGAACTCTCCCAGGCCGATGACGCAGAAATGCTTTCTCCGTTTCATCCGATCATCACCTTGGCTTCCGGATAGCCCACCCGGACTTGTTTAATGGGAAGAACCCACATCATCAGGGTTAAGGGGCCCAATCGCCCCACATACATGGTGGCGATAATCCATAATTTGCCGGCCAGCGACAGTTTGTCCGTCACTCCGGTGGACAACCCCACCGTGCCGAAGGCCGAGATCTGTTCGAAGATGACGTCGTGCAAACCTAAGTTCGACCGTCCGCCTTCGGTGAACAGCAATAGTAAGAAACCCACCAGATTCCAGATGAGGGCCAACCGCAGCAAAATGGCCGTGCGCCAGACGATGTCGGTGGGCACCCCGCGGTCCAGCAATTTTACCTGGGGCTCCCCCCGGAGCCTGGCCCGGAGTTCGGCCGCCGAAATGGCTAAGGCCGTGGTCTTAATACCCCCGGCGCACGAACCCGGTGAGCCGCCGATAAACATTAGCACAGTCAAAAGCAATAGGGAACCTAAGGGCAACAGGCCGATATCCACGGTGTTGAAACCGGCGGTGCGGGACGTGATGGATTGGAACAGGGCCGCGGAACATTTTAGCCCCCAGGTGGTCTCGTGGGCCGTCAGCCCGAAGATCAGCAGCCCCACCCAGCCCAAAAGAATCAGAGAGCCGGTGACCCTTAAGACCACCCAGGTATGGGTGGTCAGATGGCCGGGGATCCCGGCCTGGCCTCCTTTAACCAAACGATTTTTGCCGAAGTGCCACAGCTCATGTAGGACGGTGTGGCCTAATCCCCCGAAAACAATCAACAGCATTACGGTGCCCGTGATTATCGGGCTATCACGTAAACCCACCAGGTTTTCGGTATAGATGGAAAAGCCGGCATTGCAAAACGCTGAGATGGCATGAAAAATTGCGGAGAAAAGGGCCTCACCAGGCTGGGTCTGACGCCAGATCAAGTTTAGAAAAATCAGCAATCCTCCCAGAAATTCCAGGGAGAATGTCAAGATGAGGATTTGCAAGAACCTGGTCTTGAATTCATGCCCCAGGTCCCGCTGAAAAAAGGTGTCATGCAAGGCCGCCTGGGAAGCCAGAGACAGACGGCGTCCCAACAACAGGAAGGTTAAGGCGGCAAAGGTCATGATCCCCAGCCCCCCCACCTGGATTAACAACAAGATGACCCCCTGACCGAAGCGGGTGTAAGCCGTGGCGGTATCCACTACGATCAGGCCGGTGACACAGACCGCGGAGGTGGCCGTAAACAAGGCGTCCACCCACCCCACCCGCCCCCCTTGCTGAGAATAGGGAAGCATCAACAGGCAGGCGCCCACTAAAATAACCAGAGCAAAGCTCAGCACCAGCAGGGTCTGGGGCGTTTTGATATAAGGAACAATGCGCTTTACCTGATAATACCTGGCCATCTTTCCAACCGGATTAAGAATTTTCGGGGGGAGGGCTTAACCGCCTTTAATTATGCAATTTTTTCCCTTAAAGACAATTATTTATTTTTGTCCCTGGGTCCGCGTAGGCCACCGGATTAAGGGTGACGCCGGTTTAACCGCCTCACTGGGAATCCTTCGGATTTAGCGCGGAAGAACGCTGGAGGAAACGGCCCAAGCCCTCCCAGGAGAACTCCCGGCGGCCCAGAAGCCCTCGCCGGAAAAAGATAATCACCACCAGGAGGAGCAAGGAAAAGATGACCAGGCGCATGCCGGGGATGCCGGGAATGGCAAGCCCCAGGAGCGTATGGGGCTCCTCCACCACCCGGAGCCACTCCCCGGCCAGAGTGAACAGGATAGCCGAGAGGACCGCGCCGGTGGTGGACCCCAAACCTCCCACCACGATGATGATCAAAAGGTTGAAGGTGAGGAAGAAGGAAAAGAGGCTGGGAGAGATGGTGGTGATCAGATGGGCCAAGAGACCGCCCCCCACCCCCAGGAAAAAGGCGCTCAAAGTATAAGCCAGCAAGAGGTGCCGGAAAGAGTCGATGCCCATGGCCCGGGCCGCGGTCTCATCTTCCCGGATGGCCTGCAAGGCCCGGCCATAACTGGATTTAACCAGAGCGGTGACCACGGCCACGGTCACCAGGGCCACTCCCCAGGACCACCAGAGGTTGGTGTAGGGGTAGAGTCCTTTGAGACCCAACGGCCCGTTGGTGAGCCCCTGGAGATTGTTGGCCGCCACCCGCACCACTTCCCCGAAACCCAGAGTGACAATGGCTAAATAATCCCCCCGCACCCGAAAGACCGGAAAGCCGGTCAAAAAGCCAAAGGCCCCGGCCACCAGCCCCCCCGCCAGCAGGGCCACCGGAAAGGGCGCGGCTATCTGGCTCAAAGGCCAATATAACGGCGTCACCAGGAAATTCAGGGCCTTTTCCGCCGGGGTCATGGAGAGGAGCGCCGCGGTGTAAGCCCCGATGGCAATAAAGGCATTGGGCCCCAAATGCAATTGCCCGCACACCCCGTTCACCAGGTTGTAACCCACCGCCAGAGTGATAAAGATGGCCACGTTGTTGAGCAACCTGACCTGATACTCACCGGCCCACTGCCCCGCCCCCCAAAGCAACAGGACTAAAAACAACAAAGCCAGCAGATTAAGACCCGACCTTTTGATAACCATAACCTTTGGATGAGAGTTTTTGTGGGGGAGGGGGCTAAGGGCCACAGGCCCTTACCCCCTCC
>JBFLZI010000205.1:0-4212 GCA_040756315.1 Thermodesulfobacteriota bacterium | reverse complement strand
GGGAGGGCAGGGACCTCAGGTCCCTGGCCCTCCCCCCACGTCCATCCTAAATTATCAACATGCAATCGCCGTAGCTGTAAAAACGATATTTTTCTTTTATCGCTTCTTTGTAGGCGTCCATAATCAGGTCTCTGCCCGCAAAGGCGCTCACCAACAAGAGCAGGCTGGACTTGGGCAGGTGGAAGTTGGTGAGCAGACGGTCCACTATCTTAAAGCGGTAGCCCGGGTAGATATAGAGGTCGCACCAGCCTTGCTTCGGGGTAAAACCCTGGGGACCGGCGCAAGATTCCAGTACCCGCACCGTGGTAGTACCCACCGCCACCAGGCGCTTCCCCTGAGCCTTGGCCTGATTCAACCGTTCAGCCGTAACCGCTGGCAGGTCAAAATATTCCGGCAGCAGCCGATGTTTGGTGTAATCCGCCTGGCGCACCGGAGCAAAGGTGCCCAGGCCCACGTGCAGGGTAAGGCTAACGATATCAATACCTTTTTGAGTCAGGGCCTGGATAATCTCCGGGGTAAAGTGCAGTCCCGCCGTGGGGCAGGCAATGGCCCCGGGCTCTTTGGCAAACATGGTCTGATAGCGGTCCTGGTCCGAAGGATCCGCCGCCCGGCGGATATAAGGGGGCAAGGGCGTCTCCCCCTGAGCCAGGACTGCCTGGCAGACATTGCCATTATCGGACCAAAAGCAAACCTCGGCCACCCCCGGCTGCGGCAACGAAGTTATTTCCCCCTGCAAAGACGGCCCGAAATTCAGAACTTGCCCTACTTTCAGCCGCCCCCGATAAGTGGCTTGGACCCGCGTAGATTCCCCCGAACCTTCTAACCTTTCTTCTTTCCCCCTATAAGGGGTTGGGGGAGGGGGTTTGGGGGAGGGAGCAGGGGCCATCGGCCCCTGGCCCCCTCCCCCAATATCCCCCTCCGCCTCCGGCGGGTGGTGGAGGAGCAGTTCCACCTGGCCGCCGCTGGCCTTGGTGCCCCGGAGGCGGGCCGGAAAGACCCGGGTATTATTCACCACCAGGAGGTCGTCCGGGTCCAGCCAGCGGGGCAGGTCGCTGAAGGCCGCGTGGATCAGGGTTCCCCGGTCTCGACTCAGGATCAGCAGGCGGGAGGCGTCCCGTTGCGGCAGGGGATATTGGGCCACCAATTCCGGGGGCAAGGGATAGTCAAAATCACTGATTCGGGTTTTCATAAACCTTTCAGGAATTATCCCAATAAATTGGACCAGTCAATGGTAAATCTGGAAATTGTTTAATTTATAATGTATTTTTACCTGAGAGGCCAGCGCCCCGGTCCGGAGGGGAAAGGGCCTTGGCTGACGGCGGGACCGCTGGTCCCGCCTTCTTCACTGGGGGGTAGGGTGGCTGACTGGTCGGCTGGCCGGACCCGGTTAACCCCCAACCGGTTTGCTCCTTGAACTTCAGTAAAAAAGGTATATACAATATTATGTTCAGTAAAAAAATCCTGGTGACAATTTCCCTGGGGATAGGAACCGCTTTGCTATTGGTTTTATCTCCCCGGTGGTCCTGGTCCCTGACTCCACAGGATGTGATCGCCCAGGTCCAGGCGCGCTATGACCGGGCCGGGAGTTTCAAGACCTGGTTTAAGCAGCAATCCCGTCTGGGGACGGCCGGCTCCGAGGAAAAAGCCGAGGGCTGGATGTATTTCCAAAAGCCCTGCCGGATGCGCTGGCAGTACGAGAGTCACCCGGTGCAGAAGGAAGAATGGATCTCGGATGGCCGCCAGGTCTGGCGCTATATTCCCCAGGAAAATCTGGTGATGATTTATCCCCTGAACCAGGTCTTGCGCTCTGATTTGGTGATGCGCTTCTTCTCCGGGATGGGCCAGTTCTCCCAGGACTTTCAGATTTCCTGGCACCGTCCCCCGGAGGCCGGGAGCTATTTTATCATCGACCTCATCCCCAAAAAGTCTCAAGCGGAACTTAAGCGTCTCACCCTGACCATCAATCCCCGCACCTACCTGGTGGAGAATTTGGAGTTTACCAATGCCCTGGGGGAAGAGACCCGCTTTGCCTTTTCCCAGATTCAATTGGAAGTCAAACTATCCGCCGATTTTTTTATCTTCACCCCGCCCCCCGGGGTCCAGGTGGTGCGGGAGGGCCCGGGCTCCCCATAGGCGGTCCCAGCCCCCGTGGTGGGGTATCCTCTCAGACTACTTTAAGCAGCCAAGCAGCAGCCTGAGTTCCAGTAAAGGATAAACTTAAAGAAATTATGCCGTTAACTCCTCTACAACAGGAAGTCCGACACTGGCTGGCCCAAAGACGGGCCATCCTTCTGGCCCATAATTACCAGCCCCCGGAAATCCAGGATATCGCCGATCATCTGGGGGATTCCCTGGGCTTATCCATGACCGCGGCCAAGACCACGGCGGAGGTCATCGTCTTTTGCGGGGTGCATTTCATGGCGGAGACCGCGGCCATCCTCTGCCCGGACAAGACGGTCCTCTTGCCCCGCCTGGATGTGGGCTGCTATATGGCCGAGACCATCAACGCTGCTCAACTGAAGGAGCGCAAGGCCCAACTGCCCGGGGTGCCGGTGGTCACTTATGTGAATTCCAGCGCCGCGGTCAAGGCGGAGAGCGATATCTGTTGTACCTCGGCCAACGCCATTAAAGTTGTCAATTCCTTGACGACCCCCCGGGTATTGATGGTGCCGGACCGGAACCTGGCCCTCTATACGGCCCGGCATACCTCGAAAGAGGTGCTGTATTGGGAGGGCTGCTGCAACATTCATGACGCCCTCACTCCGGCGGAAGTCCTGGCTTGCCGGGCGGAACATCCTGAGGCGGTCTTCCTGGCCCACCCGGAGTGCCGCCCCGAGGTCCTGGCCCTGGCGGACGCCATTCGCAGCACCAGCGGCATGCTCAACTTTGTGCGCCAATCTTCGGCCCAGGAGTTCATTATCGGCACGGAAAGAGGCATCCTCTACACCATGCAACAGGAGAACCCCGGCAAAGTTTTCTATTCCCCTTCGCCCCGCCTCTACTGCGAGGACATGAAGCGCATCTCCCTTGATGATGTGCTCACGGCTCTGAAGGAAAACCGTCATCAAATTGCCATTCCGCCGGAAGTGCGATTGCGGGCCTTACAAGCGGTGGAGCGTATGCTGGCCATACCCCGGGATTAAGTACCGGGACTGACAAAATATCTTCTTTAGTCATATTTTTGACGCGAAGCAGAGTGGTCTTTTTTTCCCGGAGAAACTTGCCCAGCGCCTGCCCTGTCTGGGTTAAGGCCCGGCCTGGCAGCGTCCCTTAGAGGCTGGCTCATTTCTTGCAATAATTTTAACTGTTTCTTGATGTAACAGTAAAATTCCAGAGCCGGGGGATATTATGGAACCGCTGGAACCTGCTGATATCCTCAAAGACATCCGCCATTCCCTCCATGAGTTGGCCCAACCCTTGGCCGCAGTGACCGGTTTGGTGGACCTCCTCATCCTGGATCAGCGTTTAGTCGGCCCCTTTGCCGAAGAGATGCACTTGATCAGCCAGAAGCTGGAAGAGGTTCTGGAAATCATCTCCCGCATCCGGGAACTGGCCCGGGCCATCCCCCTGGCCGAGGAAGAGGAACCCAAGTTTTTGTCAGAAAGACCCTCTTAAGTCCCTTTAAGAGGCCTACCCCGGTTGTCAGGCCGTCCGTGGCTCAGCCTTGCCGCGGCCGTTCCTTTACTTCTCCCACCTCCGGATCATCCAAGCACTCGGTCCCCTTTCCTGAAGATCCTGTTTTAGGCCTTCCTCCAACCCGCCCCAGTAGTTTTGCCTGTCCTGGTAATCCTAACATTCCACCTTGCGAAAACCGGCAAAACTGCCTATGATATCTACATATTAATCAGAATATGACGATGGTTGACTTGAGTGGGGAGGCCAGGAACGTAGGGACGGTTCCCGAACTGCTCCAAACCAGTTTTCCCCCTCATACCCCTCTCTTAACCCGTTCTTGGGGCCCGGTACCGGCGGGGCTTTGAGCCCCGCCGGCGCCGGACCAACTTAATGACCCCATAAGGGGTTGGGGGAGGGGGTTTGAGGGAGGGGGCAGGGGCCCACTGGCCCCTGGCCCCCGCCCCCAATAAATCTCTCCTTGGTCAATCCATGCAGCAGCCGCCTGGCACGCCTCCCAAAGAAGTCGCCGCCCGGGTGCAGAAGCTCCGGGACGAGCTTCATTACCACAATTACCGGTATTATGTCCTGGATGATCCG